>CAVGDP010000121.1:0-16887 GCA_963627985.1 uncultured Eubacteriales bacterium
GAATAGTTATTGATACTATTTTGATAATATGCGATACTATTCGAATTTCTATTTCTTTAAATGTTCTATTTTCCTTATTGGGGATGTTTTGAGTTTGTTTTTTTTGAAAGAAAATCTTATAAAGTTACAGTAGAAAGAAAACTTAAAGATTTCTTTGCTAACATAAAATAACTATTTTCAAAAAATATTGTCAATAACTTTATTCTCAAAACAACAATTATACTATCTTTGCAAATTAGAATTGTAGATATTGCGTTTATTGATAACAACAATAGATTTGTAATAATGAGTGAAAAGATTGTTTGTGTAAAGGTTATTTTAGCACTTCATCTGCCTTTTTCTTATACGTATCGTGTGCCAGAAAAATTGGTAGATAAGATATTGATTGGACAGCGAGTTGTGGTACAATTAAGAAAGAAAATTTACTCTGCTATAATTGTAGAAATAATAGATGGACTAACTCAGGCAACATTAAACGACACTCTTGTGGGTACGAATCCTAATAATCTGAAATACGTATTAGATATTATAGACAAACAACCTATCGTTACAAATAAACAAATAGAATTCTTCAAATGGATTGCCGATTATTATATAGCATATATTGGGGACGTCTTAACGGCAGCCCTGCCGGCATCTTTGCGTTTGAAAAGTGAGACAATAGTAACTATTTCACCATATTTTAATTCGGATATTTCGGCACTTAATAAACAAGAATTAGAAGTTTTTAATTTTGTAGCCTCTAAGGATAAAATATCATTAGAAGAAATAAAAGCTGATTTGGATAATCAAAATATATTGAAGATAGTTAATAAACTAATCAAACAAGATATTCTTATAACAGACGAAGAACTTTATAGTAGATATTCTCCAAAGAAGGAAAGTTTTATTACTCTCAATACAGAATACAAAGATAAAGAGAAATTAAAAGATTTACTTGATAGTTTAGACAAAAATAAAAAAACGCAACCACAAGCAATAAGTATTCTAAAATATTTAGCACTTTCGCAAGGGAGAGATATAGTTAAGAAGTCCGAATTAGAAGACGAAGGATGCAATACTTCAACGATTAATACATTATTAAAGAAAGATATTTTCATCAAACAAAGTATAGAGATTTCGCGTCTAAAACTTGGACAAAAGAGCGAACAAGTAGAAAATATTGTACTTAATAGCGAACAGCAATTATGTTTTGATAATATAGTATCAAACTTTGAAACCTCTGCGATACATCTTATCTATGGAGTAACGGGTAGTGGCAAGACGGAAATATATATTAAATTAATAGAGAGAGCGATTAAACAAGGCGGACAAGTACTCTATCTAATACCAGAGATTGCTATAACGACACAATTAATCAAACGTTTGGAGAAGTATTTTGGTGGCAGAGTGGCAGTATATAATAGCAAATTCTCTACTATGGAAAGGGTGGAGATTTGGCAACGTACACTAACGGATAATAAAGACAAACAATTGCAGATTATTCTTGGCTCCAGGTCTTCTATATTCCTACCTTTTACTAATCTTCAACTTGTGATAATAGATGAAGAGCACGACACATCTTTCAAACAAACTGAACCCGTACCTCATTATAATGGAAGAGATTGTGCTTTGTATTTAGCAAGATTATTCAAAGCCACTACTATATTAGGTAGTGCTACTCCGAATATAGAGACTATGTATTTGGCAACAGATCCTACTAACACAAATATAAGCAAAAAATATATACTACATACACTTACCAAACAATTCTATGATGTTCCTTTGCCAAAGATAGAACTTATTGATATGCGAGCAGCAAAAAGAGAAAAAGCAATAAAAGATATTTTCTCGATAACTCTTTTGGACGCAATAGCTACTGCACTAAACGATAACAAACAAGTAATAATCTTCCAAAATAGGCGAGGTTATGCTCCTCATGTGGAATGTAATGTGTGTGGATATATACCTTCGTGTCCTAATTGCGATGTTGCGTTAGTTTTGCACAAAGATAAGAAAGATTTGGAGTGCCATTATTGCGGTTATCATATAGATGCGTTGTCTTATTGCCCACAATGTCAGTCTCATTCTGTGCGTTTTGTAGGATATGGTACGCAAAAGATAGAAGAACAATTAGAGATATATTTTCCAAATGCGAAAATAAAACGTATGGATTTAGACTCTACACGGAGCAAGGACGCATATACTAACATAATAAGTGATTTTGCTAACCATAAAATTGATATTCTTTGCGGAACACAAATAATTACAAAGGGATTAGATTTCGAAAATGTCTCTTTAGTTGGAGTCTTGGGGACGGATGTTATGCTTCATTATCCTGATTTTCGTTCATACGAGAGAGCATTTCAGATATTAACGCAAGTTAGTGGGAGAGCAGGTCGTAAAGGTAAGCAAGGAAAAGTTTTAATACAGACTTACGAGACAGGAAATTCATTATTATATAACGTTGTTAACAGAAACTATTGGCAAATGTACGAAGCAGAACTTCAACAAAGGCAAATGATGAATTTTCCTCCGTTTTGCAAGATGATAAAGATAACTTTGCAACACAAAGATAAGTCGTTATTAGATAAAAAAAGCATAGAATACGCAAGAGAATTAGGAAAAATATTTGGAGGACGATTATTCGGACCACAAACTCCAGTAATAGAGAAAATCAAAAACTATTACTTCAAAGAAGTTTGGATAAAAATAGAAAAGAAATTGTCTTATCAATTAGCAAAACAACGTTTAAGAGAATATAATGAAGAGTTTCTTGCCAAAAGAGAGAACTACACCATGAGAATCTCTATAGATGTAGATCCGGTATAAGTATTTTGAAGCAAATCATTCCATTTTCTGACGCTATCTACATATAATAGATGAAGTATATTTGAAGATTATTAACTCTTGTCATTAAATAGATGATTTTCTATTGTTATCCGCAAAAAGTATTGGAAAAATAAAAAAATCTTGCAATGTTTCACGCCCCCAAAATGTTCTATTTTCCCTATAAGGTCATTTTTTTATGGTCATATTTTGAGTCAAAATGAGCAAAAAATTCGCCTTTGTAACGATTTGATTATATATTAGTTAAAATAAGTGCTAAAATTATCAAAATAATTACTGAAGTTATTCAAATAATTACTGATTTTATTTTAATAATTACTGATTTTATTTTGACGAAATGTGATACTATTCAAAATAATTACATAGATTATTCGGACAAATGGACTAAATTCTTAATTAAGAGTTGATAACAAACAAAAAGTGAGAAGAAATGTATCTCTTTCTTCTCACATTAATAATTTAATTAATCATGTTTAATTATTATTTTCTCTTAAAGATATCTCTACCTAAGTATTGTGCTGTTTCTCCTAACTCTTCCTCGATACGTAGAAGTTGATTATACTTACAAATTCTATCAGTACGAGAAGCAGAACCTGTCTTAATTTGACCAGTATTTAAGGCTACCGAAAGATCTGCAATAGTTGTGTCCTCTGTTTCGCCAGAGCGGTGAGAGATTATAGCAGTGTAGGCGTTATTGTTTGCTAATCTTACGGCGGAAATAGTTTCTGAAAGAGTACCTATTTGATTTAATTTGATAAGGATAGAGTTAGCAACTTTATCATCTATACCTTTTTGTAGACGTTTAACATTTGTTACAAACAAATCATCTCCTACTAATTGTATATTGCCAGATTGTTTGGTTAATGTTGCCCAACCTTCCCAATCATCTTCGGCCATACCGTCTTCAATTGACACGATAGGGTATTTATTTATCAAACCTTTTAGGTAATCTGCCATTTGAGTAGAAGTTAATTCCTCCTTGGTGGACCATCTTAAACAATATGCTTTTTTGTTATTGTCATACAATTCACTACTTGCGGCATCCATTGCTATTGCTATGTCGTCCATAGGTTTATAACCCGCTTTCTCTATTGCTTGTAAGATAACCTCTATTGCTTCTTCGTTAGAAGATAGATTAGGAGCGAAACCACCCTCATCACCTACGTTAGTAGACAAACCTTTAGATTTAAGAACTTGTTTAAGATTGTGAAAAACTTCACTACCCATACGCAAAGCGTCGGAAAAACTATTTGCACCGACAGGCATAATCATAAACTCTTGAAAATCTAATTTATTGTCTGCATGAGCACCGCCATTTAGGATATTCATCATAGGAACAGGCAAAACATGTGCCTCTGTACCTCCAATATATCTATACAACTCTTGTCCAGTCTCCATAGCGGCGGCTTTTGCACACGCCAAAGATACACCTAATATAGCATTAGCACCTAATCTTCCCTTATTGTCTGTACCATCCAACTCTATCATTCGTTTATCAATTAAGACTTGGTCCTGTACGTCCATTTGGTTCAATTCTTCTGCGATAGTCTTGTTAACATTATTGACTGCTTTCAATACACCTTTACCAAGAAACATAGACTTATCGTTATCTCTAAGTTCTACAGCCTCATGTATACCTGTAGATGCTCCAGAAGGAACTGCTGCTCTACCAACTGCTCCGGCAGAAGTATATACCTCTACTTCTACTGTAGGATTTCCCCTTGAATCAAGAATTTGTCTTGCGTGAATACCAATTATCTGTGACATAATTTCAAAAATTATTAAAGTTTATATTATATAAATTTGAGTGCAAAGATATAATTTTTTTTCCAATAAATGTAAAATTTTAGTGTTACTGAATAAAATTAATAAAAGAATACTTGTAACTATCTGATAGATACAATATTTATCTTTGAAATATTATCCCAAAGCAAACAAATAACTTCTGATCTTAATTTATCATAAAGTTACCAAACTTACGTCTTATTGCAAACCCCAAAATGTTCTATTTTTCCTATAAGGTTATTTTCGGTGGTAATTTTTTGAGTAAAAATAGGTAATTTTTTTATCTTTGTAACAATTTGATTATATAACAATTAGAATAGGTGCAAAAATTATCAAAATAATATCTGATTTTATTTGAATGAAATCTGATTCTATTTTGACGAAGTGTGATACTATTAGAATTCCTGTTTCTTTAAAATGTTCTATTTTCCTTATTGGTCATTTTTTATTCGTGGATAATTTCTAATCATAACCACTAAAATTATTAATTCCTCCATCCCTTCCAAATATATGTTATAAAAGAAAAAAATATTCTATCGCAAAATAAAAAGTAATTACTTTCGTTAAAATACTTGTAGATATAAAAATATAAAAATGGAATGAAGGTAAAATCAATCATAATAACTTTGCTGTGTTTTTTGGTTATGTTGAGCTGTGGTAAGAAAAAAACAATAGGGGAGGACTCTTTCGTGGATTATACAAAGGTAAAGATACCTAATTTTGATGCAGATAGTGCGTATTATTTTGTTAAGAAACAATGCGATTTTGGTCCCCGTATACCAATGTCTCAAAGCGCACAAGAGTGTTTTGATTATCTATATGATTTTTTCAAACAAAAAGCGGATACTGTCTATGTGCAAGAATTTTCTTCTACACTTTGGAATGGCAAACAAGTTAAAGGTAAGAATATTATTGCTTCTTTTAACCCTACGGCAACAGATAGAGTTTTGTTATCGGCTCATTGGGATTCGCGTCTTTGGGCAGATAATGACCCGGACGAAAGTAAGAGGAAAGATCCTATAATTGGGGCTAATGATGGGGCTTCGGGAGTAGGTATCTTAATGGAAATAGCAAGGGTGATGAGTAATAGGACAACAAAACAGGGATTAGATATTATTCTTTTTGATTTGGAGGATCAGGGTTGTCCTACCTGGGCAGAAGAAGACGTAGAGGATCAAACGGATTGGTGTTTAGGTTCGCAATATTGGGCAGAAAATTTGCATATTCCTTATTATCGTGCAAAATATGGAATACTTCTGGATATGGTTGGGACTAAAAATCCGCGTTTTTCCAAAGATGAGGTTTCTATGGGTTATGCTCGCTCGATTGTAAATAATATATGGAATATTGCAAAGGATTTAGGTTATGGAGATACGTTTATTGAGGGGGATTATGTTTCTGTTATGGACGATCATGTTTGGATAAATCATTCTGCAAAGATACCTACAATTGATATTGTGCAAAATAGTCCTAATACAAGTTTCTTTCCTTATTGGCATACCACAAAGGATGATATGGATTGTATAGATAAGAATTCTTTGAATATAGTAGGGCGAGTTGTTTTGGTTAGTTTTTTTGCTTCTGAATAAGAATAAAAAAGAAAAATCTATTTTAAGAAATTCATAATGAAAAGAAAAATAAAATTATTGTTATTACTATTTATTATGTTCTGTGCTTGTCAAGATGATTTCGATGAGTGGGGATATGTTAATATGTATATAGAGCCTGATAATGTAGAATATTATAATCTTAACGATGGTACAAGAGGTTGGGAGTATTTCGAAGGGGGCAATAGGGGAATAATTATTGTTAGAAATTCACATTATGAGTTTATGGCGTATGAAAGAAGTTGTGTTAGTAAAGGTTGTAAAGGTAGATTGGAAGTAGATAAGACGAATAACTTAATTATTTTTTGTCCAAAGTGTAATAGTCAATGGTTAAGTTATGATGGTTCTCCTTTGCAAACATCTTCCACGACAAGAATGTTATATGCTTATTGTACATATTACGATGGTTGGCGTTTGTATGTAAGAAACTGTAGCGGAAGTTAATAATAAAGACTTTTTTAGGATACTTGCCTTATTGTTGTAAGGGTAGGATTTGTTAGCAATATAAATCATTAGAATAATATTAGAGATTATCAAAATAATATTAGAGATCGTTGAGATAATATTAGAGATTATCAAAATAATATCAAATAAGAATTTTGAGGTATCTAATTGAATAGATTTTTTTCGTAATTTTGCAAAATGAAAAACATAAGAAATTTCTGTATTATAGCACATATTGACCATGGCAAAAGCACATTGGCGGATAGATTATTGGAGAAAACCAAATCTATTCCGCAAAGAGAGATGGAAGAACAAGTCTTGGATAACATGGATTTGGAAAGGGAGAGAGGAATAACCATAAAATCTCATGCAATACAAATGCAATACAAATATAATAATGAGATATACCACCTAAATCTTATAGACACTCCGGGTCATGTGGATTTTTCTTACGAAGTTTCAAGGAGTATTGCTGCTTGTGAGGGAGCATTGTTAGTAGTAGACTCAACGCAAGGTATACAAGCACAAACAATCTCTAATCTTTATCAAGCCCTGGATAATGATTTAGTTATAATACCTGTTTTGAATAAGATAGATTTGCAGAACTCTATGGTAGAAGAGGTATCAGATGAGGTTATAGAATTATTAGGATGCCAAAAAGAGGATATAATATTAGCTAGTGGCAAGACAGGACAAGGTGTGGAAGAGATATTAGAAGCTATTATAAACAAAATACCAGCCCCGAAAGCAGATGCTAACGCTCCTTTACAGGCATTAATTTTTGATTCGGTATTCAATAGTTATAGAGGAATAATATCTTATTTTAGAATCTTTAATGGTACACTCAAACAAGGGGATAAAGTTCGCTTTATGGCGACTAATAAAGAGTATTCCGCCGAAGAAGTAGGTATTTTGGAATATACACTATCTCCTTGTAAAGAATTAGTAGCCGGCGATGTAGGTTATATAATATGTTCTATAAAGACAAGTAGTGAAGTAAAGGTTGGAGATACGATAACATTAGTAGATAATTCTTGTAAAGAGGCAATAAAAGGTTTTCAAGAGGTTAAACCTATGGTCTTTGCGGGAGTTTATCCGCAGGATGCGTCAGATTATGAAGAATTGCGTTCTTCTATAGAGAAGTTACGACTTAATGATGCCTCTTTGACCTTTGTACCAGAGAGTTCTTTGGCGTTAGGTTTTGGTTTCCGTTGTGGTTTTCTTGGACTTCTACATATGGAGATTATACAGGAGAGATTAGAAAGAGAATTTAATATAGCGGTTATTACTACCGTACCTAATGTTAATTATAAGGTATATACAACTAAGGGCGATTGTATAGAAGTATATAATCCGAGCGGATTACCAGATGTTTCTGCTATTAAATATATAGAAGAGCCATATATATTAGCCTCCATTATAACTAAAGCAGAATACATAGGACCAATAATGAAATTATGTATAGATAAAAGAGGTATACTAAAAAATCAAACTTATATCACAACAGATAGGGTAGAGATAATATTTGAATTACCATTAAGTGAGGTAGTATTTGATTTCTATGACAAATTAAAATCTATTAGCAAAGGATATGCTTCTTTCGATTATCATCCTTTTGAATATAGAGAGAGTAAATTAGTTAAATTAGAGATATTACTTAATGGTGAGATTGTAGATGCTTTATCTACTTTGATTTATTCAGCTAATGCCTACTCATTTGGTAGACGTATGTGCGAAAAATTAAAAGAACTTATACCAAGACAACAATTTGATATCGCAATACAAGCAGCTATCGGATCGAAGATTATAGCCCGCGAGACAGTTAAAGCAGTTAGAAAGGACGTAACGGCAAAATGTTATGGCGGAGATATAACGCGTAAGCGTAAATTATTAGAAAAACAAAAAGAAGGCAAAAAACGTATGCGTCAAGTAGGTAATGTTCAAGTACCACAAAGTGCTTTTTTGGCGGTTTTGAAATTAGATTAATTTGGTATAATAAAAGGATAGATAATAATCAATAAAAACAGAAAAAAGATATGGAAATAACAGCTTTTATCTTAATTACAGTTGCTTTTATAGTAATGATAATTGTTTTTGGTTACTATATGATGCATCAAACAAAAGAGTTCGTAACCAATGAACAAAAGAAAACTTTGTTAGAGATACAAAAAATATCCGAAAGTGAGGTTCGCAAAGTAGTAACACCGATACAATTGCAAGCATACGAAAGATTAGTTTTGTTTTTGGAGAGAATGAAGCCCGATAATTTAGTATTGCGTTGCTATGAAGTAGGTATGAGTACGCGTTTGTTAAGAGACGTAATGATAAAAAACATTAGAGACGAATACGAACACAATTTATCACAACAATTGTATATATCCTCTCAAGCATGGGCGTACATAAGAAACGCGAAGGAAGACATGATTAATATTCTTAATTCCTTAATAGATAAAGATGACGAAAAACTCACAGCCTCACAATACGCAGGTTTGTTATTTGAGAAAACAACTACAAGCAATAATCAAATAGATATGGCACAAGAGTTTTTGAAAAAGGAAATACAGGAAAGATTCAAATAAACTCCCATAATAGTCCTATTTATGCAAACATTATCTCATCATTTGTTAGATATTCTAACTAATAGTGTAGAAGCCGGAGCAACGGAAATAGATCTTGTAATTAGAGAATCTATAGATAAGGATGTTATTCGTTTTGTTGTAACGGACGATGGTTGTGGTATGGATAAAACATTATTATCCAAACTAACGACAAAAGGAATTTCAACTAAGAGAGGTAATAATAGAGGTATGGGATTATATCTCCTAAAAGAGATGATACAAGATAATGAGGGGACTTTGCAAATAACTTCACACAATAATAAATCTACGCGTATAGAATGGACTATTAAGCACAAGAAAACTAATAGAATTCCTTTGGGAGATATTGCAGGTGTGGTTAGTAACTTTATTTATTCTTATAAAGATATTGATCTATTCTTTACTTACCAAACAGACAAGGATACTTTTACATTTTATCTGCCTGCAATGGCGTATCTCTACAAAATAGAAAGAATGGAAAAGAGTAGTGATTTGAAAAAATTAAAAAAGATATTAGAACAAAACCTTCAAAATATTAATTATAACGAACAATGAACACATTAGAAGAAAAAGTTAATGTAGCAATAAAAGAAAGTATGCTCAAAAAAGATCAAGCCAAGTTGGCAGCATTGAGAACTATAAAGAGCGAAATACTATTATTGAAAACCAAAGAAGTAGGACACGTAATAACTTCCCAAGAAGAAGTTTCATTATTGCAACGATTGATAAAACAAAGAAAAGAGTCTGCCTTATTATACAAACAACAAAACAGAGAGGATTTGTATGAAGAAGAAACTTTTCAACAAAAGATAATAGAAGAATTCCTGCCCGAACAAATGTCCGAAGATGAAATACGTACTAATTTAAAAAAGATTATTGCCTCTTTGGGTGCAACATCCATAAAAGATATGGGTAAAGTAATGAAAGAAGCTTCAACAGAATTTCAAGGAAAAGCAGATAACAAGACGGTATCTATAATAGTAAAAGAATTATTAGTACAGAATTAGACTTTTTTACTAATTTTGCGAAATAATTTATAAGAAATTAACGTACGAATAATAATCGTACAAACTAAAATTAAGGAGTTGGCAAGATGGAAAACGAAGATAAAATAATAGGAGAGATAACTAACGAACAGTACAAGTATGGTTTTGTTACCAATGTCCAAACTGATAGTGTAGAAAAAGGAATTTCCGAGGAAGTTATTAGAAAAATTTCTACTATAAAGAAAGAACCTTCTTGGCTTTTGGAATACCGTTTGAAAGCTTTTGAATATTGGCAAAAAATGACTATGCCTTCTTGGGCTCATTTGAATATTCCTCCGATTGATTTCCAAAATATAATCTATTATGCCGCTCCTGTACAAAAGAAAAACAAATCTTTGGAAGATGTAGACCCAGAAATCTTGGATACTTTCAATAAATTGGGTATTCCGTTGAATGAACAAAAAGTTTTAACGGGTGTTGCCGTTGATGCTGTTATGGATTCTGTCTCGGTTAAGACTACTTTTCGTGATACATTGAATAAATATGGGATTATTTTCTGTTCTATGAGTGAGGCAATCCAAAATTATCCTGATTTAGTAAAGAAATATTTGGGTAGTGTTGTACCTTATAATGATAATTTCTTTGCTGCGTTGAATTGTGCCGTATTTTCGGATGGTAGTTTTTGTTATATACCAAAGGGAGTTAAATGTCCTATGGATCTCTCTACATATTTTCGTATTAATGCTCGCGGTACAGGACAGTTTGAGAGAACTCTAATCGTTGCCGACGAAGGTGCCGAGGTTTCTTATATGGAAGGTTGTACCGCTCCGCAAAGAGACGAGAATCAATTGCACGCTGCTATCGTTGAGATCGTTGTAATGAAAGACGCCAAAGTGAAATATTCTACCGTACAGAATTGGTATCCCGGCGATAAGGACGGTAAAGGCGGTATATTCAATTTTGTAACCAAACGTGGTATATGTAAGGGAAATAACGCCTTTCTTTCTTGGACGCAAGTGGAGACCGGCTCTGCTTTGACGTGGAAATATCCTTCTTGTATATTAGCAGGAGATAATAGCGTTGGAGAATTCTATTCTGTGGCAGTAACTAATAATCATCAAATGGCAGATACAGGAACTAAGATGATACATTTGGGTAAGAATACCAAATCTACGATAATGAGTAAGGGTATATCTGCGGGCAAGAGCGAAAATTCTTATCGTGGTTTGGTAAAAGTAGCCAAGAATGCCGAAAATGCAAAGAATTTTTCTCAATGTGATTCTTTGCTTTTGACAAGTGAGTGCGGTGCTCATACATTTCCTTATATTAGTGTGGATAATTCTTCTGCCGTTGTAGAGCATGAGGCAACGACATCTAAGATTTCCGAAGAACAATTAATGTATTGTCGCCAAAGAGGTATATCCGAACAGACAGCAATAGGCTTAATAGTTAATGGTTATGCCAAAGAAGTTTTGAATCGTTTGCCAATGGAGTTCGCAGTTGAAGCACAAAAACTTCTTTCTATCTCCTTAGCCAACAAAGTAGGATAATGACTTTATTGGTGCCAAAAAAGAAACTATTACGACTATCAAATAATATAGTTGATTAACAAGAAAATGTTCTATTTGCAGGAATAGGACATTTTCTTTAAGATAGGATTTTAAGGGAGTTACAAATAGGGAAAATAAAATCAATAACTATTCTAATAACATCAATAACTATTCTAATAAAATCAATAACCATTCGAATAACATTAATAACTATTCGAATAACATCAATAACTATTTAAATAACATCAATAACTATTTAAATAACATTAATAACTATTCTAATAGAATTAATAACTATTCTAATAGAATTAATAACTATTCTAATAGAATCAATAACTATTCTAATAGAATCAATAACTATTCTAATAGAATCAATAACTATTCGAATAATATCAATAACTATTTGAATAAAATCAGATATTATTTTGATGGTTTTTATACTTGTTTTAATATTCAAAGAAAGAGACAAAATTATTTGAAAATCTTTGCTACTTATTCGTTTTATTACTTTTTTATTTCAAAAAAATTAGTAATTTTGCAAATTATTTTTAGAAAGGAAGACTTCTTTTGGTAAGGAAAGAACAAACAATAGACGAGCAAGGAATATATTAAATGAATAAAACATCAATAGTATATAGAGCAGGATTGGATATAGGCTCAACAACGGCAAAAATGGTCGTCGTAGATGATAATAACAAAATAGTCTATTCTACATATACACGACATAATGCAGATATCAATGGAACAATAAAAGATATCTTTGCTACCATTAGACAACAACTCGGTTCATGTAATCTATCTCTTACCTTGTCTGGCTCTGCCGCTATGGGTTTGGCAGAACGCTGTTCGTTGGCTTTTATACAAGAGGTGGTAGCGTTGAATAACTTCGCAAAAAACGTTGATAATAATCTACATACTATTATAGATATAGGCGGAGAAGATGCTAAAATAATATTTTTAGAAAAAGGTGCTTTGCCGGATATGCGAATGAATGGTAATTGTGCAGGTGGTACAGGAGCGTTTATTGATCAGATGAGTATTATTCTTAATTTGCCTATAATGGAGATGGATAAGATGGCAAAGAAATCTACACATCTTTATCCAATTGCATCTCGTTGTGGAGTTTTTTCTAAAACCGATGTGCAGAATTTAGTTGCCAAGAATGTACCAGTTGAAGATATTTGCAGAAGTATATTTCATGCTATCGCAGTACAAGTTGTTTCTTCTCTATCAAGAGGTAAGCAAATAAAAGAAAAAATACTTCTGGCAGGAGGACCACTAACTTTTATTTCTTCTTTAAGAGAGGCTTTTTTGGATTATCTACATATAGGTTCAGATGCACTAATAGAGGTAGAGGATAATAATCTTTTGGTAGCAAGAGGTTGTCTGTATAATGACAAAGCACAAGTGCTTAATATAGATACAATAGAGAAAATAATACTTAATCAAAACAATTCGGTAATAGATACTAATAGTCAAACATTGAAGCCATTATTCAATTCACCACAAGAATATACAGAATGGAAAGAAGAGAAACAAAGATTAGGGAATAGTGATGGAGAATTGATTAATTATAAAGGTAAGGCATATTTAGGTATAGACTCCGGCTCAACAACAACCAAGATAATACTTATTAATGAGAATGAACAAATAATATTTAAGTATTACAGCAAGAATAATGGTGCTCCGATATTAGCAGTTATCAAAGGATTGAAAGTATTATATGACGCAATCAAAGAAGCAGGGGCCGAGCCGATAATTTGTGGTGGTTGTTCAACGGGTTATGGTGAGGATTTAATAAAAGCTGCTTTCTCTTTGCAGACTTCTATTGTGGAGACTATTGCACACTATAAAGCCGCCAGAAAAATACTTCCTTCGGTAGATTTTATTTTGGATATCGGGGGACAAGATATGAAAGCCATGTATATGGAAGATGGCGTGCTAAATAGAATAGAATTGAACGAGGCATGTTCTTCTGGTTGCGGAACTTTTATAGATACCTTTGCTACTTCGTTAGGTTATAATATTAGTGAGTTTGCTAAGAAAGCTATTGAAAGTAAACATCCTTGCGATTTGGGTACTCGTTGTACTGTTTTTATGAATTCCAAAGTTAAACAGTTTCTTCGCGAGGGTCGTTCCATAGAAGATATATCTGCGGGGTTATCTTATTCGGTTGTAAGGAATTGTTTGTACAAGGTATTGAAATTAGAAGGTAAAGGTTTGGGACAAAATATTGTTGTACAGGGAGGAACGATGAACAATGATAGTGTTGTTCGTGCTTTGGAGATAATGCTAAAAGAGAAAGTCTATCGTTCTACTGCTCCCGAGATGATGGGTGCTTATGGTTGTGCATTACATGTCAAAGAATACTTATCAAATCAGCAAAGTTACAATTTATCCTTGGATGATTTGATAACAGCAGACAATTATACGACCAAGAATACTATTTGTAAGGGTTGTGAAAATAATTGTATGGTTACAACATACAAGTTTGCTAATCAAAATACTTTTTATTCGGGTAATCGTTGCGAAAAAGTATTTCATTCTTCTGCTCAATCTCAAATCTATGGTTATAATATATATACATATAAATACGAACGCTTATTCGGTAAAGAAAATAAATTAACAAATCAACATAATGACCGTCCTTATATTGCTCAAATAGGCATTCCACGTGCATTGAATATGTTCGAAGATTATCCTTTTTGGCAATCGTTGTTTGAGAATTTGAATATAAAAGTTGTTTTGTCGGATATTTCTCAATATAATACTTACGAACAAAGTCTTAATCAAGTAATGAGTGAGAATATTTGTTTTCCTGCTAAATTAACTCATTCACATATTGACAATCTTATACATAAGGGCGTTAAGCATATATTCTTCCCATATATTATATATGAAGAAAAATCCTCAAACAAAGAAAACAATACTTATAATTGTCCTATCGTATCCTCTTATAACGTAGTTATCAAACATTTGAAAGAACATAACAAAGATATCATAATAGATAACCCTGTATTTAGTTTCAAAGATGAAAAATTATTAAAAAAGAACTGCAAAAAATATCTTTGTAAGACATTCAATATACAAACTAAGGATTTTAATCAAGCCTTTGATAAAGCAATCAAAGCAAGAGAAGAATTCAAAGAAGATATGTATCAAAAGAATGTAGAATATTATCACAAAGCTCTAAACGAGAAGCAACTAATTATTCTATTAGCCGGTCGTCCTTATCATACTGATGATTTGATACAACACTCTATTGCACAAATTGCTTGTTCTCTCGGAGCAACTGTTATCAATGAAGACATAGCAAGAAACAAAGATTATTTTGGTAAAGATAATTCTTTTATAGTATCACAATGGTCGTACATTAATCGTATAGAGAATGCCGCTTATTTCGTTGCTAAGCATAAGAATATACATTACGCACAAATGACTTCTTTTGGTTGTGGACCGGATGCTTTTCTCTTGGACGATATACAAGACATTCTCAAACGCTATCATAAATCTGTAACTTTCCTTAAAATAGATGATATTCAGAATGCAGGTTCTCTAAAACTTAGAATACGTTCCTTGATAGAGAGTATAAAAATCAATAATGTAATTACTAATAAGGCGAATATTCCATTTGCTGATACCAGAAATTTTACTAAACAAGAGAAACATCGTACTATACTTGCACCTTTCTTTACTGACTATATCTCACCATTCTTACCTGAATTATTCAAAATTAACGGTTATGATTTGATAGTATTGCCAAAGAGTGATTATTTATCTGCCGAGGAGGGACTAAAATATGCTAATAACGAAGTTTGTTATCCTGCTACCTTAATAGTTGGTGATATTATCAAAGCATTAAAGAGTGGTAAATACGATTTGGATAAAGTTGCTGTCGGTATTACTCAAACCGGTGGGCAATGTAGAGCAACTAATTATTATTCTATTATTCGTAAGGCTTTAGTTGATGCAGGTTTCAAGGACGTTCCTGTAATAAGTGTATCATTTGGTGCTAATACGGCAAAGAAACAAGAAGGTTTTAGTATCAATTGGAAAAAAACTCTTTCTTTGACTTTATCTACCATTTTGTTTGGAGATTCTCTCTCGCATTTGTATTGTTCTACTATCGTTAGATGCAAAGAGGAGGACAAAACAAAAGTAAAAACTCTACACGATGATTATATTAGAAAAGTAAAATTACTAATCCTCAAACAAGATAGCAAATCTATTGATAACTTATTGAAAATTGCCGTAGAGGACTTTAATTCTTATCTTCCAAAAGAGAATATTGAAAAACACAAAGTCGGTATTGTTGGAGAGATTTATTTGAAATATCATTCCTTTGCTAATCACGATGTAAGTAATTGGTTAATCGAGCAAGGTATAGAGGTTATTCCTCCAAGTTTGATGACTTTCTTTGTACAGACTTTCGTTAATAGAAAAGTTAATAAGGAAAATAATATTGACAAACAGTCTATTCCGCAATTTGTTATGGACTTTTTCTACAAGATTATCAAAAAACGAATAGATGCTTGCGATAAAGTTATGTCCTCTTTTAGATATTATCATCCTTTGGACAATATTTTTGAGCTGTCGAGTAAAGTTAAAGGTATTATTCCTTTATATACACAATTTGGTGAGGGTTGGTTATTGCCTGCCGAGATAGTTAATATGGTTCAACACGGAATAAATACCGTTGTTTCTTTACAACCTTTTGGGTGTATTGCTAATCATATTATTAGTAAGGGAGTAGAAAATAAAATAAAGGAAATGTATCCGAGACTAAATTATTTGGCTTTGGATTTTGATAATAGTGTAACGCCTGTTAATATTAAAAATCGTTTGCTTTTGATGTTAGAATCAATAGAATAGATTACAAAAGAAAATATCTTCTATAAATAAATATAGGACTGTTTCATTCAGAAAGAGTATCTTCGCTGATAAGATATTGGGTAGTGTTTTCACGCTCCCAAAATGTTCTATTTTTCCTATAAGGTTATTTTCGGTAGTCATATTTTGAGTAAAAATGGAGGAATTCTACACTCTTGTAATTATTTAATTATGTAGTATTTAGAATAAGTACTGAAAT
>CAVGDP010000122.1:0-5172 GCA_963627985.1 uncultured Eubacteriales bacterium
TTAATAACTATTCTAATAACATCAATAACTATTCTAATAACATCAATAACTATTCGAATAAAATCAATAATTATTCAAATAAAATCAGTAATTATTCTAAATACTACATAATTAAATAATTACAAGAGTTTAAAATTCCTCCATTTTTACTCAAAATATAACCATAGAAAAAGATTTTCTATGGGAAATAGAACATTTTGAGGGTGTGAAACATTGCAAATTTTGTTTATTTATGCCACCACTTTTTGCAGGTAGTAATAAAAAAAATAAGGACCTCATTTAGTAGAAGCCCTTATTAAAAAAATGAAAAATAAAATGTAAATTCTAATCTTGATATTCAGCAATGATATCTTTCACCTTCTCTGTGGTTATTCTACCATATACTTTATTGCCAACCAAAGCAACAGGAGCCAAACCACAAGCACCTACACATCGCAAACAATTTAATGAGAATTTACCATCAGGAGTTGTCTCTCCAATGCCAATACCTAATTGACGTTTGAACTCATCAAGTATCTTCTCACTACCACGAACATAACACGCTGTTCCTAAACATACACTTATAGGATGCTCACCTTTTGGTATCATAGTGAAGAATGAATAGAAGGTTACTATACCATAAATATGCGCAACTGAAACATTTATCTGTTCAGCTATTAATTCTTGTACTTCTGCAGGTAAATAGCCAAATGTATTTTGTACTTCGTGTAAAATATTTATTGCCTCTCCTGCTTTATTATCGTGTGCAGCACAGATTTGCTTTATTTTTTCTATCTTGCTACTATCTAATTTTACTTTTGCCATCTCTTGTTAATGTTTTTGAAAAGTTAAAAAAACTACTCTTTAACAAACTCAACTTTATTTGATTTATCAAAATAATGAGTATGAAGTAAATGATGAGATTTCTCTCCACAAGGTTCTCCTAAATACTCTTTATAAAGCTGTTGAATATAAGGATTCTCATGGGATTTACGTAACGGCATATCTTTATCCTCTTCGTATATAGCCTTCAAACGTTTCTCTACTTTGGAGAAGTCTCCATGATGATAAGGTTGTCCTGCACCTCCAACACAACCACCAGGACAAGCCATAACTTCTATTGCGTGGAAAAACTCTTTACCTTCTCTTACTTTATCTAAAAGTTTGCGTGCATTACCTAAACCATGTGCTATACCGATATGAATAGGAGTACCATCGAAATCTACTGTTGCTTCTCTAACTCCTTCCATACCACGTAATTCATTAAAGTCGACTTTGTCCAAAGTTTTCTTTGTGAATATCTCGTATGCAGTACGTGTAGCAGCCTCTATAACTCCACCAGTAGAACCAAATATAACTGCAGCACCAGTACTCTCTCCTAATGGTTTATCAAAATCTTCATCTGGTAAAGCATTGAAGTCTATATTAAATTGTTTGATTAACTCTGCTAATTCTCTTGTAGTTAGAGAATAATCAACGTCTGGATTACCATCAACTTTGAACTCATCTCTACCACATTCAAACTTCTTTGCAACACATGGCATTATACTTACTACAACCATATCTTCTCTCTTAATACCAAGTTTCTCCACCCAATAACTCTTAGCAATAGCACCAAACATTTGCATAGGAGATTTAGCAGTAGAAGGTACGTCTAACATATCAGGGTAATAAGTCTCAAAGAAATTAACCCAACCAGGACAACAAGAAGTCATTATAGGCAATTTAACTGTCTTATCACCTTTCATATATCTATCTATACGACCTAACATCTCTGTTCCTTCTTCCATAATAGTAAGGTCGGCAGCAAAATCAGTATCAAATACATAATCAAATCCTATTCTACGCAAAGCAGCGGCCATTTTACCTGTAACTCTTGTACCTGGTTCTAAACCAAATTCTTCTCCTATTGCAACACGAACAGCCGGTGCAGTCTGTACTACTACTGTTTTCTTTGGATCGCAAATAGCGTTTATTACTTGACGTGTATTATCTACTTCTGCTAATGCACCAACAGGACATGCTTGAACACACTGCCCACACATAACACAAGGACTCTTTGATAAGTCTTGTTCAAAAGCAGTAGCAACAACTGCCATAAATCCTCTATTGATAGCCGATAAAGCACCAACGGTCTGCAATTTATTACAAACTGTCTCGCATCTACGACACATTATACATTTATTAACGTCTCTTATGATAGCAGGAGACATATCTTTGCGATAAGAAGATTGTTCACCCTTGAAAGGTATATCTCTAATACCAAGTTCTTGTGCTAATGTCTGCAATTCACACTTACCGCTCTTTGCACAAGTTAAACAAGAAGCAGGATGATCGGATAACATAAGTTCCACTACTGTTCTTCTTGCATTAACTACTCTTAATGAATGAGTATGTACTACCATACCTTCCATAACATCTGTTGCACAAGCAGGAGCAAGATTTCTTCTACCCTCCACTTCTACTACGCACACACGACAAGCACCTGGACGATTCTCTATATTCTGTCCTTTTAGTTCATAATAACATAATGTAGGTATCTTAATTCCTATAGAGGCAGCTGCTTTCAATATACTTGTCCCAACTGGAACTTGAAGTTGTTTATTATCTATTGTTAAATTTATCATTTGTTCCATCTCTATGTCTTCCTCCTTAATTATTTAATACTGATTGCATCAAATTTACACTTCAATATACATGTTCCACACTTAATACAAATCTCTTGATCTATTTGATGTGCAGATTTTCTTTCTCCCTTAATAGCATTTACTGGACAATTTCTTGCACAAGCTGTACAGCCAACACATACATTAGGATTAATCTCATATTTCATTAACGCCTTACATACACCTGCACGACATTTATGATCTTTTACGTGTTCTACATATTCATCCCAGAAGTTATCCATAGTAGATAATACAGGGTTAGGAGAAGTCTGTCCGAGACCACAAAGAGCAGTATCTTTGATAACTTTGGATAAATTTCTCAAATTATCCAAATCCTCCATAGTACCATTACCCTTTGTTATCTTATCAAGTATTTCATATAATCTCTTATTACCAATACGACAAGGAGTACACTTACCACAAGACTCTTCTACAATAAAATCCAAATAGAATTTAGCAATAGATACCATACAATTAGTCTCATCCATTACTACCATACCACCAGAACCCATCATAGAACCAGCAGCCATTAAAGAATCATAATCAATAGGTACATCCAAATGCTTCTCTGTTAAACATCCACCCGAAGGACCGCCTGTTTGAACAGCTTTGAATTTCTTATCATTCTTAATACCACCACCAATCTCATAAATAATCTCTCTAAGCGTTGTACCCATAGGTACTTCTATTAGACCAACATTATTAATCTGTCCTGCTAATGCGAATACCTTTGTACCTTTAGACTTCTCTGTACCAATAGATGAGAACCACTGAGCACCTTTTAGTATAATAACAGGTATATTAGCGAAAGTCTCTACATTATTAACATTAGTAGGCTTTTGTAGATAACCACTTTGTGCAGGGAATGGCGGTTTGAAGGTAGGTTCTCCCCTATTACCTTCCATAGAATGTATCAAAGCTGTCTCCTCTCCACACACAAACGCACCTGCACCATAACGCAACTCTATATCAAAATCAAAATCCGTACCAAATATATTCTTACCTAATAATCCATACTCTCTCGCTTGATTAATAGCAACTTGCAAACGATGAATAGCCAATGGATATTCTGCACGTATATACACAAGACCCTTAGTAGCACCAATAGCATAACCACCTATCGCCATAGCCTCTATTATACTATTAGGATCACCCTCTAATATAGAACGATCCATAAAAGCACCAGGATCACCCTCATCTGCATTACAAACGATATATTTTTGATCGGCATGATTCTTCGAAGCAATCTCCCACTTAACACCAGTTGGGAAACCTGCACCACCTCTACCTCTTAAACCAGATTGTTTTATTATATCAATAACTTGATTAGGTGTGTATTCTGTTAGACATCTTGCCAAAGCCTCATAACCATCGTTTGCAATATACTCTTCTATATTCTCGGGATCAATAAAACCGCAATTACGCAAAGCAATACGCAATTGTTTTTTATAAAATCCCATGTGTTTAGAGTCTGCTATATGTTTCTTACTCTCGGGGTCGGTATAAAGTAAACGTGTAACTTTTCTACCTTTTATAATATGTTCTTCGATGATTTCTTTTGCGTCTTCTGGTTTGACTTCTGTGTAGAAAGTATTGTCAGGCATTATTTTAACAATAGGTCCTTTCTCACAAAAACCAAAACATCCCGTAAGTACCACTTGAACATCATTTTCCAATCCTTTATCTATAAGATTATCTTTTAGATTCTTTGCTATCTTATCACTTAATGAAGCCGTACAACCTGTACCTCCACAGACAAGAATATGCGTCTTGTATTTGGTCATATACTCTCTCTCCTTAATTTTTATAGTGTTATACCTAAAACTATGATGAATAAAAAAATGAGAATTAATTTTGAAGACTATTTAATATTTGATCTGCTGATTTTTTATCCACATTCTCAAATATTTGTGTTTCTTTGTCTGTAACTAATTCTACTACTACTGGTTTTTGATTACCCTCACCAATTACACCTGTCTGTGTAATAACTACGTCAATACCTTTTATATCTGATTGTTCAATAAGATAGTCAAAGATTTCTTTACCACCTGCTGCAATACCCTCAGTGGACATAGCGACTCTAATTTGCGGTAAACCAACAGTATTACCTTTTATACGAGTATCCATTTTTTCTTTTGCCACTTTTCGTAATGCTCGCAAATCTTCTAATGTTTTGATTTGTGCCATATATATTTTGTATTATTTTTTTTATTATTAATGTTCCTAAAAAATACTCAATTGTGAGTACAAAGTTATTATAAATTTCCTACATATCAATAAAAAAGACTTTATTTTTTTGATTTTTTTATTTTCTTCTTTCATATCTATTTGGTATATAATCATTAATAAAAATAATTAATTTATCATAGTTTATTCTTATTTTTAATTATAAATTAGTATAAAACTGCATTCAATAAGTATAATTACTTCTGTTTTTACATCTTTTTGATAAAAAAAACATCATAATCTCTTTTCACGAAAATAACTTCAAAAGATATTTTAATAACTATTGATTTTATTTTAATAA
>CAVGDP010000123.1:0-10120 GCA_963627985.1 uncultured Eubacteriales bacterium
TTAAAATTTTGCGATAAGGAAAATAGAACATTTTAAAGAAATAGAAATTCGAATAGTATCGCATTTCGTCAAAATAACATCAATAACTATTCGAATAACATTAATAACTATTCGAATAATATCAATAACTATTCGAATAAAATCAATAATTATTTTGATGATTTTAGTACTTATCTAACTATTATATAATCAAATTATTATAAAGGCAAAAAATTTGCTCATTTTTGCTCAAAAGACGGTCCTAAAAAATGACCTTATAGGGAAAATAGAACATTTTAGGGGCGTGAAACATTATAAGATTTTGGCGTTTTGAGGATAGGTTAGAGTAAGAAATTATCCATTGATTTTAAGATATTAGTATTCTGAAAATATAGGTATTCCAAATTTTTTATTTATACCCCTACTTTTAGCAGACGGTAATAAATAATAATAAATAGCAATAGTTCATACATAAAGAATAGCAGTCAGCACAAAAATCATAATAGTCAGCACAGAAACAAAAATAATCCGACTATAAACAAAAGCATTCTGTGAAATACTTCGCTTATAGTCGAAAAATTCTCAAAGATATATTTGTCCGCAGTTAGAGAGAGGCTTTCGGTTGTTTCTCGGCATACTCCCTTAAACAGTCCTCGCAAAGACAATTACTATACTCCTTTTGAAGTAAAGACAAAGTCGCCTCGTCTAATGAGTATTGCATACAGAAACAAGTACTATCGTGCTTGCATTCAAACTCTTTACCGCATTTTGGACATACTTTTCTCATCCTTTTCGTTATACCGTCATTAGTTCTTTCTCTTTCAACGCAAGAGCTTCGTCTATCTTTTTGATAAACTTATCGGTCAAATCCTGAATATCTTTTTCGGCTTGTTTGATCTCATCCTCGGTTGCAGGATTTTCTTTGTTATCTTTTACTTTCTTTACTTTGTCCAAGATATTACGGCGAATATTTCTAACAGAAACTTTCGCTGCCTCACCCTCTTGCTTAACCGATTTAACTAATTCTTTTCTTCTTTCCTCGGTTAGTGGTGGCAAAGTAATACGCAATAAATCCGCTTCTACCTTTGGCGTAAAACCAAGATTTGCAGCTAATATCGCTTTGTTGATTGCAGGTATTGAACCCTTATCCCACGGTTGTATTATGATCTGATTAGCATTAGGGGTGCTAATATTACCGACCTGCTCAATAGGAGTAAGATTACCATAATAATCTACTTTAACCCCTGCCAACATTTGAGGAGAAGCCTTGCCGGCACGCATACTTTTTAGGGTATTTGTTAAGAATTCTATAGCGGATACCATAGATTGATTCGCCTCATCTGTTAATGATTTAATATGTGCGTTCATAAGATTTATATTTTTTGTTATTTTGCTTCGTTATTTTACTCTTATTAGTGTGATATTATTGTTTTCGGTCTTGTTTTCTTGGGAGATATTCATCTTCAATGTTATAGTATCTTTAACGTTACGTATTGCCGAACCATTTATAGTAAAACCATTAGTATAATTTATTGTTCCCTTGGTATCTGAAGACAATTTGATCGGTATTTGGTAAGAAGAATTTATACCCAAGATTGTTCCCGACAATATTATCTGATTTCTCTCGCTATTATCCTTAATAATAGTTCCTTGATGTAGGTATTTAGTTTGCGGAAATTTGGCATCTTCGGTTGTTTTCCACTCTCCTATCCAATCTTCTGTATAGTCTTCTCTATCTGGTTTGCATGCAAATACCAAAGTAGCGATAGCGAATAGGAGAATTATTGTTTTTAGTGTTTTCATCTCTCAAAAAATTCTGTTTTTATTAAAAATACTTGACTTTTCTCATTTGCAAAAATAAGAAAAAATTGTATTTCAAAACATAAAATCATTGAAAAATACATTTATTTGATATAAAAATACTAATTTTGCATACCGAAAATGACCTTTTTTAGAGATGAGAAAACACATACCTAATATTATAACGCTACTAAATCTATTATGTGGAATACTATCAATATTTTCTTTGTTGTATCTTCATAAACCGGTGTTAGCATCTTTGTTTATTATATTAGGTGCAGTAATGGATTTCTTCGATGGTATGAGTGCTCGTTTATTGAAAGTCGCCTCTCCTATAGGTAAAGAGTTAGACTCGTTAAGTGATGTAGTTAGTTTCGGGGTTGCCCCTTCGTTTATTGCTTGTTACGTACTTTTGGTAAAAGATTGTAATATCTTTTTTTCTCTTATACCATTATTGATGGCTTTGTTGTCTTCTTATCGATTAGCAAAGTTCAATCTGGACAGTAGACAAAGGGATAATTTTATTGGTTTGGCTACTCCTGCTAATGCTTTCATTTGGTTGAGTATTCCTCTTATACATTTTCTATGCGAAAAGGGTATTAGTCTTTGGTTTGTAAAAGATAATGGGGAGTTCTTTTGTTCTCTTTATAATATAGTGTCATCTGCTTATTTTATTGTGCCAATTAGTTTGATTTGTAGTTGGCTATTGGTAGCAGAAATACCGATGTTCTCATTGAAATTTCACTCATTGAAGTGGGCAGATAACAAGATAAGGTTTATTTTTATTATTAGTAGCGTATTACTTTTGATATTATTCTATTGGGGAGCAATACCTGTAATAATTTTGTTATACATAATTTTGTCAATAATCAATAACATTATAAATAAGAAAGACAATGAAATTCGAGGTTGAAATAAACATTATGCCGTTAAAGGCTTTATTGGATCCACAAGGAAAGGCAGTTACTTCTTCTATGAAGAATATTGGTATAGAAACAATATCTAATGTTCGTATTGGCAAACATATCACATTAGAAGTAGAAGCTAACGATAAAGTAGAAGCAAAGAAAGTAGTAGAAAAAGCTTGTAACGAATTGCTTCATAATCCTATTATGGAAAGTTATGAGATAACTATCCTATAATAAGTTATCCAAAGTGGTAAAAGAGATTTCCATTGATGAATATGACTATCCTTTGAGTGAGGATAGAATAGCAAAGTATCCTTTGAAACAAAGAGATAAAGCAAAATTACTCTATTGGGACGGAAAACAAATAAAAGATAGAGTATTTGCGGATTTGCCCTCTTTGTTATCAAAAGATACTTTGCTCATTTTTAATGATACAAAAGTAGTTTATGCTCGTCTGCTATTTAAGAAAACAACAGGTAGCACGATTGAGATATTTTGCTTGGAGCCTTTGTGTCCTAATAGTTTTCAATTGTCTTTTTCGCAAAATGAAAAGACTACTTGGAAATGTTTAGTGGGCAATAACAAGAAATGGAAAGAGGGAATATTATCACAAACAAAGCAAATCAACGGAAAAAATGTAACCCTAACAGCACAAAGAAAAGAACAAATCAACGAATGTTGGGTTGTAGAGTTTGCTTGGGATAAGGGACTTTCGTTTGCAGAGATAATGCAAGAATTTGGAATAATACCATTACCTCCATATCTAAAAAGAAAGAGCGAAGAAAAAGACAAAATAGACTATCAAACGATTTACGCTCATTATGATGGCTCCGTAGCGGCACCTACTGCTGGTTTGCATTTTACAGATACTACATTCAAAGATTTAAGTGCAAAAAACATTCGCATCTCTTTTGTTACTCTACACGTAGGTGCAGGAACTTTCAAACCAGTTACCGAAAAAACTATCGGCGAACATCAAATGCACACCGAAAAAATAATAATCCCTTTCTCTACAATAGAAGATTTATTATCGTATATAGATAAGGAAATTATATGTGTAGGAACAACTTCTGTTAGAACAATCGAAAGTTTGTATTGGTATGGTGTAAAACTTATTGAGAGTAATCAAAAAGACAATAATTTCTCTATTGAACAGTGGTATCCCTATAAACAACACCAAGATATCTCCACAAAGGAAAGTTTGGAGAGTATTAGAAAATGGATGCTCTCTAATAATTTGGATTATCTAAATGGTCAAACAGAACTTATCATTGCTCCTAGTTATAATTATCGTATTGTAAAAGGTATGGTAACTAATTTTCATCAACCTAAAAGTACTCTATTGTTGCTTGTAAGTGCTATGATTGGTGAAAAGTGGAAAGAAATATACCAACACGCCCTTAGAAACGATTATCGTTTCCTTTCCTACGGCGATGCTTGTTTATTTAGAAAGATATAGAACAAAAATTAGATACTAATATGAAAAACTCCAAAGTATTATTCTTATTATTCGCTTGTTTATTGATAATTAGTACCTCTATAAGTGTTAAGGGCGAAAATGTAAGAGTCCGTATCTACACTTCTGTAAAGATAACAGAAGTAAATACCGTTGCCTCTTTCGGATCTTATACGATAGAAAAGACAACAAAAATAAACAAAACAGATAAACTTAATTTCAAAGTAGAAAACAATAAAATCAAAGTAACACTTAATGGCAATGCTTTGTTTAATAAAGATAGTGTTTGTTTGGGAAGTGAAGATTTGAAATGTTTCTTTCAAATAACGCCCACAAATGCTAAAATGAGAAGATACGATAATAATCTTATAATCAAATTAACCGAAGACAAAAAGAATTTATTATTGATTAACGATGTAGATGAAGATAATTACTTGGCAGGTGTTGTACAGAGTGAAGCAGGAGGAGCAAGTGATAATGTAGAGTTTTTCAAAGTTCAGGCAATATGTTGTCGTACATATATGAATAGATTCAAAAATAAACACGCAAAAGATGGTTATAATCTATGCGATGAAGTCAATTGTCAGGTATATTTCTCTCGTGCCAACAAAGCACAATGTATAGAAGGGACTACCTCAACTTCGGGGGAGATTATTGTAGATGAAAACGACAAAGTAATTGAGACTCTTTTCCATTCTAATAGTGGTGGTCAGACTGCTAATAGCGAGGACGTATGGGGTAATAAGATTTCTTATTTGCGTTCGGTTGAGGATACTTTTTCTGTAGGTGGCAAAAACTATACTTGGGAGAAAGAAATAAAAGAAAAAGAGTGGCTTAATTATTTTAAGAATAAAGGAATAAACATAAAAGACTATAATACCAAACAAGAGATTTTGAATTTCTCGCAAGCAGAAGGTCGCAAATCTCAAATATTTGATATTCCTTTAACGCAAATCCGTAAGGATTTTAATCTAAAGAGTACATTCTTTTCTGTTGAGCCTTGGGGTAGTAATGTAAAATTGAAAGGTAAAGGTTATGGACACGGCGTTGGTATGAGTCAAGAGGGTGCTATAAATATGTGCGATCAAGATTATGACTATATGGAAGTTATTGAACATTATTATCAAGGAGTTAGAATCAAAAATCTAAACGACTAAAAATACATTCATCAAAAGAAATCAGTCCAAATTTTCTTTTGGACTGATTTCTTTTATATAATTATGATTTATTTCTATCTATAGATAATATGCTACATAAACAGATAGATTATGATTAGCAAATTTAGTAGGATTATAACTCTCTTTTGTTGTTTCGCTTGGAGTTATAATCTTGTATTGATAATTATTTATGATAGGATAAAAATCAAACATTAACCCTGCCTCTATTTTGTGATTATTACATAATCCTTTTGCCATTGCTAATCCAAAAGTTAAGAAAGGATTTATTGCTGTTTTTCTATCTAACTTAAATTCTCCTCCATCTTGTTTAGAAGAATACAATTCGCTACCATCTATAGAAGATGTAGATCTAACTAATTTG
Organism: uncultured Eubacteriales bacterium; assembly: GCA_963627985.1. Classification (GTDB taxonomy): domain Bacteria; phylum Bacteroidota; class Bacteroidia; order Bacteroidales; family P3; genus Scybalousia_A. The sequence goes on from CAVGDP010000123.1 coordinate 5,683, forward strand.
AATGTAGGCATACTTAATTCTTTAGATAAAGAACAATCAACACCTAAACCAACAATACCTTTAAATAGGGATTTGTTTCCTTTATGAAATGTATATCCATACATAAAAGGTATCTGTAAATTATTCAACGCTATCGGCATGTTGAGAACTCCAAAATTACCAACTTCATTTGGATTCATAAACATCTTATAATCCAAATGTCTATAATTCCACCTCAACCTAACAGCAAGAGAATTCCACTCATCTATATCGTATTGATATTCGGCAAATATCGCAAAGGCGTATTGTTCTACAACAACAGGAAAACTACATGTTTCGTTCATACTACTTAAATATTGATCCTCTGAAATATTATGAACATATCCATCTATCTCGCTACTCGAAAACAAGTTAGTAGATACACCCAAACCAAAATGATGTTTGCTCGCATACTTATCGTCATTAATTTTATAATCTTGAGCAAACAAATTAGTGCTTATTAATATCGCAACTAATGTTACCAATGTCTTTTTCATTTCTTTCTTCTTTTTTATTTGTTATTAATTTTTTTCTTTTGCCATTATTTATATTTATTAGAATGCAGTATTGTAATAGGCTGTTAGGTAGAAGAATAATCGACGATAAGTTTTTTAACTATTAACTGTCCTCTCTCGTTTGCTACCTAACAGCAAACAAGAGCAAGACAACTTTCCCTATTAAATGGATGTATTGTAAAGCACCTTTCTTATGATGTCCATTATTATAATATTCTTTGTTCATTACTACCCTCTTTTAATCAAACCAATTTTTTTGCAAACATATATATTTTATGACAATTTGGTCTTTTTTATTAGAAATTTTATCTTACATCTTTTCAATTAATAAATAAAATTAAGTATAACATATTTATAACTCTCTATTATACACAGTAATTGCAATATCGCAATAATATATAATTATAGTTCTTATTGTCCGCTAAAAGTAGTGGTATAAATAAAAAATATTGCAATGTTTCACGCACCCAAAATGTTCTATTTTTCCTATAAGGTCATTTTCTATGGGTATATTTTGAGTAAAGATAGAGGAATTTTACACTTTTGTAATAATTTGATTATACAATAGTTACACAGGTACTAAAATCATCAAAATAGTTATTGATGTTATTCGGATGGTTATTGATATTATTCGAATAGTTATTAATGTTATTCTAATAGTTATTGATGTTATTTTGATAAAATGCGATACCATTCGAATTTCTATTTATTTAAAATGTTCTATTGTCCCTATCGGAAAAATTTAAGCAATGTTTCACGGAAGGACAAAGGTTAGAAAAATCATAACAAAACGAGTGCTTAAAGTTTTTTTTATGAGAATTTAATAACGAAAGGGACTAAATTTCATCGTGAATGTATTCCTATTTTTTTACTTTATAACCACTTATTTTTTGAATAGACTGTTCTTTTTTATCGGACAATTATAACTTTATTTGTAAGAAAATCAACGAAAATTTGGTCTAAATCATAAATATTTGTAATTTTGCAATTTCTTTTATACATTATATAAAATCATAACAAGATGAAAATAAGTCAAGAGAATAACGGAACGTTAACCTTATTAGTAAAAATAGACGTAGAACAAACAGATTATCAACCAAAAGTTGATAAAGAATTGAAACATAAACGCAAAACTATGACCGTACCAGGCTTTCGCCCAGGACAAGTACCGATGGGAATGGTACGAAAAATGTACGAAATACCTTTGAAAGCGAATATTATTGAGTCTTTAATATCTGACGAACTTGCAAAATACATTAATGATAACAAAATCAACGTTTTGCTTTCTCCTATGACTAATGATGAGAAGACTCCTAATGCAGATTTTGAAAAAGATTCAAACTTTACATTCTATTTCGATATAGCTTGTCAGCCAGAATTTGAAATAGATCTCAAAAAAGAAAAGATGAATATCTTTGAAGTAGAACCGACCGAGGAGGCAATTAACAGATATATAGAGACTTCACGCCGTAAATTTGGCAAATACGAAACACCTGAACAGATTGGTGAAGGAGATACCGTTTATGGACATCTTGTTGAACTACAAGAAGATTCACAGAAAAAAGAATCCGGTATAGATATTCATTCTACTCTATATATGGATAATATTGCTTTAAAAACGATAAAAGATAAATTCATTGGTAAGAAAAAAGATGACACCATTACATTCAAACCTGCAAAAGCAATAAAAGATATTACACAATTAGCTACTTTCCTTCATAAGACAGAGGAAGAAGCAAAAGATTTTGCTGCAGAATGTCAATTTACAGTCTCATCTATTCAAAAAATAATTCCAGCAGAATTGAATGAAGAGTTCTTTAATCAAGTATATCCAAATAAGAATATTAAGGACGAAAAAGGTTTCCGTGATGCTACCAGAGAATTTCTAATAGATGCTTACAAGAGAGATAGCGAACAATATTTCTTTAATAATGCAATAGAAGAGATCGTTAAGAATGTAAAATTCGATTTACCTAATGAATTTTTGAAACGTTGGTTAGTATCCTCTGCAAAAGAAGAAAAAGATAAAAAGAATTACGAAGAGCATTTTGATAATTATTTGACGGAGATTCGTTGGCAAATAATTAAGACAAAGATATCCGAGCAGAATAATCTCAACGTTACATCGGATGATGTCTTATCTTACATTAAAACAGTGCTATTGCCGTCATATTTTCCTATTATGCCAGGCGAAACAGAAGAGCAAAAGAAGGAAAGAGAGTTGAGTATGGACACCATTGCTCGGAATATGTTATCAGAAAAAGAGGGAATAGAAAAAATTAGATCGCAATTACTTGATACAAAGATATTAGATCTCTTTAAGAAAGAAATGCACATAACAACAAAGAAAATAAATATAGACGACTTTGTTAAAGAGATATTATCTAAGGACGAACCCGAAAAGCCAAAGACGAAGAAAAAAACAACTAAATCGGAGAAAATTGACGAGACAAAAGATCAACCATCATTATTTTAAGTTATGTCTTTGAAATGTGGTATTGTCGGATTGCCGAATGTAGGCAAATCAACTTTATTTAACTGCCTGTCTAACTCAAAAGCACAGGCAGCTAATTTTCCTTTTTGTACGATTGAACCAAATGTGGGCGTGATAACCGTACCAGATGATCGTTTGAATATTTTGGCAGAGATAGATAGGCCAGAGAAAATAATCCCTACAACAGTAGAAATAGTAGATATCGCAGGTCTAGTGAAAGGAGCCTCCAAAGGAGAAGGTTTGGGAAATAAATTTCTTGGTAATATCCGCGAATGTGATGCTATTATAGAGGTTTTACGTTGCTTTGAAAACGCAAATATTGTCCACGTAGACGGAAGTGTAGATCCTATAAGAGATAAGGAAGTTATTGATTTGGAGTTACAACTCAAAGATTTGGAGACAATAGAATCGCGTTTTGCCAAAACAGAAAAATTAGCCAAAGTTGGTGGCGACAAAAAGGCAAAAGATACTTTATCGGTATTGCGTATTTACAAACAAACATTAGAAGAAGGTCGCAACGCAAGAGAAGTAGTATTTGATAACAAGGAACAAATCGCTATCGCAAAAGAACTATGTCTCCTAACTGCCAAACCTATAATATATGTATGTAATGTGGATGAGTCCTCGTGCAAACAAGGTAACGCTTACGTAGATCAAGTTAAGGAAATGGCGTCAAAAGAAAATGCAGACGTACTTATTATTGCAGCCAAAACAGAAGAAGATATTGCCGAATTGGAAGATTACGAAGAGAAGAAAATGTTTTTGGAGGAATTAGGGTTAGAAGAAAGTGGAGTTAATCGCTTAATTAAGGCAGCGTATCATATACTTAACTTGCAAACTTTTCTAACCACGGGACCAAAAGAAACTCGTGCGTGGACCTTTCATAAAGGGGACAAAGCACCACAATGCGCCGGTGTTATACATTCCGATTTCGAGAAAGGTTTTATTCGTGCCGAAGTGATAAAGTATGAAGATTACATAAAATATAGAAGCGAAGGAGCGTGCAGAGATGCAGGTAAGATTTCTATTGAAGGAAAGGATTACGTTGTGCAAGATGGAGATATAATGCACTTCCGTTTTAATGTGTAAATCTCTCTACTTAAAGGTTTTCTGTTATATATTACAATTTTTCTGTCCCATGTTTTTGATTTGATATGGGAGGTTAGTGTTTTTGTGTCGGGAAGTCTTCATTTTTGGCTCAGAACCTTTTCATTTTTATACGGAAAGTCTTTTGTAAAAAGCCCTCCCCTTATTTATAGGTTAAAGATAGGTTTTTTGTGGTAAAAGAGGGGGATCTTTTTACATAAGACTTTCCGTGTCTAAAATAACAACCGCCCGACTCAAAAATGAAAGGTTTCAAGAGAAAAATAAAAACATCAAAGAGAGCGGCAATCCTCCCCGACTAATCCGT
>CAVGDP010000123.1:10321-25990 GCA_963627985.1 uncultured Eubacteriales bacterium
ATAAGTATTAAGTTTATTTTGACGAAATGCGATACTGTGAAAATAATATAATTGAAAAGTGTTCTATTGTATGATTATCTTCTCTTCAAAAGTCTTTGCTTCGCTTTCTACTCGCAAGATATATGTTCCTTTCGGTAAATCACCAACATTAAGCATTATTTCCTTTTGATTTGTAGGTAGTTTAAGATATTTTACTCTTTGTCCCAAATTGTCATATAAGGATATTATCGCAATATCTTGTGTAGGTAGATTATTTATAAGAATCTCGTTGGCAGTAGGATTAGGATAGACTGTAATAAATGCGTAATTATCCACATCCAATATTGATGAAACGACTATCAATTGTAGACAAACAATACTATCACAACCTTTTACGCTTTCAAGTGTATCTGTGTAGGTGCCTTGTTGAGTGTATGTTTTGCCATTCCATTTATATTTTTCACCCTCTTGTATAGTAATTGTATCTTGGAGCCAATACACAGGATTAACAACCAAATTAATTGCCGTAACACTATCACAACCATAAATAGTTTGTAATGTATCTACATAATATCCTGTTGTTGTAAGAGTTTTGTTGTTGAATGTTATACTCTCTCCTTGACAAATCTCAATAGGATCGTCCTTCGTATCAATATTATATGTAGGATAGAGGGCAAGATATAATGTTACTACACTATCACAACCACTAATAGTCTGCAAACTATCAATATAGATTCCACTTTCAGATACAGTAAAACCATTTGCTTGATATGTCGTTCCCTCACAAATAGTATCGTAAATATTTTTCGTTACCACGTTAGCAACTTTTAGATTGAGATTAACAATACTATCACAGCCCGCTATACTTTGATAACTATTCGTATAAAAGCCCGATGTGGATTCATTAAAACCATATTGCGAGAAAGTCTCTCCCGTACATATCATTTCTATATGTGTTTTCTCGTACCTCTCATTAACCGTTAGTAACAGATTGATAATACTATCACAACCCTTATAAGTAGTTAGCGTATCAAAATAAGAACCCTCTTGAGAAAGAATAAAACCATTGCCTTGATATACTTCACCCTCGCAAATGGTATCAAATATTTGAAGAGTATATTTATTATTTACAACTAAATTGATATTTACTATACTATCGCAACCATTAATGGTTTGGAAGTTATCAACATAAAAACCAGAATTGGTAACCACCGTTCCATCGTTTAGTGTATATTGCTCGCCCTGACAAATAGTTTTATTTTGGAAAGTAATAAAAGTATCATAAACTACAATATTGTAGCGGATAATACTATCACAACCACTCTCCTTTTCTATTGTGTCATAATAGATACCAGAAGTAGCAATTTGCTTATCATTCAAAATGAAGACCTCTCCTTTGCAAAGATTCTTATTTACTTCTTGTACTGTGCCTTTTAGTGTAATATTGTCAATTATTGGTCCAGGATCGTTCCCGGATGATATATTATCGTTTCGCCAAATAAATAATAAATACCCTTCTTGGCAAGAAAGATAATTCTTTTTCGTAGTTGTTACGTGTATCCACCCATTCGTATTAGATAAATACACTTGTCCTGTGTTATCGAGTACAAAAGCACTATCTTTTTTGTATGCTCCAACAAATCCTAAATTATTTACGTCACTCGGCAAAGAGATATTAAACGATTTAGGTACAAGCATAACTTTCAGATAATCTTTACTACCGTCCCCTCCTACATTAACATCAAAATCCAAAGTCAAACTATCTGAGGATGAAATAGAAACCTTTCTATAAGCATACGAAACACTATGAGCAGTCTTCCAATAAGTAGTATCTTGTGAGTTATTAGACAGATGTAGATAGTTATTATTATCTCCTATTGTCTCTATTCGCCACTTATTCTTTTGATTAGAATATTTGAACGACCACTGTGCGTTATCTGTTGAGTCTTCAAAATCGGTAGTATAGTATTCTATAAAGGCAGTTGTGTCATTATCCGCAAATGTGTTAATTACAATCAATACGGATAAGATAAAAAACATATTTTTTATAAGAAGTTTCATATAGTTATCATTTTTATTAAAGTAAATAATTAATATTTCCTCTACAATACTTTTTTCTTTTATGGCGTATGGGATAATAATCTATTCTTTTCAGTAATCAATAAAATAATATCAGTAATAATTTGAATAATATCAGTAATCATTTAAATAATATAAGTAATTAATAAAACGATTTGTGATAAAAATAAATCCAACTATTCTTTACGTTAAGATATTAGAAGTTTATAATGTAATCCATTCGCATTTGAACGCCTTGCATATCGCTAATATCTTTGAGTTGTAAGAAGAACGTTGATGGTTTACCTAACTCCTTAACTAATGTTTTCATCTTAACGTCATTAGTTGTAGTATTGATAAATTGTTCCAACACTCCCTGTGTTTTAGGATAAGTAATTATACCGTATGAACGCAAACCTGCCATTTTTGCTGCTACTTGAATTGACTTTTTTAGGCCTCCAAATTCATCAACAAGTCCTATTTGTTTGGCATCTACTCCACTCCATACTCTACCTTTGGCAATAGAATTGATATAATCCGTTGTCTTACCTCTACCTTGAGCAACCTTTGATACAAAATTAACATAGAAATTCTCTACATTACGTTGCATCATAATCTTGGCGTCCTTGGTCATTGGGGTAACAACGCTAATTGGGTTAGAATTAGCATGCGTCTTTACAGTATCGAACGTTATACCTATCTTGTTTTTCAACATACGCGAAAAATTAGGCACTACTCCAAAAACTCCTATTGAGCCGGTTATCGTTGTAGGATTAGCAACTATATAAGAGGCATTAGAAGACATTTCATAACCTGCCGAAGCGGCCATATCGCCCATTGAAACAATAATAGGTTTCTTCTTTTTGGCTTTTATTACTTCGTTCGTTATCAATTCGCTTGCGATAGCATTACCTCCTGGAGAATTTACTCTCAATACTATTGCCTTTACTTTGTTATTATTTGCTGCCCTTTCTATTGCCTTACAAATAGTCTCGCTACCTATACTCAAATCACTACCTTTGCCTGTATTTACCGTGCCGTAAGCATATATTATTGCAATATTATCTTTTTGGGATTTATTAATATTTTCTATACTTTGTTTGTATTTACCGTAAGAGATATAGTTAATCTTTGTTTTTTTGGAGCGCTTATTTAGCAAAGCAACATATTTATTAATTGTATCTTTGTAATCGGATTTGAATCCAAGATAATCTACTAAATGATTTTTGTAAGCATCCTGTGGAAGAAATCCTTGCAAAGAAGCAACCAAATTATTGAATTTTGCCTCCTCTATACCTCTTGCCAAGGCCATTTGCGGACAAATTATATTCCAAATTGAGTTAAGATATTTATGTGTTTGTTCGCGGTTAGCGTCTGACATTTTGTTCATTGTATATGTTTCTCCTGCGGATTTATAAGCATTATTAGTAGGACGGATTAAATCAACGTCTATATCAAGTTTATTAATAAGATCCTTATAGTACATAACCTCTCCGCCCATACCAGATAACATTATCATACCTGCAGGATTGACCATTATCTTGTCTGCAATAGTTGCTATATAGTATGATTTTTGGTCTATTATATCTCCATAGGCAAAAATTTTCTTACCCGTTTGTTTGAAATCCTCTAATATTTCTCTTATCTCTTGTGCGGTTGCTATACCATTTGCTTGAAATACTGATACATTAAGCATAATGGCTTTAATATCATTATCTTTTTTTGCTCTGTCTATTACTTGCAAAAATTCTGTTAGTCCTATTGAATTATTATCTATTCCACTTGTTGATATCATAGAAGAAATATCTTGTATCTCTCTATCATATATTGGTTTGGATAAGTCTATAACAAGTACAGAATTATCTTTTACCTCAATCTTATCATCATTAGAAACCAGAGATGATACCATTGCAATCAATATTCCTAATATTAGGAAAAAAGATATTATCATCGCCAAACCGCTTCCTAAACATGAAGCAAAAAGAAATTTGAAAAATTGTTTCATCTCTTTATATATTTTACTTTTTCAATAAATCAAAAAGATAATCTTATCACTGTTTTTTGTTCGATGAATAGCTGTGTTATCAATCACCAAAGAATCCTTTTCATTTTGCGATAAGATTATCTTTTTTTCATAGATATCAATTTATTTTGAATATAACGCTACTATCTTTTTAGAATAAAGAATCAATATAACTCTCATCTGTTAGATTAGGCATAGTAACTTGCAACTCTGGATTGCTATCCATAGCACGTTTAATAGCAAACATAGCACCTTCGTTCCTTGCCCAACTTCTTCTTGTTATACCATTATTAACATCCCAATAAAGCATCGTCTTTGCTCTTCTGTCGGAGTTGTCTGTTCCGTCCAAGACCATACCAAAACCGCCGTTGATTACTTCTCCCCAACCAACGCCACCACCGTTGTGTATACTTACCCAAGTAGCGCCGCGGAAAGAATCACCAATAACATTTTGTATTGCCATATCTGCACAGAATTGCGAACCATCATATATATTAGATGTCTCTCTGAACGGAGAATCTGTTCCTGATACATCGTGATGATCTCTTCCTAATACTATTGGAGCAGAAATATAGCCTTCTTTTATTGCTTTATTAAATGCTAATGATATTTTTGTCCTACCTTCACAATCTGCGTAAAGTATTCTTGCCTGCGAGCCTACAACTAAATGATTTTCATTTGCACCTTTAATCCATTGTATATTGTCTCTCATTTGCTGTTGTATCTCTTTTGGAGAATTTTTGGCGATCTCTTCCAAAACTTCCATAGCAATATGGTCAGATTTATCCAAATCTTCTGGTTTACCACTCGTACAAACCCAACGGAATGGTCCAAAACCATAATCAAAACACATAGGACCCATTATATCTTGCACATAAGAAGGATACTTAAACGTTCCGTCCGACTTCATTATGTCTGCACCTACTCTACTTGACTCTAAAAGAAAAGCATTACCATAATCAAAGAAATACATACCATTAGCAGTAAGTTTATTGATAGCAGCAACTTGTCTTTTTAATGAGTTAGCCACTTCTTGTTTGAATTTTTCTGGCTCGTCAGCCATCATCTTCTGACTTTCTTCCAATGTAAGACCAACAGGATAATAGCCACCGGCGTAAGGATTATGTAGAGAAGTTTGATCTGAACCTAAATCTACTTTTATATTGTGTTCTGCCAAATATTCCCACAAATCTACCACATTACCATCGTATGCAAATGAGACAACTTCTTTATTTTCTTGAGCTTTCTTTACTCTTTGCATCAATTCATCAAGATTGGAATAAACCTCATCTACCCAACCTTGATCTTTTCTTTTGTATGTTGCCTTTGGATTAACTTCTGCCGTAATAGAAACAACTCCTGCTATATTAGCTGCTTTGGGTTGAGCACCAGACATACCTCCTAAACCGGCAGTAACGAATAATTTACCTGCTAAACCTTCTCCGTTTTTAGATACTTTTCTTCCTGCATTCAAGACAGTAATAGTTGTACCGTGAACTATACCTTGTGGACCGATATACATATATGATCCTGCCGTCATCTGTCCATATTGAGAGACACCCAAAGCATTATATTTCTCATAATCATCCAAAGATGAGTAGTTAGGTATAACCATACCATTAGTTACTACAACCCTAGGAGCATCTTTATGAGAAGGGAATAATCCTAATGGATGTCCAGAATACATAACCAAAGTTTGTTCATCTGTCATCGTTGCTAAATATTTCATAGCCAAACGATATTGAGCCCAATTCTGAAATGCTGCCCCATTTCCACCATAAACAATTAACTCGTGTGGGTGTTGTGCTACAGCAGGATTTAAGTTATTCTGTATCATTAACATTACCGCTGCTGCTTGACGTGATTTAGCAGGATACTCATCTATACTACGAGCATACATGTCGTAATCTGGACGATAACGATACATATAAATCCTACCGTACGTATGCAACTCTTCAAGAAATTCGGGTGCTAATTGTTTATGAAATTTTTGTGGAAAATACCTTAAAGCATTCTTCAAAGCCAATTTCTTTTGCTCTTCGGTAAGTATATCTTTCCGTTTAGGGGCGTGATTAATCGTTGTGTCGTATGGTTTTTTCTCCGGTATATAATCGGGAATACCTTCCAAAATTGCCTGTTTGAAATCCATTTCTTTATCTTTTTTATTTCTTAATACTATCTTTCTAAAATTCTTTTTTGATATTATTCTAACGAAATCTAATTTCATTCTAATAAAATCAAATCTCATTTGTATAAGATCTAATTTTATTTTCTATAAATCCGTCCTTGGTTCTATAATTGTTCCCCATTCTCTTTTGGTAGCACGTTTGTTTACAATTTTTATTTTTTCTATTGCGTAGCGACCATTAGGGTGTAAGACAATCATATCTACCACTCCATCGTGATGTTTTAATACTACACGATTTTTATCATATCCATTTTTCTTTTTCCATGTGTGAACGAACATCTCTTCGGGCTTGGTAGGATTATAATTAGGGCAATCCCACTCATGAACTTTGGTACAAAAGATCTCTTTCCATCTATTACCAGTATAGGAATATATCCTAAAATAATTAATATTAGTATAATCGCGATAAACAGTCATAAGACTAATTTCGTCTGTCCCGTCACCATCTAAATCTCCCTCATTAACCAAAAAATATACGCCCAAATCTCCGTCTAATTGCAAAGGCGTCAATTCTGGATTGTCGCTATAAATCATAGTTGCCGTCTCATAGAGTGTTTCTTCGAAACCATCACCATCAAAATCCCCTCTAATACTAAAACGTGTAGAATTATTCTTATTCCATTTCCATTCAGAAGGTGTAAGATTGGTTGTAATAACATCTTGCCATGGTTTCAATTCACTCGTATTGGTTACATTTTCCTCTTGTGCAACGGTACGATTTGATATTCCTAAACCACACAATACAATTATTACTATCATAATTATTCTTGTCGTCTCAACTATTCTATCTTTCATATTCATTAAGTTTTATTTTGTTTATCTTTTCTATGAAAACTATTCCTCAATAGCATCATAACGCAAATTATCTATTACATATTTTTGTCGTTCAGGTGTATTCTTTCCCATAAAGAAACGTAATACTTCGGGTGTTTGCGAATCGTGATGCAATAATACAGGATCTAATCTAATATCTTTACCAATAAAATGCGAAAACTCATCTGGCGATATCTCTCCAAGTCCTTTGAATCTCGTAATCTCTACACCTGTTTTGAGTTTTTTAATAGCCTCTTGTTTCTCCTCCTCATTATAACAATAGAAAGTCTGTTTTTTGTTCCTTACTCTAAACAATGGAGTCTGCAATATGTATATATGTCCTTGTTTAACTAACTCCGGGAAATATTGTAAAAAGAAAGTCATCAATAACATACGAATATGCATTCCATCAACATCGGCATCAGTCGCTATTACTATGTTATTATATCGCAGATTATCCATATCCTCATCTATATTAAGGGCAGAATGTAAAAGATTAAACTCTTCATTTTTGTATACAATCTCTTTGCTCTCTCCATACGAATTATACGGCTTACCTCTTAAAGAAAAAACAGCTTGAACATTAGGATCTCTCGATTTAGTAATACTTCCAGATGCAGAATCTCCCTCTGTAATAAATAATGTAGTCTCTAACCTACGCTCATCTTTCGTATTATAATGCACTCTACAATCTCTTAACTTACGATTAACCAACGAAGTCTTCTTTGCACTCACTTTTGCTAATTTTTTGTAGTTCTGCATCCCTTTTCTCTCTTTCTCATTACGCAGAATCTTCTCCAAAATAGCATTTGCTACATCTTCGTGCATATAAAGATAAGGATCGAGAGTCTTTTTTACTATATCATTAATATAATTCCTTACTGTTATCCCCTTACTCTTGTCATAATCTATACTACCTAACTTTGTTTTGGTTTGAGATTCAAAGATTGGATCTATAATCTTCAAACTAATGGCAACCATTAAGCCATTCCTAATATCAGAAGGCTCATAATCCTTTTTGAAATAGTCCTTAATAACTCTAACTATCGCCTCACGGAAAGCAGTTAAGTGTGTACCTCCTTGTGTTGTATGTTGCCCATTAACAAACGCATAATGCTCTTCGGAAAGTATTTTATTGGAGTGCGTAAAAGCAAACTCAAAGTCGTCTTGTTTCAAATGGATAATCGGATATAACGCATCTTCTGCAGAAGACATATTATCATTAAGCAAATCCAACAACCCATTAACAGAACGATACTTTTGATTATTATAAACAATAGTAAGACCTTTGTTAAGATAGGTATAATTCTTTACCATCTTAATGATATAGTCATCTATGAAAGAATAATTCTCAAATAATTCTTTATCTGGTATAAATTCTATTAAAGTCCCCGATGCCTCTGTGCTATTCTCTACATTATATTCTTTTATTAATTCTCCTTTAGCAAACTCCGCTCTCTTGGTTTGTCCATCCCTAAAAGATTGTACGCAAAAATAGGAACTCAAAGCATTAACCGCCTTTGAACCTACACCATTCATACCAACAGATTTCTTAAAAGCCGAAGAATCTATTTTTCCACCTGTATTCATTTTAGCGACGCAATCAATAACTCTACCTAACGGAATACCACGACCATAATCCCTTACTCTAACCTTACCTTGTGCGAAATCTATGTTCAATTCTATTGTCTTACCTTGCCCCATTGCAAACTCATCTATAGAATTGTCCATTATTTCTTTAACTAACACATAAATACCATCATCAGCAGAGGCTCCATTGCCTAATTTGCCGATATACATACCTGGACGCTTTCGTATGTGTTCATTCCAAATAAGCGTCTTTATATCTTCTTCTCTATAATCTATTGTATTTTTTGTAATGTCTTCCATAATATCCGTTGCAAATTTACAAAATTTTTTTAGACAACTAAAAGATTTTTTATAAATAACTAATATTTTAAATCGGTAATATTTATTAAAAATCTTTATTTTACATTAAAGTCCCTTATTTTCACTAAACACAAAGAAATATTATTACTATCTTTATTCAAAAATTTAGTTTTATTTTTCCCCTGTAAATTTTAGTATTTTTTAAGGACACTATCTTTCTATTTCTTTTGAATATATCAGAACGAAATATAATAAAAGAGCATATTTTTGACAATAGAAATAGACACCAAGCAATTTTATAATAAGAGAGTATTTTTATATCGTTTTATCTATAAGTAAAAAATACCCGATAGGGAAAATAGAACATTTTAAAGACATAGAAATTCGAATAGTATCACATTTAGTCAAAATAAAGTTAATAACTATTCAAATAAAGTTAATAACTATTCAAATAAAGTTAATAACTATTCAAATAAAGTTAATAACTATTCAAATAAAGTTAATAACTATTCAAATAAAGTTAATAACTATTCAAATAAAGTTAATAACTATTCAAATAACATCAATAACTATTTTGATGATTTTAGTACCTATTCTAACTATTATATAATCAAATCGTTACAAAGGCGAAAAAATTACTCCTTTTTACTCAAAAAAACACCCTTAAAAAAAGACCTTATAGGGAAAATAGAACATTTTGAGTTTCTGAAAAAAGACGTGATTTTAGTATTTTGAGAATAGATTAGAGTAAAGAAATTAACGCTTTTCTTATTCTATCATATTAGTGTTATATAAATATATGTAATTGAATTTTTCTTTTCTCTCTCTCTTCTTTCTAATGAACACAAATAATTCTTTCCTATGGTTATTCTAATAATATATGATAATATCTTTCCTTATTCTAACTTTTCGTTAAAGTTATTACACACAAAAATATTTTTTATTTTCTTCCATTAGTTGTATTCGTAGATTTTTTATATATTTGCATCGTTAAATATATGATTAATTCTTATTATATTACAAAATGAAAAGAATAGTTGCACTGTGTGTGTTATTATGTATAGGAAAGGTTTGTTTATCACAAAATGAGGTTAATGTACCCCAAAATCTAAACGTTTCGCAAATAGATAACTACTCCGCATTGCTCTCTTGGGGGCAACAAGAAGGAATATTCAAATACATTATTTCTTATAATATGGCTATGAGTGAGCAGACTATTGAACAGGAGACCACGGATACAAGTCTTTATATAGACAATTTAGTTTCGGCTACACAATATTTATGGAAAATTCGGGCTATTAGTGTAGATATGGACACAAGTGATTGGTCTGATTTGTATTCTTTTTATACAAGTGGCTTTACTACTAATTGCAGTATGGTAAGTCATCTAAATGTTTTCTCGGTTAATGAAACAAATCTCGCAATTAGTTGGCACAGCGAAGAGGATTGTCTTTATTGGGAGATAGTTGTAGACGGGATGGGATCTAACCCTGATAATATCGGCAAAAGATATTTCACAACTGACATGGAATATGTATTTGATAATTTAGAAAAGGGTCTTGTCTATCAATTTGCTGTTCGTTCTCATTGCAATGGCTCTTATGGTAATTGGAGTTATATATATGCTAACTACACTTTCCAAAACGCTCTCCCTACTCTACCTATACAGATAGACCTAAACAATACTAATTCCTTAGACTCCATAGGTTTGGTTTCTTCTAACTCTAATCCTTGGACGATTGACTATGTCTTGGATAACAATACCTTATCTACGGAGAAATATCTCTATATCTCTAACAACAAGACGCAAACTCCTATTTTTAACAACAACAAAAAAAGTTTTTCTTTCGCTTATATAGATTTTATTGTACCCGAAGAATCTACGGGTTTCTATTTGGATTTTGCTTATAAGTCAAGTCTTGTCTCTGAAAAGGACGGAATGAAAGTCTTTTTGTTAAGTAATGGATATAATTTGGATATAGATTCTTCCCTTGAGAGTATTTATCTCTATGGTGATAGTTTATATAATAATACTAACAATACTTGGAAGGATGCTCATATAGAATTTCCGGACAATTTTACCGATTCTCCTCGCAAACTCGTATTTATGTGGACAAATACTGACACATGCCAAAATAATTCTTCCATAATAATAAAAGATATTAAGATAACACCACGATATTGTCCTATACCGGACTCCTTATCTGCTATAAACATAACATATAATGGTGCGGAAATAACTTGGGCATTAGATAATTTCCAACAATCTTTTAATCTTCAATACCAAAAATCCACAGACTCTACTTGGATAACAATAAACAATATTTTTAGTGGTTATGTACTTGATAGTTTAGAAGAAAACACGACATACTTTTATAGAGTACAAGCTAATTGTGAAGATCAGCAGAGTTTTTATTCTAATAAGCAATCTTTTAAGACAGCAATCTTCTTGGATATAGTAGATACTGCTTCAATAATATATGATATTTCTTATAATTCAGCAACACTTACTTGGAACGAAAAAGATAATATCAAACTTTATAGACTACAATACAAAGCGAACTCTGTCGATAGTCTATGGCAAACAATAGAAACTTCTATCGCATCTTGTACAATAGACAATTTATCTCCAACCACTGAATATATCTTTAAGATATGTATGATAACGATGCAAGAGATGGTAAGTAAATATACTAACGAACTAACCTTTACTACTATTTGTGCACCTGTTGTTGATTTTCCTTATTTGATGAGTGAAGAAATAAAATATACTTCACAAGATGAATTTACTTCTGTTGCTTATTGTTTTGATACATCTTTTGCTGTCTTGCAGACTCCTATCTTTGATATATCCGAATTAGGTCTTGCGGAATTATGTTTTGATATAACCTCCACTTCTAATGCACTCCTCTATATCTCTAAAGATGGAGGCAAAACATATACTCATTTAGGTACCTATTCTCCTACTGTTATAGATACTTCTGTTTATACTAATTTCTCCTTTTTATTATCTGATTATATAATGGAAGACAAAATAAAGATAAAATTTCTTTTCAATACAACAGGTGTTACTAATATTGTCGCCAAATTAACTAACCTCTCTATCAAAAAAGCATGTTCTGCCCCTAAAGGTATTAATATTGATGATCTTTCTACTGATTATTTTTCTTGTTCTTGGTCTTCTGACGATATGGTCTCATCTTGGATTGTTAAATTATATAATTCTAATGATTCTTTGTTACAATCCTCCACTCTTTCTTACACTTCAACTTCTTTTACTTCATTATCGGAGAATAGTACTTACAAGTTAGTAATAAAAAGTTACTGTTCATCTATAGAAAGTGAGGACTCCTTACTCGCATACATAACAACATTATCCTCAGAAGATAATTTCTGTTATTCACCAACCTCTTTCAAAGCGTATTGGTATCAAAACAAAGGAGAAGAAACTATTATTGCCAAATGGGATACAGTAAAAGACGCTAAAATATGGGAAGTGTGGTACAAAGATCTACACGCAATGCAATGGACAACAAAGATCGTTACCCTAACTCCGCAATTCTCTCTACGCAATCTTAATCTTGGCGATATATATCTACTAAAAGTGCGTACAATATGTAATCCTGGCGATACTTCTTCCTTTACTCAAACAGATACTGTTCGTGTTGGCAAGGACGCTTCGCTATCAATTATAACCAACAACGCAACTCAAATACATATCTACCCTAACCCTACAACTAATATCGTAAATATAGTATGTAATGAGGGAAAACTAACCGATTTAATCTTATCTAATATAGATGGTGCAATAATTCTACAAAATATCTCCTCCACAATAGACCTTTCCTACTTACCTAATGGCACTTATATCCTAAGTGGTTATGTGGATAACAAAAAATTTGCAAGAAAAATTATAAAACAATAGAATTTAACCTTATAATACAATAATAGGTATGGACTATAACAAAATATTGGAAGCAAAAAACTTCATTTCTTCTCAAATAAACGCCACTCCACATATTGCTATTATTTTGGGTAGCGGATTGGGTCCCTTATCTTCTGAAATACAAAACCCGATAGTAATAAAATACAAAGATATTCCTTATTTCCCTATCTCTACTGTTGAAGGACATATCGGCAATCTTATCTTTGGTCAGATAGGTAACAAAAATGTGCTATGCATGCAAGGTCGTTTTCATTATTATGAAGGATATACGATGGACGAAGTTACTTTCCCCGAGAGAGTTTTCGCTCTTCTTGGTATTAAGACCTTAATTGTAACCAATGCAGCAGGAGGTGTAAACAAGAATTTCAAATGTGGGGATATTATGCTTATAACTGACCATATTAACTTTATGCCTAATCCTTTAATAGGTAAGAATGATAGTCGTTTTGGCGAAAGATTTCCGTCCATGAATAATGCTTACGACAAGGATTTAAGACAATTAGCTCTCAAAGAAGCAAAAAAACTAAATATCTCTCTTCAACAAGGTGTTTATGTAGCAGGAACGGGACCTAGTTTTGAAACTCCTGCAGAATATTTAATGTTTCGTTCTTGGGGAGCAAGTGCTGTGGGGATGAGTACCGTTGCAGAAGTTATCGTTGCAAGACATTGCCAAATGAAAGTGCTTGGTCTAAGTATTATATCTAATGTTTTCAATGAAGACTTGGATGAAGAACAAACTCATAAGGAAGTTCTTGATAATGTAAGCAACGCAACTAATAAGATGACTTTATTAACCAAAAATATTATTACTAATCTATAATATATCAACCAAAGATTGGGAGACTTTTTGAGTTGATAGACTAGTTGTATCATCTTTATTATAATTTGATTGTATCGTAATCAAAATAAATACTGTAGTTATCAAAATAAGTATTGAGTTTATTCTAATAAGTACTGTAGTTATTTTAATAAATATTGAGTTTATTCTAACGAAATGCGATACTATTCGGATTTTATCTTTTCTAAAATATTCTATTTCCCCTATCGTCTATTTTTTACTTGAAGATCGTTTCAGATTGTACGTAGATTGTTTCTTATTACCACCTCCCAAACCATTAATTTTGTCCATTAACACGGCTTTTTCCAAAAGTTTGATACTAAATTGAAATAGTTTTTGTATTTTTGCACCCAGAAAAAATATAGATAGTGATATGAAATTCGGAGTTGTTACTTTCCCTGGGTCCAATTGCGACCACGATATGTATTATGTACTTAAATGTATAGAGAAACAAGAAGTTGTCAACCTTTGGCATAAAGATAGAGATTTGCAAGGCTGTGATATGATTATCTTACCAGGAGGTTTTTCTTATGGAGATTATCTTCGTAGTGGTGCAATAGCAAAACTCTCACCTATAATGAATAGTGTTATAGATTTTGCTCACAAAGGCGGTTTGGTGTTGGGCGTTTGCAATGGTTTTCAAATACTTTGTGAATGCGGATTATTAGAAGGGACACTTCTACACAATAACAACCAAAAATTTATCTGTCATAACCAATTCATCGTCCCACAAACTACAAATACTCTAATCACAAAAGAGATTCCTGCAAAGAAAGCGTTGAATATTCCTATTGCTCACGGAGAAGGAAGATATTTTGCGTACGAAGATACTCTAAAAAAACTTAATGATAATCAACAAATTTTATTTAGATATTGCGATCAAAACGGCGAAATAACAACAGAAAGCAATCCTAATGGCAGTGTAGAAAATATAGCAGGTATTACCAATCATACAAAGAATGTTTTCGGTATGATGCCACATCCTGAACGCTGTGCCGATAGAGAATTAGGCAACACAGATGGCAAAATACTATTCGATTCTCTTATCAATAATTTCGCTAAATAACAAAGAAAATTATTTGTCTTTGTTCCATCGAAATAAGAATAAACAATGCTACGTCCATATTACGATAAGACACTAATAGAATGTGGAGTAGATGAAGCCGGTAGGGGTTGTTTGGCGGGGAGTGTGTTCGCTGTGGCGGTAATATTACCTTCGGGTGATACTTTGCAAGAAGATAGCAAACACAATAAAGATACTGCTCAACTTTTGTCTTTATTGAATGACTCCAAACAACTTACCGACAAACAAAGACGTTTTCTGCGTCCTTTGATAGAAAAAACTGCGTTATCTTTTGCTGTTGGAGAAGTAACAAACAAAGAAATTGACAAAATAAATATCCTCCAAGCCTCTATCCTTGCTATGAATAGAGCAATAAAGTCTCTTCAAATCCGACCACAAATGCTTTTGATAGACGGCAATCGTTTTCATACTGACACAGGTATAGAGTTCAAAACCATAATCAAAGGAGATGCGACTTTTATGTCCATAGCGGCAGCGTCTATTTTAGCAAAAACCTACCGTGATGACGCTATGATAGCACTTTCCAAACAGTATCCTCAATACAATTGGCAACAAAACAAAGGCTATCCTACCAAAGATCATCGTCAAGCCATTAAAAAATTTGGTATTTCTCCTTTTCATAGACTTAGTTTTCGTCTTTTGGACGATGCTACTTTATTCTAAAAATATTTATTAGTGTCCGCTAAAATATATCTATTTAGATAAATTAGTTTATTTTTAGTCAAAATTCCCTAAATAGAACAATATTCCACCCCTTTTCTAAAAAAACTTTAAGCACTCGTTGTGTTATGATTTTTCTAACTCCTTTCACTACGTGAAACATTCATTAAAATTTTACAATAGGAAAAAT
>CAVGDP010000124.1:0-3546 GCA_963627985.1 uncultured Eubacteriales bacterium
ATACTTATTTTAACTATTACATAATCAAATCATTACAAAGATGAAAAATTTGCTCATTTTTGCTCAAAATATGACCATAGAAAAAGACCTTATAGGGAAAATAGAACATTTTGGGAGCGTGAAATATTGCAAGATTTTGGCATTTTTATGATAGGTTAGAGTAAGAAATTATATATTCATTTTTGAAATATTAGTCTCCTATAAATGTATTTATTCTAATTGTTTACTTATCATCTTCTTTTTAACGGACGCCAATAAAATAGAATAAATAATAGCATTTTGTTAATCCTCTAATAAACCCAATACTTATACTATTCAAATGTTTTTGGTGATTTGTGTACTTGTAGAAATATTTAGTAAAATAAGTATCACAAAGTATTATGATTTTGCTTTATTATTATTTTTGGTTGCTTTATTATTACTTATAAATGTCTTACAGACAGTAGTTAATAAACAATTATCACAGTCTGGTTTCCTCGCTTTACAAATATATCTGCCAAGTAATAATAATTGATGATGCAAAAGATTAATGTCTCTCCCTTTGAGATTATTCATTAGTTGATCTTCTGTTTGTCGGACAGTTTTAGCGTTATTGGTTAAACCTAATCGCCTGGAAACTCTATGAATATGCGTATCTACCGGCATTTTCTGTTCATTAAAAACTACCGTTGCGATAACATTTGCCGTCTTCCTACCTACTCCATTCAAAGTTTGCAACTCCTCTACGCTCGAAGGTACATCTCCTTTATAAATATCCACTATTCGTTTGGCACAATTAACCAAATATTTCGCTTTGCTATTAGGATACGAAATACTTTTGATATATGGGAAAATTATTTCAGGCGTTGCTTTTGCCATAGTATAACAATCGGGAAATTGTTCAAATAACGCCGGCGTAATTATATTAACTCGCTTATCTGTACATTGTGCAGAGAGAATTACGGCGATAAGTAATTGAAATGTATTCTTATAATTCAATTCCGTTGTTGCATTAGGATACATTTCATTAAGTATCTTTACCACAGAATCATATCTTTGTTGCTGTGTCATTGCCGTTTAATTTTGAATGTTGATACAATGGGGTAATGATCGGAGAAATCTAATCTTTGAGATGAATAACCAACGCACTCTAACCTATTCTTATTGTACCAAATATAATCTATACGATAAGCAGGAAAGACACCATTATAAGAAGCACCCAAACCATTACCTTTTGCAACGAAACTATCCGAAAAAGATTTGGAAAATTTCTTATAAGTATTAGAGAAAGGGTGATCATTGAAGTCTCCACAAATAATTATTGGCTTTTGCTGTTTTTCTATTTCCTTAATAATGTGTCTAATTTGGAAGGCTCTATATTTATTTGCGACTAATAATTTATTAATTATGTTTTTGGAAGCAGTATCAGAGATCTTACCTTTAACAATTTCCTTATAATCCGATTTTTCTTTTGCCCCTAACATATAAGATTTCAAATGCAAGTTATAAACTCTTACAATACCGACTTTTGTTTTGATATCGGCGTAAATTAAACACTCCTTTTCGTTACTATCTTCCATTACGCTGCCAGCATCTATGATAGGAAATTTCGAATATATGGCAACATTATCGGCAATAATGCTTTTGATATTGTAATAATAGAAATTAGTATAATCAAGTGAGTCAGTTAATTGTTGATGAATACCATGCTTCCAAGTTGTATTAACATCGTAATCCTGCAAACAAACTACATCGGCATCCATAGTAGCAATATAATTCACAATAGAGTCCGTTAATTGATTTAATCCCAAATAAGTACCCTCTTCACGCCCATGCACAAAATCATGTACGTTATAGGTTAGAAGTTTCAAATCGCCGTCTTCTTGTTTTGGAGAATAGTTTACCAAACGTCCGACATAATCAAAACGAATACCTATAACAATCAAAGAAAGTAAGATATGTTTTGGTTTAAGAAATAACCAAACTATAACAAATACAATATTTATGGCAAGCAAAAAAGGATACATATAACCAAATAAAGATACCTTTGTGAAAATATCTTGTGGTACAAAAGCAGAAGTATAACTCAAAAGCAGAAGAAGTGCAAAAATGATGTTTAATACATATAATATCTTCCTTATTATCAACATAATATTAATTATTTTCGGTTATTGTTTGCGTATAGACAACATTCGTCTCAACTTTCGGAGTATCCACGATTATATTTATTGTATCTTTATTAGTATTTTGTTTTTTCGTATCTGTATTTATTGTTTGCGTCCTTGAAAAATTAAAATTATTTATTTTCCAATCATCTTTCTGTTTGATTAAATCCCAAGATTGTTCGGTTTTGTTATTAAACTCGTCCGTACATTCAACAGTAACTGTGGCAGTTATAGTATTTAGAACAACATCTTTAATATATATTTTCTTAAACACAACAAATTCTTTCAAGTCTCGTTTTATCCAACGACTATCTATACGCATATTATCACTCATTAGAGACTCCATTTTCTTGTAATCTCTATTATTGAGACTTTTATAAAAAGTTGTTATAATTTTTTCTACTTTCGTCTCTTCTTCTGTACTATTACATCCGCTAAATATCAATAATATAAGAAAGAAAAGAAAACTTATTTTCAAAAATTTTGCAATCATATCTTTATTTTTAGGTTGCAAAAATAATATATTTAGTGTAATTTTGCACAATTATTTCAAAATTTTAATAAAAATGAATATTCAAGAAAACATAGAACAAATAAGGAATAGTATTCCAAGTAATGTTACTCTTATAGCAGTCTCTAAAACAAAGCCTAACGAAGATATTATGCAGGCATATAATTGTGGGCAACGGATTTTTGGAGAAAACAAAGCACAAGAACTAAAAGTCAAACACGAAACACTTCCCAAAGATATTCAGTGGCATTTTATCGGTCATTTACAAGAAAATAAAATAAAATATATCATTGATTATGTGGCAATTATTCATTCTGTTGATTCTCTAAAACTATTGAAAGAGATTAATAAACAAGCCTTAAAACATAATCGTATAGTTGATTGTCTTTTGGAAATAGATATTTCACACGAAGCAAGTAAATTTGGTTTAAGAAAAGAAGAAGTTGAGATTTTATTAGATAGTGAAGATTACAAACAATTGAATAATATTAGGTTATGTGGTGTTATGGGTGTAGGTAGTATAACAGATAAGAGAGAGCAAACAAAGAAAGAATTTAGGGAATTGAAAGAGATTTTTTTATCAATAAAAGAGAAATATTTCCGAGATAAAGATTTTTTCAAAGAAATTTCTATGGGAATGACTCACGATTATGATATTGCAATAGAGGAAGGTAGCACAATGATTCGTATAGGTAGCAAGATATTTGGCGAAAGAAATTATAATAAATCACTATAAAAATACATTAGTGCTTTATAATCAACCTTTTTTATACTCTTCTAACGATTTGATTATATAATCATTAAAGCCATTACTAAAATTATCCAAATAAGTACGGCACTTATTTGAATAACTTCAATACTTATTTGAATAACTTCAATACTTATTTGAAT
>CAVGDP010000125.1:0-4408 GCA_963627985.1 uncultured Eubacteriales bacterium
ACCCTACGTTTGCTAAAAAATATTTAAGGGGTCGTTGAGTTATGTTTTTTCTACTATTTTTCCTTCCGTGAAAAATTGCTTAAAATTTTACGATAGGGAAAATAGAACATTTTCTTGTAAATATTCTATTTTGAAGTAGTAGACAATATTCTATAAAATACTAAAATAGTTAGATTTGATAGAATATGTGTAGTAGTTTTTTATTGTATTCTTTCATTTGTGGTATAAACTCTTCTGACAATAGAGCCTCTTGAGTTTCTGTATTTACATTAATAATTCTATCCCTATTATCAACTTCCAAAAAAGAAATAATTGGTTTATTGTAACTTACACAAATATTTACATTATTAGAACTTGTAAATTCTAAATGCTTGGACTTCTCTAAATAAATAAGATTTCTTTCATCGTCTAAAAACTCTGCATCTTTTTGAGTGTTTGCTTTTGAGAAAGGGATAATGTGATGTAATTCATATCCTATACACTTATTAATTCCGTTGCTTTCAAAGTACTTTGCTTTTGGACTTTGTTTACGTTTAGCCGTTTGGGCGAAAAGACCATAATCCTTATTATCGTTCATTACAAGAGTATCGTCTAAAACTTTAAAATAAACTGTATTAGCAAGTAAACCAAAAATTTGTTGTGACTCATTTTTCCAATTATGATAATCTCTCATATCTGTTTTATTGCCTATTTTTCTTGTATCATCCGGGTTGCAAAATTCTTGCAACAACTTCGTTAGATTTTTCTTCTGCACATCGGTTAGTCGTCTATATTCAGAAAGATATTCCAATTTATCTTTAAAACTAATCTCTGCTCTTTTATCAGAAATAATGTACATATATTCTAATATATTTATTTGAGAGACATAATCATCTGTAGATAATAGTTCTACTAACTCGGATGCAGTATTTTTAGTTATATTATCTATCCCTTCGGTAAAGTATTTACGTCTGTCAAATTCCATTTTTTGCTCTGCGAATTCAATTCCTTTTTCTGATAATTGAACGCTATAAACATTCGTCCGTCCACTATTTTCGTCTATTAATACATCTTTTTTATTATATCTACAAAGAAATCCCATTCGTGCAATATCAGGAAAAGTATTTTTCTTTATTGAGTTTATTGTGCCTTTGTTACAAGATTTTTTAATTAGGTCAACAATTTTGTAATACTTTTCTGCTCCTATTTGTTTTTCACCATCATCATCACCAACATGTATTCGAAAACGTTCTTTGCCTGTAATTTCATATATAGATAATATGACTATTTTGAAATAATCATAAGTAAGTCTATTGTGTTGAGAGCACTGATATCCTCTGTAATCGTCACTCAGAATTCTATCTACAATATAAGGCAAAAATGAATTATTGTGATCGATTTGTTTAATTGAATCCAATGTCTTATATATAGTACTATATAGTGTCATATTCTATTCCTTTTTCATTAATAAGTTTGATGTATTCTATATTATTTTCACATCCAATAAAGTTACGATTTAATTTTTTTGCTTCTTTACTTGTTGTTCCTGAACCACTAAATAAATCTAATATCAGATCGTTTTCATTACTACTTGCCAAAATAATTCTTTCAATTAACTCACTCGGTTTAATTGTTGGGTGTGCTAGTTTTTGTATCTTACCATTAACCATTTCTTTATGTCTCTGAGAGGTAATTTCCCATACATCTGTACATAGTTTGCCTTTTTCGTTAGGAAACCATCTTTTACCATTCTTTAAAATTCCTTTTTTAGATGCATGAATAATCCTATTTGTAGACTCGTATGGTTGCCTAACATCATCATAATTAAAAGTGTAGACTTTACTTTTTGTATAAAATAGAATAGTTTCTTGTGCATTTACAAAGCGTTTCCTACTTGCCGAGAATCCATCTTTCTTATACCAAGTAATCCAATTCTTAAAAATTAAATCTTTGTCTCTTAAGTAGTTTAGTATTACTGCAGAGTTATATGCATTGTTAAATAAATACAATGAAGCCTCTTTCTTAAGTTTTTTTAATAACAGATCTATCCAATTGAATGTAAATTCGAAATAAGATTCATCGTCTTTAAATGTATCCCAAGTTCCCTTTTTCATATTATATGGCGGGTCAACTATGGCTAAATCAACGGAATTATCTTCCAATTTATTCAGAAAATCAAAAACGTCCGCTAAATAAATTTTATTTGTTTTCATTATCAGCAAGACTTAATTTTGAGTTAATAACTTCTTTATAGTTCTCGTATAATTCATACCCGATGTAATGTCTGTTTAACGATTTAGCAACTTTTAATGTAGTGCCACTTCCTGTAAAAGGATCTAAAACTAAATCATTGACACAACTAAACATTTTAATACATCTATAGGGTATCTCTTCAGGCATAATGGCAGAATGTTTACCGTATGCGATATCGTTTTTATTTGGAATAGGGATGTCCCAAATTTGTTTTGTAAAAGTCGTCCATTCTTTTTCTGTAAGCTTACTTAATTCTTTATTCTCTTTATCAACTCTTTCGGGAGTACCATCTTTAACATATATTGTAATAAACTCTACTGTGTTTTGTGCGTAGAAGTTTCTTGGGTAGGGATAGCTACCAAACATCAATCTTTTAGACGAATTTATTCTATTCCAAATATATAAGTCTAATAAATATAGATGCGTGTTTGAAAGAATAGAATTTTGTATACTACTTTGAATATCCAAAATGTCTCGATTATAATGAGTATTCATGTGTGATTTTAACATAGGTATCAACGGAACATTGATACATAGTTTTCCATTCTTTTTTAGTACTCGTTCACACTCACGCCAGACAAATAGTAAGGAATTAATATACTTGTCAAATGATGCTAATGAGCCGATATCTTCTTTCTTTCTTTGAGAATGTTTGATGGTTTGAAAGCCATCTTTAGAGTAGTCTTTGATATTGAAATATGGAGGAGAGGTGACAATTAGTTGCACGCTCTCTTCGTCCAATTCTTTCATATCGGTTGCCGATTTGAAATAGATTGTGTCTTTTGTCATACGTAATCCTTTTTATGCTACCTATTGGCATAAACGGTATTCTTTGGACTCAAAAAAGACGTGGACGATCTTAATCCACATCCGGAGGTCCTGAGAATACCATTTACGACAGACAAGTTCGCCCACGACTACGCAGGCAATTACTTATTCGTTCAGTGTCGTAAATATTCAAGAAATTTCTCAGGTTCCCGGAATATTACCGAATAAATAGCAAATGCTAAATACTTTTTAACTCCTTTGTACTTTCACTTTTTCGTACAATTACGTCTGCAAAAATACAATAATTTTTGCAAATAACAATTTATTTCTTCTTTTTATTGACATTTGACCAAATTCTAACCCATTAATAGAAACAAGGTACTAAAATTTTGTTTCTTTTTTTCGTGTAAGATTTTTCATTATTCTAAGATATGAATATCGTATAAATATATCTATTTTAGGTTATTTTATTTGTTACACTATTTTGGCGAACACTAAGAGTTTTTTATAAATAAATAACCTACATACCACATATTTACTAATTTAAATAGTGGAAAATCCCTCTAATAAAACGACCCTTTATACCCGTTGCTACTCTTTAACAAGAGATGGTATTTCTTTTATATACCCCTTTGTATTAGATAATTAAAACTTTTTTCTTCTTCCTTTTTTCCAACCAGTTGGATTGAAGATTTCTCCTAAACACCACAAAGCAGTTCCTATTGCTACTAAAAATGAAAACATTTCTTTCCCTCCTTTTATTTTTGTTATCACTTATTTTTTTTCAATTGTTTTTTGTACGTGGGTTCTAATACTTATTTTTGTAAAATGTACTTCAAGAGTAATAGTATTGAGGAAGATCTAAACAAATGCAAACGAGATTTCTATTTCTTATTTTATGGAAATACTCCATAAAATAAAAATAATTAAAGTACTATATTTCAAATAACTAAAGTAGTAATTTTTTGATACAAAAAGCAAAAATTCTACACAAAAAGTACATTCTACCCACACTATATGTGTTGCAAAAGTACAAAAAATTTATCAAATAGAGCATAATAGAAAACAAAAAAATGAAAATTTACAAGTTGATGAATAAGATTACGTATTGATAAATAAAATTACAAAAAATCAATCTACCATTTAATTAATAATAGAATCAATCTATAATTTTAGACCCCGAAATAACTTCAAAAAATACATAATCAAGGAAATAGAACATCTTAAAGAAAATAAAATTCTTATACTATCGCATTTTATTAAGATAACTATTGATTTTATTTTGATAACTATTGAAGTTATTTTAATAACTATTGATTTTATTTTGATAACTATTGATTTTATTTTGATAACTATTGATTTTATTTTGATAACTATTGAAGTTATTTTGATAACTATTGAAGTTATT
>CAVGDP010000126.1:0-6881 GCA_963627985.1 uncultured Eubacteriales bacterium
TTAAGTAATTATTTTGATAACTTAAGTAATTATTTTGATAACTTAAGTAATTATCAAAATAAAATGTGATTTTATTTCAACGAAATGTGATTTTATTCGAATAATATGTAGTTTTATTTTTTGAAAACGTGCTTTTATTGTGAGAAAAACAGTGTTTTTTTTGAATAAATGGGTATACACAAAGGAGAAAAGTGGTTATCACAAAAAGATATGATAACCACTTGTAAAGAAATAAACTTATGATTAACTTAAATTCACTTTCTTACAAATTATTCGCTTAGCAACCCAAACGTTTTTCTAATCTTTGGCGAATAGCAGCAATAAAATCAGCAGAATTAACCGCCTTTGGTGTAACACCTTCCATTAAATTTACTAAGTCTTTTGTTGCTATACCCTCGTTAAGAGTATCAAAACAAGCACTTTCCAAATTATTAGCAAAATTAACTAAATCTTGTAGGTTGTCCATCTCACCTTTTTTGCGTAATGCACCAGACCAAGCAAAGATTGTAGCCATAGGGTTAGTAGAAGTCTCTTCTCCTTTCAAATATTTGTAATAGTGACGAGTTACTGTACCATGTGCTGCCTCGTATTCGTAATTTCCATCAGGAGAAACTAATACAGAAGTCATCATTGCTAATGAACCAAAAGCAGTAGATACCATATCGCTCATAACATCACCATCGTAATTCTTACAAGCCCAAATATAACCACCCTTACTTCTAATAACACGTGCAACAGCATCGTCTATAAGAGTATAGAAATAAGTAATACCTAATTCTTCAAACTTTTGTTTGTACTCTTGATAAACTTCATCAAAGATAACTCTGAATTGTGCATCGTATTTCTTTGAGATAGTGTCCTTTGTAGAGAACCAAAGATCTTGTTTTGTATCAACAGCAAATTTGAAACAAGAATGAGCAAAAGAACGAATAGATTTATCCGTATTGTGCATACCTTGTATAACACCTTCACCCTTGAAATCATGTATAGCAATCTCTTGTTTCTTACCACTTTGTCCTTCAAAAACAAGTTTTGCAGTACCTGGCTCATCTGCACGAATTTCTACAGATTTATATACATCTCCGTAAGCGTGACGAGCAATTGTTATAGGTTTTTCCCAATTCTTTACAACAGGTTTGATAGAAGGTATAGTTATAGGAGTACGAAATACGGTACCGTCTAATATTGAACGGATTGTACCATTAGGACTTTTCCACATTTCGTGCAATTTATACTCGGTCATACGTTGTGCGTTAGGAGTAATAGTTGCACATTTTACAGCAACGTGCCATTTTTTTGTAGCCTCTGCTGAATCTTTTGTGATTTGGTCATTAGTTTCGTCTCTTTTTACTAAACCTAGATCGTAGTATTCTGTTTTCAAATCAACGAAAGGAAGAATTAATTCATCTTTGATCATCTTCCACAAAATTCGTGTCATTTCATCACCATCCATTTCTACTAATGGGGTAATCATTTTAATCTTTTCCATTGCTTATTATATTCTTTTATTTTGTTTTTTGTTGTCTTCTCAAAATAGTGTGCGATAAGATTTTAACCTTATCACACATCTACTTAATTATTTCTTATCTTATTTTCTTTGAGCGGCATAATAATTCATCAAGCAACCTTCTACCAAGATTTCTCTCTCATCTTTGGTTAAGTTTTGGAAATACAAATGAATATCTTTAACACCATCGGCAGTTATTACCTTTGCATCAATTTCTTCTTTGCCATCCAAAATTGCTTGTTTGATATTAGGGACAAATACCATATCTCCAGGTTTGTAATCAAATGGAGTGTCTTTCGAGATAGTAAATGGAATAATACCCCAGTTGATACAATTGCTACGATAACGTTTAGTAGCGTACTCATAACAAATATTAGCATCTCCACCTAATACCTTTTGGCAAGAAGCAGCTTGTTCACGAGCAGAACCGTCGCCTGGTTTGTTAGCAAATACACAAGAACCGAATGAAGTATTCTTAGCATCTGCACCTACTTTACTCAAAGCCTGTTGAATATGATTGTTTGTATTGCCTTTTCTTCTTTCCAAATCTTGTGCTTGAATATTCTTGCTCAAACCAACGTACTCTGGAACTCTACGAGATAAAGCAAACTCCGACAATTTCAATGGATTAGAACGATAAGATGAAGTCTCACCCGATGGAATTAATTCATCAGTAGTAGTAACTGGGTCATGAATAACAGCAGCTAACTCTAACAACATATTATCTTCCATTTGGTACATCTTTGGCCAATCTTTGATATTAGGACCATAACGCAAATCTACAGAAGGATCGGCTTTGCCAAAACCATTATAAACTCTCTTTTGATATACACGTGGATCAAATTCGTATTCATTATAATTAACATCGTAATCTATATCTGTGGCAGCAGTAATTACGCCACCATTAGCAGCAGTAGCAGCAATACTTCTTGCATCCATTAAAGCAACCAAAGCAATTTGTCCATCTTTTGGTTTAGAACCCTCTCTATTAGGGAAGTTACGAGTTGTATGACGAATAGATAAACCATTATTAGAAGGAACATCGCCTGCACCGAAACAAGGACCACAGAAAGCAGGTTTAATAGCGACACCAGCCTCTAATAAATCCTCAGCAATGTGAGAACGTGTAGTAGCCAAATAAACAGGTATAGATTGAGGATAAGCACTTGCGGTAAAATATCCATTACCTGTGGATTTATCTTTTAGAATAGCGGCAGCAGCAGCCAAGTTGTCGTATGTACCTCCGGCACAACCTGCAATAATACCCTGATCTGCCATTACTTTACCATTTACTATCTTACTCTTTAAGTCTACAGATACTTTGTCTCCAAATCTCTTCTTTGTATCTTCTTCTACTTCTTTGAAAATCTTCTCTGGATTTGCTTGCAACTCGTGAATAGTATAAGCATTAGAAGGGTGATAAGGTAAAGCAATCATACTTTCTTGTTTAGACAAGTCAATCTTAATCATGCTATCATAATAAGCGACATCGCCTGGACGTAATTCTTTATAATCTTGCTCTCTACCGTGCATCTTGTAGTATTTATGTACTTCCTCGTCAGTAATCCAAATAGAAGTAAGACAAGTTGTTTCTGTGGTCATTACTTCTATACCATTACGGAAGTCAATAGGTAAGTTCTTAACACCAGGACCAGCAAATTCCAAAACTTTATTCTTTACAAATCCATTTTCAAACGTTGCCTTTACCAAAGATATAGCAACATCATGAGGACCTATACCTTTCTTTGGAGTTCCTTCTAACCAAACTAAAACAACTTCGGGTGCATTGATATCCCAAGTATTCTCTAAGAGTTGTTTAACTAACTCTCCTCCTCCTTCACCAACACCCATATTACCAAGTGAACCATAACGTGTGTGAGAATCTGATCCCAGGATCATATTACCACATTTTGCCATTGCTTCTCTTGCATATTGGTGAATAACGGCTTGATTGGTAGGAACAAATATTCCTCCGTATTTCTTTGCAGCAGATAAACCGAATACATGATCATCTTCGTTTATCGTACCACCAACAGCACATAAAGAGTTATGGCAGTTAGTCATACCGTATGGAATAGGAAATTTATTCAATCCACTTGCTCTTGCAGTTTGGATAATTCCTACGTACGTAATATCATGAGAAATTAAAGCATCGAATTTAATTCTCATTTTCTTACTTTTGTTTTTATCAACTTCGTGTGAGCGAAGTATTTGATATGCTATTGTATTTTCACGAGCATCATCTACTGAAGGCATATTTTCAGCATTATTTACTATTTTCTCTCCTTGTAGAAGATAAACTCCTTTGTTGATAAGTTCTATCATGCTAATTGTTACTTTTTTATATTATTATTTTATGTTGTTCCTTAATGATTTATTTATTTCTTATCCTAATAGATTTATTTTCTTTTTTAATAAATATTTTCTTTATCTCAATCTTTCGGAACTTCTTACTAATATTTCGTCCTTTTTGATTGATTGTAAAGCGAATACATAGAAAACTATTTGGACAATAGGGAAGAATGAAGCAACACCCCAAGTAGTTTTTCCTTTTTCTATTGTTGGCGCAATTTGTGTTGGATCTCCCTTACAGATATTAGTAACCGCATCGCTTAATCCTGCATCTAATTGATAGAAATACAATAATACTAATTCTATTACAGAAAACAAGAACGCAAAGGCTACAATTTTCATTTGAAGTGGTCTATTTTTGTAAAGAAATATTGCAATCAAAGCAATAACTCCAGATAAAGAGCATGTTATCAATGCACTCCAAGCAGGTATTTCTTGATAAGGGGAAGTATTTAATGGTAATAATTTGTATATTGCATCTAATGGCAAATCCTTATAATAAAATTGAAACATCGCCAATGGAAAAAAGAAAGCAGCAATGCTCAACAGAACGGCGAGTGATAACCACAATGTTTGAATTCTTTGTATCATTTCTATTACTCTTTAATTTCATTTTGCAAAAATACACAATTTTTTATAATCCAAAACAAAAAGAACAAATAATTTTGATAAATCTCTCCCACGATATATTTTTCTGCATAAAACAGCAAAGAAAATAACTTCACAAGATAAGTTTATTAATTCATTATCAATCAATAACAAATTATTCTATACACTCATTTATTTTTTGATAATTAGAAATCATCTGCTCATATCTATAGAGAAAATAGAGTCTATCATCAAAAAATTACGACAAAATATCTATTATTTGAATTATTATTAAGAATTGTTAATGTACGACAACGAGCGACTAAGAATAAAGATTATTTTATCAAAGTCTCAGGATGTTTCATTGTATCCATTTGAATCATTTTCCTTGCTACGTCTGTGTATTTTGTATTCGGATAACGATTAATGTATTGCTCAAACGCTTTTATGCTTTCTTCTTTATTCAGACATACATCGTTGTAAATAACTCCCTTAAAGAAGTAAGCAGCACCAACTTTATTGCCATTAGGAAAATCTTTTATAATCTTATCCAAACAAGATAAAGCAGAATCGCACTCATTCATAGCAGAATAGACCTGACTTAACTGGAACAAATACCATTCATTGATAGTATCTTTGGGATAGTCGTTAATATATGTTTTGTATAAGTTAATCAAGGTATCAGCATTTAATTTGTTCAGTGC
The DNA here is from genome assembly GCA_963627985.1 of uncultured Eubacteriales bacterium. GTDB lineage: Bacteria > Bacteroidota > Bacteroidia > Bacteroidales > P3 > Scybalousia_A. The sequence continues at coordinate 5,152 of CAVGDP010000126.1, forward strand.
GGTAGGGTTCTCATTAATCTTAGTAGCGTATAATTCTATTTCTTGTCTTCTTTCTTTTTGTTGTTCTTCTTGTTTTGCTCTATTTTTTTCTGCAGAATTGCAAGCAAAACAAAGAAAACTTGTACTAATTACGCAACACAAAACTACGATACTCAATTTCTTTGTCATAATCTTATTCTATTTTAGCATTTTATAATCAGTCTGCACTTTATGTTCTTCTATATCTTTGAGTTTTCTTTTCAAAAATGCACGCCTAATATTTGATAATTTCTCCACAAATACTTTGCCTTGTAAATGATCATATTCGTGTTGGAAGACTCTTGCTTTTATACCTGACAAATCTTCTATATGTTCAACAAAATCAGTATCTAAGTATTTAACTTTTACATTACTTGGACGCATTACATTTTCTCTTATTCCAGGTACCGACAAGCACCCTTCCTCAAAAGTCCATGCATCGCCATATTGTTCTAATATTTCGGGATTAATCATTGCTACCTTCCAGCCTTCACCTTCCGGGTAAGTATCTTTAAATACGTCAGTATCAATAACAAGTACGCTTATAGACAAATTAATTTGCGGAGCAGCCAAACCTACACCACTTGCCCTGTACATTGTCTCAAACATATTGTCTACTAATTCTTTAATATTAGGATAATCTTTTGTAATATCAGTGGTCTTTTTTCTCAAAATAGAATGACCATAACCCACTATCGGCAATATCATAACGAAATTATTTTTATCTTTTTGTTTGTTTTATTGTTTATTCCTCTTTATCTTTTTATATATTATCGCCATTTTGATACATTTTCATAAAATCTTGTAATATCAAAACAGCTGCAATTGTGTCAATCAAGCCTTTTTCTTGTTTCTTTTTCTTTTTTAGTCCGCTTTTAGCAATAGTTTGTGAAGCAATTTTGCTCGTATATCTCTCATCTATCATATAAATATCCATATCAGGAAAGGTATTAGAGAGATTATCTACAAAAATCCTTACACTTTTCGCACTTTGTGAAGGAGTATTGTCCATTTGTTTAGGATTACCGACAACAATTAAATCAACCTCCTCATTTTTAAGATAGTTCTCAAGAAAAGGAAATATCTCCATCGTAGAAACAGTTGTTAACTTGGTAGCAATCACTTGACTACAATCGCTAACTGCCAATCCCACACGTTTTTCCCCATAATCTATTGCTAACATTCTTCCCATAATTGTCAGTTGATTAGTATTTATTTCACTTTGCAAAGTTACGACTTTTTAGATAATAAACAAAATTTAGCAACTTTTTATATTCCACCAAAAATAAACAAACTAATTAAGAAACTAATTAACAAAGTAATAAATTATCTTATTCCTAACAAAATATTTCTCTCAAATAGACCTCCTAAAACCAATAATTAGAGAGTTTTTGATACTTATAAAATATTCTTTATCATCTTTTAACTTATTTACTTTTAATAAATTAGTATTAAGAAACAAATTTAGCACCACGATAGCAACAAGTATTTCAATATTCGTATCCTCTAAAATATATCTATTAGATATAACTAATTTATTTTCAATACAATTTCCAAATAAAACAATCTTCCATCCTCCTTTTTCTAAAAAAACTTTAAGCACTCGTTTTATTACGATTTTTCTATCATTTTTCCTTCTGTGAAACATTCATTAAAAATTTACGATAAGGAAAATAGAACATTTTAAATAAATAGAAATTCGAATAGTATCG
>CAVGDP010000127.1:0-4313 GCA_963627985.1 uncultured Eubacteriales bacterium
ACTATTCAAATAACTTCAATAACTATTCAAATAACTTCAATAACTATTCAAATAAAATCAATAACTATTTTGATAATCTCAGTACTTATCCTAAGTACTACATAATTAAGTAATTACAAGAGCATAGAACTCCTCCATTTTTACTCAAAATATGACTACCGAAAATGACCTTATAGGGAAAATAGAATATTTTGGAAGTCTAATATAATATCTAATTTTTGTGTCTCTATAATAAATTATGATAAGGAAATTATCCCTTTTCTTACTGAAAACATCTACTATGATAATAATTAGATATTTGTATGTATCTTATCATTAATTTCGTCCATTAACTACTCAAAAATACATTTTCTACTCTTATACCTATATATTATGTAGTAGTGGATCCCTAATAGGAAAAAGCAATAAAACAATTTTTGCGTTACTTTTTATAATCTTTATATATGAATAACTTTGCTTTTGAAAATATTCTACCCTTAATTGTACTATATTACCCATATTTAGTTTTTAATTTATTTATCTTATAAACATTTCTAATAGGAAATATCTAAACTATTATTAAGATAATTTACAAATATTTATACGCACAAAAATAATCTATTATATAAAAAAAAGTAAGCAAAATATTGTAATGTAATTTTTTTTACGTACTTTTGCCCTTTCAAAAAGTATTGTATATTTTATTGAGTGTAATAAAAAAAGAATAACTAAATAGTATGAAAAGAAGAAAGTTACTTTTAAGCGTGTTGTTTTTGGCTATTATGGGAATAATGGTAAATACGACAATGGCTAATCCTTACATCGAAGGAGAAGAAACAGGCTGGAAGGCTGTAGGACCTAACAACTATTCAGGAAGAGCAAGGGCTGCAGTTTTCGATAAATTCAATGATGGAGTTATTTATGTTGGAACTGTCGGAGGATTATACATCAGCGTAAACTATGGTAAGAACTGGCAAGAGATTTCCCTTGGCGATGTAGTTCAAAATGTTACCGCTATAACACAAGGCGAGGATGGTAGATTGTATATCGGTACCGGCGAAGGCTTCTATAACAAAATGATCCACGGAGAAAATCCTATCGGCTATAGTAATCAAACCTCTGGTAGCGTTGGAGGTGGCGTGTTTATGCAAACAGGTAACGTTGTTGCGAATTGGACAAATGGTCTATCGGATGATAATGCAAAATACGATTATGTTAAGAATAATTTTGCATTTACAGCTATGACCAATACCAAACCTTATTCAAAATACGCTTTTACTGACGATTGGGCGTACATTAATACTATTCTTTATAGCAATGGTAGTTTGTATGTCGGCACAAAGAATGGTGGTTTGAAATATACAACAGATATCACTAACGCTAATGCTACATTTGAGAATATTGCTATTGATGGCAACTCTTCTTTTAATGTAAATGATTTACAAATTAATACTAATGGCATTATTGCTGTTGCATACGATCAAATGGTAGCAGTTGGAACAGGGAAGTCTTTCAATGTTATCTTCTCTTCCGAATCAGATCCTAATAATGTTATGAGTGGTTATGGTATAGGTAGAATAAAATTGGCTTTTGCCGAGAAAACACCTAATGATTTATTTATTTTCGCATCTACTAACCTAACTAAAGCAACAGTATCTCAATATGAACCAGATTTTAATGGTTCTATTTATGGTATTTATCGTCCTTATACACAAAAAATAGGCGGTTCACTAGAAGATAATGTAGATATAACTACTTTAACTGCGACAGAAACTAATTGGCATAACATAGTAACCTCCTCTATGTCTTATTTGGCTGGAACATCTTTAGGTTATGGTATGTCTATATATGTTGATGACCGAAACGCAGAACAAGAAGTAGTATATATTGGTGGTAACGAACTTCTATCTGGACGAGATTACAACGGAGAAGGTAGATTCTCTTTCTCTACATTAACTTCTGCAACAGTAACAGATACTACTAATTTCGGTGTTGGTATTAATATACATAACATCCTACCTATGCCAAAACAATTAAATAGAGAAATGACAGTATATGATTCTGTTTATTTATTTGTTACATCGGATATGGGTGCTTTTAGATATGAATATGATACTATATTAGGAAATATCTCCTGGTTCCCTGCTTTTGGTATGAATAATCTACAAACATACAAAGTAAGTGCAACTGCCGATGGTTCTATTATCGCTGCTACACAATCAAACGCTATTGTTTATTTGCCAACTGTTAGTGATTCTATTAAAAGAGGTACTAAGATTTGGTCTATAAACAATGCTAATTATCCAGTTTCAAGTAGTACTACAACATATTCAGACTTCCAACAAACTACATATAGTGGTAGTGGAGTAAATGCTTCTGTTATATATAGAACAAGTCCAACTGTTAGAAAACCTATTATAGTTTCTCGTCCTGGTACTAATTTGGCAAGATCTTATAGCAATGCTGGTGATTTTAGTGCAATAAATGACCAAACTTGGACTTATGGTGGTGGTACAGAACAAACATTTCTAACACAAGTCTTAATTGATAACGTTAATTTTGATCCATTCAATACTCCTACTGCTTTTTGGGAGAAATTCGATTATAATGGAGTTATCGACAGTGTGGAAATGACTTTGAACGACTACACAATTATTCGTCGTAATGGTGAAATCTTAGATAGTAGAAGCGGAGTAAAAATCGCTGTTGGTGATAGTGTTTTGGTTCAAAGTGATAACATAGATTATCCTTTCTATCATGTTATGGCTAAATCTGATACAATCGGTATCCCTTCTGGTTATAGTGAAGATACATATACAATCGGTACAGATGATACTATCTTACAAAGAAACGATGCTATGGTAATCAATATCCCTCAACCGATCCAAGCAAGATTATTAGTAGCTACTAATATGGGAGCATTTATTTGTGGTAAAGTTTTAGACTTCTCCAGAACAGTTAACCCTAACGCTTTGGCAGAAGGTAAATTTGGTAACTTAATTTGGGCTAAATTATACGCAACTGGTCCTGCTTCTTCTGCAGATGATTTATCTACAATGAATACAAGAATACACGCCGTTGCTTTAAGTGAAGATGGTTCTTCTGCTTTCTTGGCTGTTGATAAATATTCTTCATACGATACCTACACTAATACTCTTTTGGTTAGAATAAGTGGTTTGAATGATGTTTCAATTACTAATGATCGTATAATCAATGGTGGTAGTGGTGATATCAAAAGATTTACCACCGACACAATTGCAACATTCAATCGTCCAATTGCTTCTATCGTTTGCGACCCTACAAATAGCAACAATATGACACTAACTTTCGAAGGTGCTATATTCTCCGATGCTAACGTTATGCAAACTACTAACGCTTTGGATGCAACTGTTGATTTTTCTGATATTAGTTTGAATATTGATAGATACGGTGCAACTGCTACTAATGACAAACCTGTATTTACTGCTTTATACGAATCCGTTAATGAAGGTAACGCAAGTAGCGGAAGATTATATGTCGGAAGTGATGATGGTATCTATTATAGATTGAATGGTCAATGGTATTCCGATAACGCTAATATCCCTTCTGTTCCAGTATTCAATTTATGGCAACAAACTAAGAAACTTCCTAAATGGATATTCTATGCTTACGTTGGAGAAAATGCAGAACTTAATGTTTACAACGCAACCGAGAATACAGGCGTTATCTACGCTGCAACGTATGGTAGAGGTATCTATGTAAATAACGACTTTAAGGATACTGTTGAGATAAAGAACCCTGTTTCTATTCTTGATGTCAAAGATAATAAAGAGGCTCAATCTTTAGTTATCTATCCTAACCCTGCCGTAAATGAGGCTACTATATCTTATACTTTGAACGAGACTTCTAATGTTGAGTTCCGTATGTATGATTTGAATGGTAGAAAAGTTTCTTCTTTTGTTTCTGGTGTACAAGCTAAAGGTAACCATTACCAAATGATAGACGTTAGCAATCTACAACGTGGCTCTTACGTAATTCAAATGATTACCAAATCAAATACAATGAGTGCAAGATTGATAGTTAAATAATATTAATCTTTACTCCATACTTTTAAGAGACGATACTTTTTTGAGCATCGTCTCTTTTCTTATATCTCTTGCTTCTCTTTCCTTTTCTCAATAGTAACGCACCTCTACCACTCTTTCCTTTTTAATACAACACTTCTTTTTTATTATCCAATTAGTGTCCGCTAAAATATATCTATTTAGATATGATTAGTTTGTTTTCAGTAAAATTTCTAAATAGAACAATATTCCAACTCACTTTTTCTAAAAAAACTTTAAGGGGTCGTTAAA
>CAVGDP010000128.1:0-7065 GCA_963627985.1 uncultured Eubacteriales bacterium
ACTATTCAAATAAAGTTAATAACTATTCAAATAAAGTTAATAACTATTCAAATAACATCAATAACTATTTTGATGATTTTAGTAGTTATTTCAACTATTACATAATCAAATCATAACAAAGGTGAAAATTTGCTCATTTTTGTTCAAAAAATACTTTTAAAAAATAACCATATAGGGAAAATAGAACATTTTGAGGGTGTGAAACATTATAAGATTTTGGCGTTTTTATGATAGGTTAGAGTAAGAAATTATCTATTTATTCTAAATAGTGAGTATTCTATAAATATATGTATTATGTTTTTTTCGTTTTTTGCTTTATTTCTATCTATGACTAATAAAATAGAACTCTTTTCTCAATAAAATCATTTTGGTAATTAGTTTTCCTCGGCAAAGTAATTACCTATTCTGTGTATAAGAGAAATAGATCTTTTTTCTTTTTATCTTAATTGAGTAATATTATTATCTTTGTCTATTAAATAAATAGAGGAACCTTTGGAATTATTATTTACATCTCTATTATAAGTACTTACATAATCAACTTGTGATAATAAAAGAGGATCTATATCATTAAATTTAGTGGGAGATGCACAACCACTAAAATTAGCCGAAGTTGAGACAATAGGATGATTAAATTCTTTGAAAACTTCTTGTAAATAATCACTTTTAGGTATTCTTATACCAATACTTTCATTAAAAGAAAGATGTTTTATGGGTAAATTTTTTGCTTTTGGGTAAATAATTGTTGTTGGAGTAAGAGTTTTTTCTAATAATTCCTTTGCTTGAGGAGGTATAGATACAACATAATTTTCTAACATCTCTATATCTTTGACTAGAATTATCAAACTCTTGGAATTGTTTCTGCCCTTAATATTTTTTACTCTTTCTATAGCATTAGTATTAAGGGCATCGCAACCAATTCCCCAAATAGTATCTGTGGGATAAATCAAAACACCTCCATTTTTCAATACAATACTATCTTGCATAATGAAAATGAGATTATTTTTCTTGTTTTTATTTACACAGTTGGTATTATCATTTTGTAGAAAACTACTTTGGTGATAATTTTTTCTAATCTTATTTCATTAAGAAGTTAATATCGTCCGTTAAGGAGTATTCTTTTGGAGCAGAACCGTAATGGAAAACTTTCATTTTGTTATCTCTACCGATTAATGATAATTTTCCTTCGTTTAATCTCAATGCTGTTGCCTCTCGAATGGCTGCAACGTATGTTTCTTTATTAGCAGCAATAAATTCATTGATACGATCATCTCTTGTTTCTCCGCCATGCTTTGGATCAACAAAGTCAGTATAATGAGGATTTATCTGAAAAGGTACCAAAGACATAGTTTCGAAACTCTCAGGTTCCACAATAGGCATATCATTAGTAGTCTTCAAACTCAAACCTGCTACATTACTACCAGCACTCCACCCCATGTACGGAGTACCTAACATAACTTTTTCTCTAATAGCCTTCATTATACCATTTTCTTGCATTTGCTTAACCAAATAGAAAGTATTACCTCCACCGATTGCTATACAAGTAGCATCCATAACTGCTTTTACGGGAGAGATTTGTCTATGAATACTATTAATCTTTACACCAAATTCGTTATATACTTTTGCTACTTTTTCCTCGTAAGTATCGTATCCTTGGGCAAAACCTGCGTAAGGAATAAATAGTACTTCTTTTACGCTGTTTTGTTTACAAAACTCCTCAATCATACCTTTGCACCAGTCCAAATATTTTTCTCCGGCATTGGTAGAATTACTTATCAATAAAAGATTTCTTTTATCCATTATATTTAGTTTTTTGAAAATTTTTTACTTTGTTAATTAGATAGTACTTACAAATGCCAATACGATCAAACTACCGATTATCGTCAAGAAAGATATTACTAAACCGATAACTGTAATTACTCCATAAACTTGACAGAAAGTTTTTAGATTATGCAAACCTACTGCTATCGTATTTTGATTATCTGTATTGATACCTTTCTCTATATTTTTAGTGGCTTTGAATAAGAACCAGCCAACAACAACACAGACAATGGCAGCAACAATATAGATTACGGCAGTTATTGCACCTGTCATTTCTTTGCTATCTGCTAATAATTCAGAACCACCATTATTCTCTATTAATTCACTTGAAATAGAGCCAACACATAACGATAGTATGGCGATTATTAGTATTATGCCCGCCGATACGAAACATAATATAGCAAGGAATTTACCCCATTTAGCAGAACAAACAATATCTTGCTTTACTGTAGGAGTTAATTGAATTGATTGATTTTCTGTTTGCACAGAATTAAGACTCTCTTCCATTGTTTTAAGGTTTTTTTAGGTTAATACTATATTTATCTATTTTTCTTCAATATTTATGATTTTGTATCTACAAAAGAAAAGAAAATCACTGCTTAATACATTCTTTTCTCTTATTCTACTCTTTTTTTATAAAGACTATTTTCGTTTATTTTGTGCAAAGATACAGATATTTTTTGTAATTTCGCAAAGTTTTTTAGAGAAAAAGTGAAAATATGGGCTTTTTACATCCATTATTCTTGTTATTAGGTTTGGGGATAGTAATTCCGATTGCTATACACTTGTTTAATTTTCATAGATTTAAGCGAGTATTATTTACTAATGTGAGATTTTTGAAATCTATTGCCATAACAAACAAAAAACAAAACAAATTACTCCGTCGCCTACTATTATTATTTCGTTGTCTTACGATATTATTATTGGCTTTTTTGTTTTCAGGTCCTTATATAAAAGACTCGCAAAATCAACTTGTCAAAGAGGGAGGAAATGCAGTAGTTTTAATTGTAGATAATTCCTTTTCAATGCAAAATACTACCACCAAAGGTTCATTATTAGAGAAAGCAAAAACACAAGTAGAGCAAATACTAAACGAATATTCGGATAACGATGCTTTTTGTTTATTAACGATGGATTTAGAAGGCAAACACAAACATTTCGTTGCAAAGAATACAATCAAAGAATTACTCAAAGACGTACAGATATCTCCTAATAGTGTCCCATATTCAGAACTTATCAACACAGCTCATCGTTTGCTTAACCTAAGAAATGAAAATAGTAAACGGGTATTTATGATTTCGGACTTTCAAGTCGGTAGTTTTGATAAGGAAAACTTCAAACAGGATAGTCTTGTAAGAGATATTTTTCTTTGTTTGAAGACTCAAAACCTTAACAACGTATATGTGGACTCTATTATAATGAACAAAAATATTTTTCTCAAAGGACAAAAGGTAGATATGACCATTCGTCTAACTAACTGCTCCAAAGAGGATGTAGAGAAGCAAACTGTAAAACTCTTTATCAATAATGAGCAACAAAGTTTGGCAACAACTGATATCAAGGCTAATTCTTCTATAGATATTCCTATGAGTTTTGTCCTTAAAGAGAGTGGAAATGTGTGTGGTAAGGTATCTATAATAGATAATCCTATAACCTATGATGATGATTTCTATTTTACGCTCAATGTTGAGAAAAAAATAAAAGTCCTTTGCATAAATGGTTCTACGGGAAACAAATATCTTGCTCGTCTTTTCAATAATTCTTCCGAAATAGAGTTAGATAATATGAGTGCTAATAATATTGATTTTTCTGTTTTCTCACAATATAGCACCATTATACTAAATGAATTGAATACTTTGCCAAGTGGTCTAACTAATGAATTGAAAAATTATCGTCAAAAGGGACTTTGTTTGGTCGTTATACCTTCTGAAAATATTGATATACCTTCTTATAATACTGCTATGCAAACTCTTCAAATGCCTTTGTGGGATAAATTGATTAAGGAGGAAAGAAAAATCAAAACAATTGATACAAAAAATAATATATTCAAAAATGTTTTTTCTTCCATTACTGATAATATGCAAATGCCTACTTGTAAACAATATTATAGATTGCGTGGTGCGAATAATATCTCTCAACAAGAGATTATGACGATGGTTAATGACGATGCTTTCTTTGTTCAAAATACTATAGATAATTCTAATGCTTATATTTTCACAACACCTTTTTCTACCACTTGGACTGATTTCGTTAATCAAAGTATTTTTGTTCCTATTATGTGGAATATAGCACTTTATTCTACTATTCTGCCTCCTATTTATTTATTTACAAACGATAGAGAGTTGATTGATATTTCTATTATCACATCTAATCGCAAGAGTGAATACATTTCTCTTACGCAACAAGGCACTCAAAACACTGTAATACCTCAAATGCAATACGTAAAAGGGAGATACGGATTTTTTCTTCACTCCCAAATCAAACAAGCAGGCTTCTATGATATTCATGATAAGGACTCCGTCTTGGGAGTATTGGCTTTGAACTATCCACGTGAAGAATCCGACCTTACTTTTCTATCTCCTAACGAAATAAACAAACAACTACGAAACATAAACTATAATAATTTTTCTGTCTTTAATGATAAAAAATTAATTAAATCTTATTTTAATCAAAGTCAAAGAGGATTCAATTTTACTCTTCTGCTTCTTATTCTAATTACGATAAGTCTTGCTTTGGAAAGTATTATTGCTAAAAAATTAAATTCATAAAATTTGTTACAAATATCAAAAATGAAAAAAATCTTTTCTATAATAATATTATTAAGTGGATCTATTAGTGCTTTTTCTACTCTATCCACAAGATTATTACTCGATAATATCGCAACAACCGTGGATAATCTTCCAACTACTGTATATAATAACTCCATGTTTTGCGAAGAAAACACCCCTTCTGATACAACTACCAAAACACCTCCACCTCCTAAATGGACAACAAAGAATACCCTAATCCTAACTACTGAACAATCACAAATAAGTAATTGGTCTTCTGGCGGATTTTCTAGTTTCTCTTTTGGAAGTTTATTCAAAGGTTTCTACAATTATCAAAATGGCAAACACAAAGTAGATAATACCGCCGAATTATCATACGCCCGTACAAAACAAGACCAAAATGGAGAAGGTATTTGGGATGATGGCAACAGATGGATAAAGACAGAAGACAAGATAGAATTAAATAGTATTTACGGATATAAAGCGATAGGAAATTGGAATTACTCTGGCTTAATGAACTTAAAATCCCAGTTTGATAATGGTTATGATAAGGACACAAATATTATTTCTGCCACTTTATCTCCTCTTATTCTTACTTCATCTATAGGTATGGAATATAGAAAACCTCATTTCTCTACTTTATTCTCTTTTCTTACCGGCAAAACTACTGCTTGTTTGGACGGAAGACAAACTATTAGAGAAAGCGTTTTTGGTAAAACAGATTGGGATCGTTCTTGGAAATTCTCACTTGGCTCATATATTAAACTTTTTTATCAAAAAGACCTTTGGAAGAATGTAAATGTCTTGGCTAAATTAGACTTTTTTTGGGATTACTCCAAACCTGTCTTGGATACTGATATTAGTGGGGAAATATTTATTAATATAAAAGTAAGTAAATACTTAAATACTTTTATCAATATTCAATCTGCAATAGACAAAGACTTTTCTACTCATATTCAATTCAAAGAAAGATTCGGCATCTCTATTCCTATTAGTTTCTAATACTCTCTTTGATAGAATATAATCAAATAAATGCCATTCATTAGTAGCATTCGCTGTTTGGTATCTACAAAAGAATAAGAATAAATAAGAAAAACTTAAGTAAGAAAAGGGTATAGAGGAAAAGAAAATAAGAATATAATAATCTAATAGCAACACTAAAACAAAGAATTTGTCTTTTAATCTGTGTAATCGAACAGATCCATCTCACGCGAGACGAACAAATTTAATTGATTCTTTGCAACCGTCTCTGGAAGTGTTACATTTTGAGATAGAAATTCTTTTAATATTTTCTTTGCTGCTGTTTTGGGGGTTATATTATTTGTTTTTGCATAAATATCAAGCAAGATCGTATCTTTGTTATTCAAAGATATATTGATTTTATGTGCTTTTAACTTGTTATTTTGGTATTTTGAATATTTCATTTTGCAAAAATAGTATTTTTTTTCATATCTTTGCACCTTAAATAATAAAAATAATATGACTTTATACGAAAAACTTACAACAAATAAAGAAAATTTCTTTTTATTGGCAGGTCCTTGCGTAATAGAAGACGATAAAAATCCATTTTTGATAGCCGAGAGATTATTGGAAATAACTAATAAACTGAATATTACATTTGTCTTCAAAGCATCTTATAAAAAAGCGAACCGCTCTAAATTAGATTCTTTCACAGGTATAGGAGACAAAGAGGCAATAGATATACTTAAACAAATAAAGAATAAATATAATCTACCCATAGTAACAGATATTCACTCCACACAAGATGCCATTATGGCAAGTAGTGTTGCGGATATATTACAAATACCTGCTTTTCTTTCACGGCAAACAGATATAATCGTGGCAGCAGCAAAGACGGGGAAAATAGTTAATATCAAAAAAGGACAATTCCTTTCCGCCGAGAGTATGAGATATGCTTGTCAAAAGGTTTTTGATGCGAATAATAAACAAGTACTACTTACCGACAGGGGTACGTTTTTTGGTTATCAAGATTTAGTTGTAGATTTTCGTAGTATTCCGATTATGAAAGAAAATAATGTTCCCGTCATTATGGATATTACTCATAGTCTACAAAAACCAAATCAAACTAATGGTGTATCAGGAGGTGACCCAAGAATGATAGAAACTATTGCCCGAGCAGCAATAGCCGTTGGTGCGGATGGTATCTTTATGGAGACGCATCCCGATTGCAAAAATGCTAAAAGTGATGGGCAGAATATGTTACCATTAGACGAGGCAGAAAGTCTTCTAACTAAATTAACCAAGATAAAACGTACGATAAACACCCTATAAAAAGAAAAAATTTACTCAAAATTAGAGCAGAGATTTTTAGATAAAAATTCCGCGATAAGGGAAATAGAATATTTCAAAGAAATAGAAATTTTCGTAGTATCGCATTTTATCAAAATAAAATCAATAACTATTAGAATAACTTCAATAACTATTCGAATAACTTCAATAACTATTCGAATAACTTCAA
>CAVGDP010000129.1:0-8816 GCA_963627985.1 uncultured Eubacteriales bacterium
ATCAATAACTATTCGAATAACATTAATAACTATTCGAATAACATCAATAACTATTTTGATAATTTTAATACCTATTTAACTATTATATAATCAAATAGTTACAAAGGCGAAAATTTTACCCATTTTTACTTAAAATATACCCCTAAAAAATGAACATATAGGGAAAATAGAACATTTTGGGTGCGTGAAACATTGTAAGATTTTGGCGTTTCTATGACAGATCGGAGTAAGAAATTATCTACTTATTTTGAAAACATACATATATCTGAAAATTCTATTTATTATCTTCCCTTTAATCAACATAATTGCTTGTTACACAGTTTTAGCGGACACTAAGAGTAATAAATCAAAAATTCAAACTCATATCGTTGGAGAATATTTTAGGATAAGTGAATTATTTAGTGGGGGAAGTCTTCAAACGCATAACAATAGGAAAATGATCGCTAATACCACCGGCATATCGCATACCTTTATAGGTAGGAAAAGGGCGATCGTACTTTTGTCGTTTGTCTTGCAAAATCATAAATTTAGGTTTATAGACGAATGTTTTATTACAAGACGAATCAAAAATTAATCGTTGCTCTATTTGTTCGGATACCAAGAATTGATCAAAAGAAAATAAAGAGCCACTAAAAACGTATGAGCCGGTTTTATCTTTATTGTTACGCATTAAGTTAATAAGTAAAGAGTTGCTATCGGTGTGTTTGGTTCTAAAACCATTACATACTGTCTCGTCCCAAGGATTGTCGTTGAAATCTCCCATAACTATAAAATTCGTTTCACCTTCTTGCGATAGTTTTTCTATATTGTGGTAGATATTCTCAAAAATATGTTGTCGCAAATCTTTTTTGATATTATTTTCTCTCCTCGATGGTGCGTGTAAGACATATATATTCAGCGTAATAGAATCTAAAATACCTTTAACGTATAATACATCCCTCGTCCTATCTTCCTCTTTTTGCGAAATACGAGGTAAAGGAAAACTTTTTATTATTGTAAATTTTTTAGGATCATATAACAAGGCCACATCTATTCCTCTTATATCGTTAGAAGGGTAATGTATGTACTTATAACCAACTTTTCTTAAAGGAGTTTCTCGTGTTAAGTTGTCCAAAACCGTGTTATTTTCTATTTCACACAAACCTATCAAAGCAGGCATTAATTTGGAATCTATAGATATATAAGTCTTTGCAAGGGAATTAAGTTTGTTTTTGTATTTTCTAAAAGTCCAATGTTTTTTGCCATTAACCGTGAAATCATCATCCAAAGTTAGAGTATCATCTGTGGGATAAAACAAGTTTTCTACGTTATGAAAAACGATTATCTCTTCTTGTGAAGAAGCCAATGAGGGTAGTATGCACAACAACATCCCTATTTGTTTTAAGCGAGAGAGTTTATGTCTTGTTTTGGAATGATTATAAGAGTATGGCATAAGACGATACAACCTTTTTTGATATACAAAATCAATTATAAGCAGATATTATATATAAATTCAGCGTGTAATTTGCACGCTTTTTTGATAAAGACGACAAATACACGCTAAATATGTATAAAACTTGTTACTCTGGTTTATAGAAAGGCATTCTTATAACTTTTGCCTCTACTAATTTGTTTCTTATCTCAATATAGATAGTAGTATCTTTTTTAGAAAAAGCGGTTTGTACTTGAGCCGTTCCGATATTCTTTCCTGTTGATGGAGAAGGTGAACCAGAGCAAACCTTACCTATTTGATTGCCGTCTTTGTCGCATACTTTGTAACCATTTCGTGGTATTCCTTTGCCGATCATTTCAAAACCAACGACTTTTTTCTTAACACCTTCTGCTTTTTGTTGTTCTAATAATTTGCGATCTATAAAATCGTTGCCGTCTACAAACTTTGTAAGCCAAGACAATCCTGCTTCTATCGGAGAAGTTTCATCATCTATCTCGTGACCATATAAACAGAATCCCATCTCAAGACGTAAAGTATCTCTACAACCCAATCCTGCAGGCATAATACCGAATTCTTTTCCAGCCTCAAATACAGCATCCCAGATTTTCATTGCGTCTTTTTTGTCGAAATATATTTCACAACCACCTGCTCCTGTATATCCAGTTGTAGAAAGTAAAACATTTTCCACTCCTGCTAATGTCAAAAACTTGAATGTATAGTATTCCATATCCAAAACAGGAGTATCGGTTAGTTTTTGCATAACCTTCATAGCATTAGGACCTTGAACGGCCAATTGTCCGTAATGTTCACTTTCGTTAGTGAAGTCAACACCAAGTTTTAGACCCATTTGTTCTGCAATTTTAGACATCCAATTCCAATCTTTGTCAATATTAGCAGCGTTAGGTATCATAAAATATTCATCTTCTTTGATACGATAAACTAACATATCGTCCACAATACCACCTTTGCCGTTAGGTAAGACAGTATAAAGGACTTTACCATCAAATAAAGTATTAATATCATTAGAAGTACAATACTGTATGAAGTCATGTGCTTTTGGACCTTTGGCTCTAAACTCTCCCATGTGAGATACATCGAAGACACCTACATTTTTTCTAACATTAAGGTGTTCTTCTACCAAAGAAGTGTACGAAATAGGCATATTATAGCCTGCAAATTCTGCCATTTTTGCACCAAGTGCAATATGTTTCTCTGTAAATGGTGTGGTTTTCATTTTTATCTTTATTTTAAATTATTAGTGTTTTCATTTTTATTCTCTTTAATCTCTATATACAATATCTTTTGTATAAGAAAATATTTTGTATGTATAAGACCGAATAATATTCTTAAATAATGTCGTATTTCTCCCTTTAGGAGTCTGAATAATAAGTTGCAAAATTATAAAATTTTTTTGTTATCTTCAAACGTTTTCAATAATAATTCATTTCCGTCCCATAATCCATACGGCGAATCCTTTATCCAAGCACCAGTATTGAGATATTCTGCTCCATCGTTGAGAGGAGAAAGGCTTTTTATATGACGATGACCAAAAACAAAGTAATCTACATGATTTGTTTTTAGATAATTTTGACAAAATTCATACATAGGTTCTTTTTCTTTTAAGTTTTGCATATCATATTTGGAGTGTTTTACTCTATTACTTCTACTCCAACGCCTTGCTAAACTCAAACCAACACAACCAGGTAATAAAGAAAAGAGCCACCAAAAGAAATGATTGCTAAATACAGCATTCATAATTCTATAACCCCAATCTTTATCGTCCAAACCGTCCCCATGACCGATTACAAAAGTCTTGTTATCAATCATAAAAGTATTAAAATTCTTTCTATATATATTAACGCCCAATTCTTTACTAAAATAATCTTTTTGCCAAAGGTCATGGTTGCCACAAAAATAATTAATCTCTATTCCTATTTGTGTCATGTGTTTAATTTGAGCCATAAAGGTAACAAAACCTTTTGGAATAGTGTCGTGGTATTCAAACCAAAAATCGAAAATATCACCTAATAGAAAAACCGCCTTTGCATCTTGCTCAATAGATTGAAGAAAAGAGACAATCCTCTCTTCTTTTGCTTTCTCATATTCATACGAGGCTAAACCAAGGTGAAAATCCGATAGAAAATATATATTTCTTTTCTTTTGCATAACTCTATTGCTATTGTTGTTTTGTAGTAACTTGTCTTAGACGGAGGACTTCGTGTTCAAGAAATTTGGTATTTTTGTTATTAGGATAGTTCTCTTTTAATCCTTTTAAGACTTTTTCATAGACGTCTTTATCTTTTATCGGATCAATTAGATGAATATTTTCTAAATCACTATCATACAAAGCAACAAGTGTTGATAAACTTCCCTCATTAGTATTAATAAAACTAATTAAAAAGTCTCTTTGAGACTTCATTAGTAGATTAAATCGTTGTTGAATTACATTTCTAACCGAATCGTAGTCTTGTTTATTAGTTGATTTCAATTGTTCGCTCATATTTTTTAGGGCAAAACGTGCTTTAACTTTCTTATCGTTAAGAGTTTTTAACTTTATACTTTCCTCACTTCCCGATATTTTGTAGGTTGTTGCTAAATTCTCGTAATCTGCTATTATTTTGATTTTTTCTTTCTGCATAGGGATTAATAATATTGCGTCATTTTTGCCACGAAGGGTAAGAATAGTAGGACTTTGAGTGTTTGCTTTGATTTTGAATTTGCCTTTTTTGTTAGCATGTATAGTATCCAAGACAGTTTCAATACCTTCAAATCTTTCTATTAAGTACAAATCGCACTCTTTGCAGTTTTTTAATTCACCACTTAAGATATAATTATTTCCCTTTCGCAAAAATAGGATAACAAATAATATAATCAAACAAGCAATTATCAAAAAGAATATTTTCTTATACGTTTTCATTTCTTTTTATTCATTTTTCAACATAATAAAATCAATAATCGTCATAGCAGCAAGGCTTTCTACAATTACAGGTGTACGCAAGACTTGACAAATATCATGTCTCCCTTCGATAAGAAGTTGTTTAGTTTGTCCGTCTTTGTTTATTAACGTCATAGGTTGGGACAAAGTATGTATGGCATGTAATCCTACATAGAAAATGATAGGCATTCCGTTAGTTATACCTGCATTTATTCCTCCACAATGATTAGTTTTGGTGGTGAAATCATTATTCCAATTATCAATATCTTCACTTCCCAGAAGAGTATCTCTATTCTCTATATCTCCAATAGAAAAACTTGTAGTAGAAGGGATACTCATAATATTTTTTGATAAAATTGCCGATATTTTATCAAAAATTGGCTCTCCTAAGCCTGCTCTGATACCTTTGATTTCGCATTTAATCTTCCCTCCTATCGTATCCCCTCTATTAGAAACTTTCTTTAATAAATCTTCTACTTTATTTCTATCTTTTATATAATCAATTCCACCAATGGAAGAGACTGTTGCCCTAATTGTTATCCCTTTTTGTTGTAAAAACATCTTTGCAAAACATCCTGCTACAACTACTGGTAGAAACATTCTCGCAGAAGCCATATCTTTATATTTCAAATCATCTTCATTGAATAAGATAAAATATGGATAATCAGCGTGAGAGGGACGAAAAAATCCTTTGAAATTATCGTAATCTTTGCGTTTAACATCCTTATTAATAGAGATAAATTTTATATCCTCCCTATTAGTTAAACCATTACTTATACCACTTAAGAATTGTATTTTATCTTCCTCTTTTCGTGGCGTTCCGAATTGTTGAGCTCGCCGTCTATCTATTTCATTATTTATAAAACTATAATCTACATAGATATCTTTGGGACAATTTTTTATTATTCCTCCAACGTATTCCCCATGCGAAGAACCAATTACTTGTAAAATAAATTTTTGACCTATTGTATTTTCCATTATTGAGGATTCTAAAACAACAATTCTTTACTATGTAAACCTATTTATAGGACGTCTTTGAATTTTTTATTATATGTCTTTTTTCTTTTTAGTAGTTAATAAAATATTATCGGCACTTATTGAAATAATATTAGTAGTTATTGAAATAATATCAGTAGTTATTGAAATAGTATTAGTAGTTATTGAAATAGTATTAGTAGTTATTGAAATAATATTAGTAGTTATTAAAATAATATCAGTAGTTATTAAAATAAAATCAAATAAGAATTTTTTGTTTTGTATATATGTTTTTTGTAGTAAATAAACTAAACCATAGAATCTATAAAATTGTCTTTTACAAATTGCAACAAACGTTTTGAGAACTCTTCGTTACCTTTTTTTGCGTAACGAACTTGCGAAAAGACTTGTGCTAAATTATCTAAATTATTTTCTTTGACAAATTCTTTATTAGTAGGATTTTCTTCTATTTGCTTATACATCTGGCGAATATCTTCATCGGTGTAATCTTTGTAGGATTCGTTATGTACAATTGAGTTCAAAGGTAATCTTTCTGTTAAATTAGGCTCCTCATCGGGTATTCCTATCGTTAGACAAGCAACAGGGACAACACCTTTTGGCAAATCGAAAAATTTACTAATCTCATCCGCCATATAATTAACCGTTCCTAACCAACAAACACCCAAACCTTTGCTCTCTGCAGCGGTAGTAATGGCCTGAGCGGCTATGGTAGCATCTATAGTGGCGATATTGAGAAACAAGAAATTATTCAAACTTTTGTCTGCTGAATTAATATCGCACCAATGATTGAAACGATTGATATCTGCACAAACAGTAATAACCACATCTGCCTCAGTAATCATGGGTTGATTGAAATGGAGGGGAGCGTATGCCTTTTTCTTCTGTTCATCCTTGGTTATGATAAAAGAATATAATTGCATATTGCCACAATTAGAGGCTCTTACGCCGGCTTTTAGAATATACTCCAAAGTTTCGTTTGATATATGTTCTTTTTTGTATTTTCTTATTGAAGTCCTTTGTTGTAAAAAATCTTTCATTATAGTATTTCGTTGTTTATTCTCTATTGTTATTATAATTACATGATGATTAATATATAGCAGAAGTAGATATAATCTTATTCATTGGGATATCAAAAGGTTCAACAGGTACATTATTTATAAGTTGAAAGTCAAAACAAACACCTATTTTCATACAAGAGCAAGTTTGTAACAAACGGTCATAGAATCCTCGCCCTCTACCCATACGATTTCTATTAGAATCAAAAGCAATACCAGGAATAATCATTAAATCTATTTTAGAATAATCATCAAATAACTCTCCCTTCGGCTCTAATATACCAAACTGCTCTCCTTTTATCATAGACGTCTCACCTTCATACTTTCTTAGGAGCAGATTATCACCTTCTACGCAGGGCAAAAGAATAGTCTTTTTTTTATACCAAGAGTTGATAAAATCATGAGTAAATACCTCATCATCCATAGACCAATACATCAGTATGCAATTAGATAATTCAAAAGCTTTTATTCTTTCTAATCGCTCAAAGATAGATACAGAGAAATCCTTTTTCCTTTCCAAACTATAAAGTCCTTTTATCTGTCTTATCTTTTTTCTTAATTCTTTTTTTCTTTCTCTTATATCCATATTCTTGTCGTAATATTTGTGATTATTGTTTTGGTAAATTTCTTTTTTCTAACAAAAGATATTTATTTATCTAAACAGTATTCTAAAAAGAAGTGGCTTTGATACCCAAGTTTCTTATTTTGGTAGCATATATTTCCAATTCCTCTTTTTCTATTTTGATAAGATGTTTGGCAGGAGGGATTCTATCCAAAGAGTATAACATAACCTCCTTTGGATTAGTCTGTTTAACGATATCCAAGTAAGGTAAAAATTCTTCATCTGTAGTATTGTCTATAATTTGTCCTTCATTCTCGCCCCGCAAAAGCATAGTCTGAATAATAGCATCACTACCAAAGCGAATAATATTTGATTTTATTTCCTCAAAGTCTGCACTTACGGGTTGAGAAATCAAACGATACATTTTTGTTGTCCCTGCATCTATCTTTAATAACGGATTATCTATCAAGTGAAGTGCTTGCCAAACACTTTGTTTAGACAACATAGTGCTATTAGTTAAGATAGTAATCTTTGCTTGTGGGATATACTTGTTGCGAAGAGTGATAACATCCTCCACAATTGCTAACAAATCAGGATGTAATGTAGGTTCCCCGTTACCACTAAATGTAATAGAATCAACCTTTGCTCTATCTTCTTCACTATTATTAGTACACCACTTCTCCAAAGCAGATTTTATCATCTGTCTATCATTAAATGGCACACTAACACGTGTATCTATCTCATTCCAACCGCATTCGCAATAGATACAATTAAACGAACAATATTTTTTCTCTGTTGGTAAAATATTTATACCCAAAGATGTTCCTAAACGTCTTGAATGTATAGGTCCTACAATTATATTCTCAAAAAGCATATCTTATTTCATTTTTTCCAAAAAAGTCTTTGCATCCACGCAAAGACTTTCTATCTTGTTTTTATTTTATTTGCTTGGAGTTTCTTTTCTAATCGGAGTAATACCTCCACTTGTCTTTCCGACCGAATTACCTGTTGTACTTGTAAGTGGATTAAACTCCCACCCATCAATATCTGCGTTGTCCGTATTTAGTGCTAATACTTTAACCTCATAATAATGTTGCTTACCGGTATATTTATTTTCTAATAAGACATTTGTAGTTGTGTAGATATTTACAGTAAAGGAGTAGGAATCATCCGTATTAAGTGTTATAGTATCAGAGGCTACAACAAAATAATTAATAGTGTCTGTACCCATAATACTTGTAAAATAAAACTCTCCATTATAATATGAACGAAAATCTTTGGAGTTTGGCACGGCTTGATATACTTTGAGTTTTACTTTATCAAAACCGACATTCTCTTTAACTAATGTGCTACAATCTAAACATCTCTCGCCATCGGCTTCATTACAAGAGTAAAACAAACTGCCTAAAATGATTACCATAAATAATGATAATACTCTTATTATCAATGTTTTCTTTTTCATATCTATTATTGTTCTTTGATTATGAATATTCCTAAACTTAATTTAAGTGCAAAATTACAAATTTATTTTTTATTAACAATACTTTTTCCGTTTTAATTTATAGGTATTAGATAAAAGCGAGGACAAGAGAAGAAAAAATATAAATAGATATATTTATAGGATATGAATAGTTTTGAATAAGAAAAGGGAAAATTTCCTTACAGAAATATTCTATAAAGACACAAAATCTACCTCTAATTCTAAACCTCCAAAATGTTCTATTTTCCCTATAAGGTCATTTTTGAGGGGTATATTTTGAGTAAAAATGGAGGGATTCTATACTCTTGTAATTATTTAATTATGTAGTATTTAGAATAAGTACTGAGATTATCAAA
>CAVGDP010000130.1:0-5725 GCA_963627985.1 uncultured Eubacteriales bacterium
GATAATCTCAGTACTTATTCTAAATACTACATAATTAAATAATTACAAGAGTGTAAAATTCCTCCATTTTTACTCAAAATATGACTACCAAAAATAACCATATAGGAAAAATAGAACATTTTGGTGGCGTGAAGCATTATAAGATTTTTTATTTATGCCACTACTTTTAGCAGACACTAATATTTGTTTATTGACCTTTTATCTATATCCACAAAAAATCACCAAAGATAGAGAAAAAATAAATAATCAAAAAAATAAACAATTAGAACTGAAAATAAATAAAAGGTTGTATTTCGGCACTTTTGGCTTGTACAATAATAAATACAACAACTACAATAACAAATATTTTTACAATAGACGGCAAACGAATAAAGGCGTCCCTATATACAAGTTTGATATTTTTGGAAAGAAAATGTATGATAAGAGTTGCAAATATTATTGACAAAGGTTTCCAATAAGCAAGAAAGATAGGAACAAAGGTAAATAAATCTACTTCTTTGAATCTATTTATTATCGTAAGTGCTAACTCAAAATCATCTGCACGGAAAAATATCCATAATAAATTAACAAGAGTAAATGTTATAATTATCATAAAGATACGTCCTATTCGCTTATTATTAAGAATTACCGTTAGAGGTTTTAATAATTTATCAATACAAAGCAATAATCCATGCATAGCACCCCAAAAAATAAATTTAATATTTGCTCCGTGCCAAAAACCTCCAACTAACATAGTAATCATAAGATTAATATATTGACGGAATTTTCCTTTTCTGTTGCCACCAAGTGGAATATAGATATAATCTCTTAACCATGAGGAAAGAGAAATATGCCAACGTCTCCAAAAGTCAGTTATGGTAGTTGCCTTGTAAGGAGAATTGAAGTTGATAGGTAAATGAAAACCAAAGAGTAATGATATTGCTATGGCGATATCTGTATAGCCCGAAAAATCACAATATATCTGTACCGTATAACCAATACTTGCCAATAAATTTTCTAATCCCGTGAAGGTGTCTGGGGAAGAAAATACCCTATCAACAAAGTTCATTGAGATGTAATCGGCAACAAACATTTTCTTTATTAATCCATTAAGGATAAGAAATATAGATAATGAGAAATCGAATTTAGTTAGATGCCACTTTTCTTTTGTTTGAGGAATAAATACATCTGCTCTTACAATAGGTCCTGCAACTAATGGAGGAAAGAAAGTTAAATAGAAAGCAAAATCCAAAAAACTAACCCTACCAAGTATTCCCCTGTATTTGTCTATTAAGAAACTAATTGCCTGAAAAGTATAAAAAGAAATACCTACAGGTAATATTATCTTATCTACCGAGAAAGATGTTCCGAAAGTATTATTTGCAAATAAGGATAAGTAATCTTTGGCGACTATGTTACAAGAAAAATAGTCGTTTAGTATATCAATGAAAAAATATGTATACTTGAAATATAATAAAAATACACTATCTAATAATATTCCAAAGAAAAGAAGAAACTTTTTGGCTTTTTTTCTTTGTGTTTTATCTATCCATACCGAGAATAAGTATGTAAGCACAGTTGTAAGCACAAGTAATGCGACAAAATTGCCCGAAGATTTGTAATAGAAATAAATAGAGACGAGCGATAACCAAATATGCGAGGTCTTAATATGCTTTTTCAATAAAGCAAACACAATTAAAACGATTAATAGAAAGAACCAAAAGTATATTTGCGTAAATAATAGTGGAGAGTCTGCCGTATAGAAAAATATTTTCATTACTTTGTTATATAATTTTTGTGTTTGTCTTCTATTGTTATGAATACATGAAATCAATGTGCAAAATTACGCAAATTATATCACATACAAATCTGTTGTATTTTAATTTTATTTGTAGGGTATAAATATTTACTCTTACTATTTGCCAAAATATTTCACTGTTTTCTACTTATTTACTTTTATTAGTGTCCGCTAAAATATCTCTACTTAGATATAACTAATTTATTTTTAGTAAAATTTCCAAATAAAACAATATTCCACCCTCCTTTTTCTAATAAAACTTTAAGCAGAAGTTTTGTTATGATTTTTCTAACCTTTTTCCTTCCGTGAAACATTGCTTAAAATTTTACGATAGGAAAAATAGATCATTTTAAAGAAATAGAAATTCGAATAGTATCGCATTTCGTAAAAATAAAATCAATAACCATTCAAATAACATCAATAACTATTCAAATAAAATCAATAACTATTCAAATAAAATCAATAACTATTTGGATGATTTTATCACTTATTCTAACTATTATATAATCAAATTATTACAAGGGTGAAAAAAATCTCCATTTTTACTCAAAATATACCACTCTGAAAAGACCTTATAGGGAAAATAGAACATTTTGGGGGCGTGAAACATTGAAAGATTTTTTTTATTATACCATTACTTTTAGCGAACAATAATAATTTACTTTCAGTTAATGCAAAGAAAAAGAGGTTACTTAGCAAAAGTAACCTCTTTATTATTGATTAAATGTTATTGTTACTTGATAATAGCAACACGGTTCAAATAATCTTTTTCGAATGGTTGAACAGTGCAACCTTTGTAATCAACTTTGATTTTGCTCTTATCTACGCCAGCGTTAATTAATGCGTTGTAAACAGATTCTGCTCTTTGTTGAGAAAGTTCTAAATTACGTTGTTCAGAACCAGAGTTGTTGTCTGCGTAACCAGTGATAGTAAATGTCTTATTAGAAGCCTTGATAACCTCAGCCATATACTTGATATTTACTTCATTTCTATCAGAAACTTCTGCACTTCCAATAGGGAAGAAGATACTCAAAGTAACATCATCACTTACTGAAACAGGACTATTTGCATTTTGAGATGCTTTTCTTAAAGCCTCTTGCAATTCTCTATCTTTATCAGAAAGTTGTTGTTTGTATCTTTCAACTTGTTTTTGATATTCTGCATTTTGATCTTGTGCAGATTGTAAATCTTTCTCCAAAGAAGAAATTCTATTGTCATAAGCAGCCTTGTCTATAGGAGTATAAACATTGAAGTCATTCTTATGAGAGAATTTCCAAGTGAAACCAGCTGTAACAGAGAAGATATTCTCTACTCTTCCGTCTTGTGATAAAGGTGTTGCACCATCAATTGTACCAGCATTATCAAATGCAGTACGAGTAATTTGATCTCTTAACTCAATATTAAAAGTCCAACGGTCGTTAAGACGAAATCTATTGATAAGTCCTACAGGTATTATAAGCTCAAAATTGTAAGAAGGATCATCAACCTCTATACCATCTTGATTCTTAACCCAAGAACATCCAACACCAGCTCCTACATAACCGATAGCGTTGTAAAGTCTGTCTGACTTGTAACGACAAATCCAGTTTGTTAGGTTAACTAAGAAATCTCCGTGAAAATCTAAATAATTCCACTCATTTTTAATTCCGTCGCCTTGAGCACTTGTTGCTGCGTAAT
Organism: uncultured Eubacteriales bacterium; assembly: GCA_963627985.1. Lineage (GTDB taxonomy): Bacteria > Bacteroidota > Bacteroidia > Bacteroidales > P3 > Scybalousia_A. The sequence continues at coordinate 3,455 of CAVGDP010000130.1, forward strand.
AGTTTGTCATTTGCCAACCTGTTACACCAGCTCTTACTCCAACGATAGGAGTAAACCATTTACCTAAAGATGCATCTACTCCCAAAGTTAAATCTTTTCCGAAACCTTCAGGGTTAACATCAACGTTATTACGTGTTTTAGGTAAATCGTAAGAAGTTTGAAAACCTGCACCGAAAGAGAATTCCCAGTTATCGGTGAACTTATTGGTCTCAAAGTTTCTCCATCTTTGTCTATTTGCTTTGCTATCGTCTTGTGCAAACATGGTGCCTGCTGTCAACACAAGTGCAAGCGTAATGACTAATTTTTTCATAATTTTTTTGTTTTTTAAGTTATAACTATAAATACGTTTTTTTACTAATTTACCAAAGTGCAAAATTACAACTTTTTAATATACTAGCAAAATTTTTCATTAAAAAATCAATATTTTGCACAATTCCTTATGTTTGAGATAATACGTTTTTAACCTCAAAAAAGTTACATTTTATAGCATTTTGTAGCATAAAAAAAGAAATAAACAGCAACAGATAAGACGAGAACATGGTTTGTATATCTAACTATTTTCGTATATAACACAATAATAGTTAATTACAATGTTATGTTTATCAATTGAGGTTTTTATTTAATTTCATTATTAGTCCTTATTGAAAGTCAAAAAAAAGAATACAAAATCTAAAATACATCTATATTTTTAGGATACCAATTTTAATGTAAATAGATAATTTTTGCATCTCAATCTGTTACAAAAATACGGAAATTGAACCTTATCAGAAAAGTCTAAAATGTTCTATTTTTCCTATATGGTCATTTTTTAGGGGTATATTTTGAGTAAAAATGTGCAATTTTTTCGCTCTTGTGACAATTTGATTATATAATAGTTAGAATAAGTACTAAAATCATCCAAATAGTTATTAATGTTATTCGAATAGTTATTAATGTTATTCGAATAGTTATTAATGTTATTCGAATAGTTATTGATTTTATTCGAATGGTTATTGATTTTATTCGAATGGTTATTAATATTATTCGGATAGTTATTGATGTTATTTTGATAAAATGCGATACTATTCGAATTTCTATTTCTTTAAAAGGATCTATTTTTCCCTATCGTAAAATTTTAAGCAATGTTTCACCGAACAGAAAAAGACTATAAAAAATAGAATGAAATGATTGTTTAAAGTTTTTTAGAGAAAAGGGATTGGAATATTGTTCTATTTGGAAATTTTGCTGAAAATAAATTAGTTGTATCTATAGATATCTTCTATCGGACACTATTATTCTATTTCGCTAATAATGATTCGGCATTAAGGATAATGGAAAAACGAATAAAAATAGAATAAAATAAGTTTAGCATAGAAGAAATATCATAATAAAAACAACATAAGGAAAATATCTGTCATTTTGGCAGTATAGAATATTATACTACTATTATCTTAATAACAAAAATCAACAGAAAATAAATACTATCGGAAATAAAATCAAAAAAGAAAGCGGAAAGTATAGGATTCGAACCTATGGTGCAGTTACCCGCACACTTGATCTCCAATCAAGCCCTATCGTCCACTCAGGCAACTTTCCGAAATTGCGGAAAATATAGGATTCGAACCTATGGAACAGCAAGCCGTTCACTTGATTTCGAGTCAAGCCCAATCGACCACTCTGGCAATTTTCCTCCCCATAAAATCATGAAAAGAGCTAATCTTTTTGTAGCGCATAAGGGATTCGAACCCTTGATTTTGAGAATGAGAATCTCACGTCCTGGACCGACTAGACGAATGCGCCGTTCAGTTTTGAGTTGCAAAAATACTATCTTTTGTGGAATTGACAAAATATTTTCTTATATTTTTGCAAAAAAAGATATTAATTTTTTACTTATTTCTCTGTTTCTTCGCTTAATATGTGAAATGATTTTTTATTTCTCTTTGTTTGAATATTTTTTATTTTATTTCTCTTTTTTGTGGATAATTAACAAAAATAGCATTATTATTTACAAAATTCTGTGGTGTAGAGTTGCATATTATATATTTGTCCCCAAATTATCTATTTTTAATAAAATCAAAGAAAAAACAACACTCCAGAACTATTCTTTTGAAAAAGAATTAAGCAAATGTTATACTATATTTTGGGGAATATTTTTTCTTTCAAAAAGTAATCCTAAAAAAATCCCAATAGGGGAAATAGAACATTTTAAAGAAAATGAAATTCGAATAGTATCTCATTTTATCAAAATAAAATCAATAACTATTCAAATAAAATCAATAACTATTCAAATAA
>CAVGDP010000131.1:0-4534 GCA_963627985.1 uncultured Eubacteriales bacterium
TTGATAATTAGGGCAAAGAATAATTTTTATTTCGTAATTAATGGACGACATTTATACATCGTTTCTTTCTTATTATATGAATTTCACACAATAATTAATAAGTTTTTTTTCTTTTCACTATTCAAACATAATTACAATTATGTAAACTTAAATAAAAGAAATCTACTCTACATAAATAAAAAAAGTAGATTATTTTCTTTCCTGCGAAAATAACCTACTTCAGATAATTCAAAAAGTTAGACAATAAATCTTACTTTGTTGTTAATTGTTTCAATGTTGTATCGTAAGATTTGAATTTTTGTTGATATTCTTGTTTCATTGTTGCATCAACATCCGTTCTTGCATTGAAAATAGAATAAATCAAACGCAATTGATTCAAAGATTCTAAATCGGTATCCTTTATTTTTAAAACATTCTCATAACAAGGAATTGCCTTTTCATAAATTTTATATACCTCTTTCATCTTATTATCATACTCTGTAACGTTCTCTAATGGAATAGCATCCGCAACTTTATGCTCTTTAAGACCTAAATCAAAGAACATTTTACCCATTCCTTTGTATGTGTCAATTTGATTTTTGTTAATTTCCAAAGATTTGTTGTAATATTCTGTTGCTTTGGTCAAATTACCCATTTCTCCGTATATTCTACCGAGTCCGTTTAAGATAGCAGTATTTTGTTTTGCTTCTTGTTCCATTTCTTGCAATAATTTATTAGCCTCTGTTTTGTTACCAGACCATAAATAAGCGGAAATTAATTCGGTAGTTAAGATTGTATTCGCTCCTGTTGTGTCGTTAGCAGTCATTCTTACGCCTTTTTTCAAAGCATTTATTGCCTTGGTAGTATCATTTGCCTCTTTGTTAGCAGCATAAATCTTTACATAGACATCAGGACGTTTAGTATTATTTTTTGCCATTGTTCTATATATTTCAAGTTCTTTATTCGTATTTTTAAGCATACGATAACAATCTGCTTGATAATATAATGCGTTATCTAATACATCATCGTAATGACAATATTTTGCTAACTCTATAACGTTTTCCCATTTCTGTGCAGCGAGATTATAATCTGTTGCTTGATTATAAAACTCTCCTGCATAATATGCTTCAACTCCGCAAAGATATTTCAATCCGTCCATAGCCATTTTTGTATATTCGTGGCTATTTTCTTTTTGTTCTTTCTCTATTGCTTTCTTTAGATAGATAACTCCTTGATGACAAATAGTTTCTATTGGTTCTTCTATTTGTTTTAATTGTTTTTTAACTGTTTTAGATGGTTTGTCATTGAAACTTTGTTCAACAATCTGTGCGTAAATCAAACCAGCGTACGCCAAAGTTTTGGAGTCGTCTTTAGTTTTTTCGTTTTGTAAAGCATCATCAATATTTTTCTTTGCGTATGCTAAACGTTCATTTTTCATATCTGAATAGGCACTCTGAACTTTCATATCTTGAGCCCAAACTCCTGCGAAACTCGCCATCAATAAAGCGATTATAACTATGCTTCTTTTCATGATATTAAACCTTTACTTGTTATTATTCAATTTTCTTTTCTCTTTTTAAGATTATTATCTTATTTGATATAATCTTTTAGTTTATTTATTTCTTTGTTTTGTGTTTTGCTCTATTTACTGTGCTACTACCCTATTTATTTTTAACTATCTATATTAGTAACGTTTGTTTCGTATTAGTTATTGTCCGTATTAGAGTCGGTATTATCCACATTTACCTCTGTATTATCAGTATTAATCTCTGTGTTATCTGTTTCCGTTGCCTCTATATCTACTTCTTCACTCTCTTCTTCGTGCTGTACTTTGGCAATTGAAGCAATACTATCCTTAGATTTTAAATTAATCAACCTAACTCCTTGTGTTGCTCTACCCATTACTCTCAATGTATTAACAGCTAAACGTATAGTTATACCAGAACGATTCATTATCATCAAATCATCCTCATCCGTTACGTCTTTTATGGCAATTAATTTACCAGTTTTATCTGTAATGTTGATAGTTTTAACTCCCTTAGTACCACGATTAGTCTTTCTGTATTCATCACTATCACTCCTTTTGCCATAACCATTTTCCGATACAACCATTATATTTTTCGTCATATCATTAAGACAAATCATACCAATAACTTCATCTTCTGCGGAAGTTAATGTAGCACCTTTTACACCAGTAGCACCTCTTCCCATAGGGCGAATAAGAGATTCTTCAAAGCGAACACATCTTCCTTCTCTTGTACCTATATATATTTCGCTCTTGCCATCTGTTAATTGTGCTTCAAGTAATTCGTCTCCCTCTTTGATATTTACGGCGATAATACCTTTTACTCTTGGACGAGAATATGCTTCTAATGAAGTCTTTTTGATTATTCCTTTCTTGGTACAAAGAATAACCATCGTACTCTCTACATATTCTTGATTCTTTAAGTCTTTTGTGTTGATGAAAGTTTGTATTGTCTCTCCCTCCTCTATTTGTATCATGTTTTGGATTGCACGACCTTTGGAGTTTTTGTTTCCTTCTGGTATCTCATAAACTCTCATCCAATAGACTTTACCTTTATTAGTAAAAATTAAAAGATAATCGTGAGTGGAGGCTGTATATATGTGTTCAATAAAATCACCATCCCTTGTATGCGAACCTCTACTTCCCATACCACCTCTATTCTGTATCTTGTATTCTGCTAAAGATGTCCTCTTAATATAACCCAAATGGGAAACAGATATAACAACGTCCTCATTAGGTATCATATCCTCTATAACAAAGTCTTTGGATGAATACTCTATTTCACTCAAACGCTCATCACCATATTTAGATTTTATAGCCAAAAGCTCATCCTTTATAACTTGCATTAGAATATTTTCGTTAGATAATATATCCTGACAACGCTTAATAAATTCTCCTAAATTAGTATGTTCTTCCTCTAAGTTATTTCTTTCTAATCCTGTCAATTGACGCAAACGCATATCAACAATAGCAGAAGCCTGAATCTCTGAAAAACTCCATCTTTCTATCATAGTATCTTTCGCCATTTGGACTGTTTGAGAAGAACGAATAACATTTATTATCTCGTCGATAATATCCAAAGCCTTCAATAAACCTTCAACAATATGTTGGCGTTCTTGTGCTTGTTTTAATTCAAAACGAGTCCTTCTCTCTACAACTTCTTTTCTATGGTCAACAAAGACTACAATTATATCTTTGAGATTAAGTAATTTAGGTTTGCCATTAACCAATGCTATATTATTAACAGAAAACGAAGATTGCAATTCACTATATTGATAGAGTTTATTAAGTACTACCCTCGCAATTGCATCTTTTTTTAGTTTGTATACTATACGTATTCCATCCTTATTACTTTCGTCTTTGATATCAACAATACCTTCTATTTTCTTTTCATTAACTAATTCTGCTTGGTGCTTTATCATATCACTCTTGCAAATTTCGTACGGAATAGAAGTAACTACTATTTGTTGTTTATCTGTTTTCTCGTTATGCTCTATTGATGCGTGTGCACGAATAACAACTCTACCCCTACCAGTATGATAAGCTTCTTTAACACCATCATAACCGTATATTACACCTCCCGTTGGAAAATCAGGAGCTTTAATATATTGCATTAGTTCATCAATAGTTATATCGTTATTATCTATATAAGCCACAATACCATTAATAGATTCCGATAGATTATGCGGAGCCATATTAGTAGCCATACCAACTGCAATACCATTAGAGCCATTAATCAATAGATTTGGTATTCTTGTCGGAAGCACAACAGGTTCTTGTAAAGAATCATCAAAATTATTTTGAAAATCTACTGTGTCTTTATCTATATCCATTAATAACTCGGAAGCAATCTTTGACATCTTTGCTTCTGTATAACGCATAGCAGCAGGAGGATCGTTATCTATAGAACCGAAATTACCTTGTCCATCAATTAATGGATATCTTAACGCCCACTTTTGAGCTAAACGTACCATAGCACCATAGACGGAAGAATCACCATGTGGATGGTATTTACCTAATACTTCTCCTACGATTCTAGCAGATTTCTTTGTGTTAGTATTGTAAGTCATCCCCATATCGCCCATTGCATACATAATCCTACGATGCACAGGCTTCATACCATCTCTTGCGTCTGGCAAAGCACGTGCAACAATTACGCTCATAGCATAGTCAATAAAGGACTGTTTCATTTGAGTTTCTATATCTACTCGTTGTATTCTTTCGTTCTCTTCCATATTCAATCAAAATAATGTGCAAAAATACTTAAAAAAAATGAGTTGACAATATATTTTCATCAAATTTTTCAAAAAACACTTCTTTATTTACGTGCCTTTTCTTTATTTTTCTGTTCAAAATATTCAAACTCAAAAATAGAGTCTCTTTTTTCCTCATTCTCTTATTAGTTTATGATTGTTTATGAATATCTAATATTATCTCCCTATAACTACATATATTCTTTATATCTAATTTCATAAGAATAATGTTTGAGTTTATTAAAATAACTTCAGATATTATTTTGATAACTTAAGT
>CAVGDP010000132.1:0-4154 GCA_963627985.1 uncultured Eubacteriales bacterium
ATTAGAGTTATTCAAATAAGTATTAGAGTTATTCAAATAAGTATTAGAGTTATTCAAATAAGTATTAGAGTTATTCTGATAAGTATTAAAGTTATTCAAATAAGTATTGAAGTTATTCTGGTGACTTGTGATATAGTTGAAAGTGAGTTTTATAAGAATATTTTGTCTTTTAGATAAGTCGTTTTTTTGAATACAATTATGTTTAGAAGTTTTTTCTTTTCGTGGATGAAAATATAGAAAGAAGAAAATAAATAATGTTGTATATTTGCAAACTAAAATAACAAAGAAATTAAATACTATGGCGTCATTATATTTGTTTCCAACGTTGCTTTCGAGTGTAGATTGGCAAGAGTGTTTGCCCATAAAAAATATAGAGAAAATACTTAAATGTGAGTGTTTTATAGTAGAAGAGTTGAGGACGGCAAGACGATTTTTGCGTTTTATTGGATATACAAAATCCTTTGATGAGGTTACTTTTTTTATTCTTAATGAGCATACAACGGAATCGGAAATGAGTACTTATTTATCGCCGATAGCAAAGGGCAAAGATATATTTCTTATGTCCGAAGCAGGTTTGCCTTGCGTAGCAGACCCAGGTAGTAGCGTAGTTGCTATGGCTCAAAGGAGGGATATAGATATTGTGCCGATGGTTGGTCCTTCTTCTATATATATGTCGCTGATGGCGAGCGGATTTAATGGACAAAATTTTGCATTTTTAGGATATTTGCCGGTAAAGGAAGAGGAGAGAAAAAAGAGGTTGCGTCAAATACAAGAGAGAATAATAAAAGAAAAACAGACTCAAATATTTATAGAGACGCCTTATCGTAATGATAGAATGTTGGCTACAATTCTTCAAACCTTGAACGAGAATATTCTCTTGTGTGTAGCAATTGAAATTACATCAACGGAGCAGAAAATCAAAACCAAAACTATTGGTGAGTGGAAGAAACAGAAAGATTTCTTAATAGGTAAACATAACGCAATATTTTTGTTATATTGTTAGATAAATCATTGATTTAGAGGAATAGAGACAGAAAAACAAAAGGTTATACATATAATTAAAAGCAAAAAACAAAGAGAGAAATCCTACGCTCTCTCTCTTTGTTAGTATAAGATTAATTCAAAACGAAACAATCTATAAGCAAATTATTTTTTCATCAAATTTGCGTACTCTTCATAGAAATATGTGATTGTTTCTATGCCATTAAAGAATTGTTTTAGTGGATAATTTTCGTTTGGAGAGTGAATTGCATCCGTTGATAAGCCAAATCCCATGAGGATTGACTTAATATTTAGGATTTTTTCGAAACCTGCAACGATTGGAATACTACCTCCCGAACGTGTTGGTATAGGTTGTTTGCCGTAAGTGCGAGTATATGCTTTTTCGGCAGCTTTGTATGCCGGCAAATCCAAAGGAGATACGTACGCATAACCTCCATGCAAAGGCGTTACCTCTACATTTACACATTTAGGGGCAATTTGTTTGATGTAGTCGCTTACTCGTTGCATTATTACATTATAATCTTGGTCGGGAACTAAACGAAATGAGATTTTTGCGTGAGCAGTAGAAGGTATTATCGTCTTTGCTCCTTCTTCTGTGTAACCTCCCCAAATTCCGCACAAATCAAAAGAAGGTCTAATGCCTGTTCTCTCTATTGTTGAGTAACCTTCTTCGCCGAATAAGTCATTAGAGCCTGTTGTTTTCAAATATTCTTCCTTGCAGAATGGTGCTTTTGCCATCAAAGAGCGTTCTTCTTGGGATAATTCTATTACTTCTTTGTAGAAATCAGGCACTGTGCATTTGTTAGTAATAGGATCTTGCAATTGAGATACGATTCTGCACAATATATTAATAGGATTAGCAACTGCACCTCCGTAAATACCCGAGTGTAAATCGGCTTTAGGTCCACTAACTTTGACTTCTATATAACCTAATCCCCTCAAACCTGCAGTAATAGACGGAATATCTGCTCCTAACATACTCGTATCGGAAACAATTATGGTATCAGCTTGAAGCATTTGCTTATTATCTTCGCAGAATTTGTAAAGACTTGCAGAACCTATCTCTTCTTCGCCCTCTAACATAAACTTAACATTACATCTTAATTGATTAGTCTTGTTAAGATACTCAAAGGCTTTGGCTTGCATAAAACTCTGTCCTTTATCATCGTCAGCACCTCTTGCCCAAATAATATCGTCCTTAACAATAGGCTCAAAAGGATTACTTTTCCACTCATTCAATGGATCAGGTGGCATAACATCGTAATGACCATACACCAAAACGGTAGGATAATTATCATCGATGTGTCTTTGTGCAAATACAACAGGATTTCCTTCGGTCTGCATAACTTCACAAGTGTCAGCACCGGCTTCTAAAATTAATTCCTTCCAACGATTTGCACATTTGACCATATCTTCTTTGTGTTCTGTCTGTGAAGATATGGAAGGAATTCTAATAAGTGAGAATAATTCTTCCAAAAATCTATCTTTATTCTCTTGGATATAAGATTTAATGTCCATTTTTATTAAGTTATTTATTCGTTTTCTAATTCGTCTTCGAAATATTCAGGTGTAGATAAATCGTCTTCATTAATTATCGGCATATTGATATGATCCTGGATAATCAATGCAGTAGGTATTTGATTTTTTACTTCTATAAAAGTAGCATAAGCGTCTAATTTGGTAGTAAAATCGCCCAACTTGACAATAAAATAAGGTTCGTCAAAAATAACGTATGATCTTAAGCGAGGATATGCTTTCAATAGATTACTTTTTAGATTGAACGCGTTATTTTTAGCACCTTCGCCGGTATAGGTTGCTACTTTTATACGAAAACCTTTAGTAGTCTGTGCCATGCGATTATACTCTACATGTTTTTCTAATATAGTTTGTAATCTACCATCGGCAACAACTTCCACTTGTGCATATAAGTACATACTACATATACACAACGCCCCAATAAAAACAATTAAATGTTTCATTATCTGCCTGCTCCGTTAATTTCTTTCGGTGCAATTGTTAATACTGGGTAAGGTGATAGATTTATCATCTGCTGAGCGTAAGGTCCCAAGAAGAAGAGATTACTTAAAGTCTTTTCTTGTTCGGTCATTATGACAATCATATCGGCGTTTATTTCTTTTGCGAAGTCCAAAGTGGTTAGTGTAGAGTTGTCGGAGTCTCTAAAATCCACTGTGTAGTTTAATCCTTTGTTTGATAATAATGTTTCTACACTTTGTACATAACTTTCTACTTCTCCACGAATAGTTTTGCCCGAATAAGATTGCAAACCTAAAATTCTAATACAAGTATTAGGGAACATTCTTGCGAAGTCAATCGTCCAAGGTACCTTTTGACGAGTATCAGGTGTGGAATCAATAGGCAAGACAATGTTCTCCAAAGGTTTATTGAAATCAAAATTCTCACGTAATAGCAATACCGGTATAGGACAATCGCTCAATGTTTTGAAGGCATTAGCACCTGCGAAACGTTCATCAAATCCGCTATTACCATTAGTACCTATTACCAAAAGATAAGTATTTCTCTCTTTGATAACTTTATTTATTGCACTATGCACACGTCTTCCCTCTGTAATTTTGAAACTAATTTCGTTATCACCAAGAGTAGATGCGAAAGTCTTACATAAATCCTTCAACGTTGCCTCTGCTTCCATAGGATCCTTTTCTGCAGTTTTAACCCAGAGCATAAGAATGTTGGAATTTGTACGTTTAGCGATATCAACGGCAAGCCTTAACGCTGTTAAGGAAGCATTAGAAAAGTCAATACCTACTACTATTTCCTTTTTCATATCAATAATGTTTTTATGGTTATTAATAGATTAATTTTTGCAAATATAAATAATTTTATTTAATTGACAATGAAAATATTCAAAATCTTTTGATTTTTCTATTTTTTGTGATTTTAGTTCGTTATGAAAAGATAAAAATTTGTTATTATCTTAAAATAGTTTTTTCATTAGTTAGATAAACAAAAAAATATCAAATTTTATGATGATTTAATAAAACAAAAAAAACACGATAGGGAAAATAGAATATTTTAAAGAAATAGAAATTTTCATAATATCACATTTCGTCAAAATAACATTAATAACTATTTGAATAAACTTAATAACTATTTGAATAAACTTAATAACTATT
>CAVGDP010000133.1:0-3261 GCA_963627985.1 uncultured Eubacteriales bacterium
TATTGATTTTATTCAAATAGTTATTGATTTTATTCAAATAGTTATTGATTTTATTTTGATGAAATGTGATATTATTCTAATATTATTTAAAATGTTCTATTTCCCTATCGTAAAAATTTAATGAATATTTCACGAAAGAAAAAATAACGTTATATCTTTCTTATTTTTTGATATTTGGTCGGTTATAGTTACCTTATAGATTTTTGACAGCAATCACTTTTTTAGGAGAGTATTCTATAATAGTAGAGGTCCTTTTGCTGTTTTTTATTATATATAATAATTAAGGAATTCATTAATAGATGGGAATAGTACGAAAAAAGATTTGAAAAAATAAAATAGAGTAATCAAAAAACTACACAAAAAGTAAAAATTAAACTATTGAAAAAGACAACGCTACAATTATTAACAATATTTTGTTGAAAAAAATTATACTTTTTGAGGGGAGGAATTAAGTTTTATGTGTACTTTTGTAGTATTGAAAATTCATATAAAAATTATATGTCTTAAATGTTATACTTTAGATAAATAACCACACAATGAGTACGTTACACATAGTAAAAAGAGACGGAAAACAAGAAGTTTTCTCCATAGATAAGATTAAAAATGCTATCAGAAAGGCTTTTCTATCTATCGGCGGATATGCAACAGAAAACGACCTAACAGAGATTCTTTCAAGGGTAAATATCAAGGATATGATGACCGTGGAAGAGATACAAAATCAGGTTGAAATTGCCTTAATGGCAGAAAAATATTACGCTGTTGCTAAGTCTTATATGTTGTATCGTCAGCGTCATCAAGAGGACAGAGAAACTACTAGTAAATTGAAATTCTTGCTCTCTTATTGTGCAGCAGAAAATGCAGCAACGGGTAGCAAATTCGATGCAAATGCTAATGTGGAAAGTAAGAATATTGCAACGCTAATAGGTGAATTGCCAAAACAAAACTTTATTCGTCTCAATAGGCGTATGCTAACCGATAGATTAAAGGAAATGTATGGTAAAGATTTCTCGGATAGATATTTATATCTATTAGAAAATCATTTTATATATAAGAATGATGAGACTTCACTTGCTAATTATTGCGCTTCTATAACTATGTATCCGTGGCTATTGAATGGTACAGCGTCTATTGGTGGTAACTCCAAAGCACCGACTAATTTGAAGTCTTTTTGTGGTGGGTTTATCAATATGGTTTTTATGGTGTCTTCTATGTTGAGTGGTGCTTGTGCTACGCCAGAATTCTTAATGTATATGAATTATTTCATAGAGAAAGAATACGGTGAAGACTATTATATGAATGCAGATAAGATAGTAGATTTATCACTTAAACACAGAACATTAGATAAGGTTATAACAGATTGTTTTGAACAAATAGTATATTCTATCAATCAACCTACGGGAGCAAGGAATTTTCAAGCTGTGTTTTGGAATGTAGCGTATTATGATAAATATTACTTCGAGAGTTTGTTCGGAGAGTTCTTTTTCCCAGATGGTTCACGTCCTCATTGGGAGTCTTTGTCTTGGTTACAGAAACGTTTTATGCAGTGGTTTAATGAAGAGAGGACTAAGTGTGTATTGACGTTTCCTGTGGAGACTATGGCATTATTAACTGATGGAGAGGATTATAGAGACAAAGACACAGCAAACTTTACAGCGGAGATGTATTCCAAAGGACATTCATTTTTTACGTATGTTTCGGATAATGCAGATAGTTTGAGTAGTTGTTGTCGTTTGAGAAATGAGATACAGGATAATGGTTTTTCATACACATTAGGTGCGGGAGGTGTATCAACAGGTAGTAAGAGTGTATTGACAATAAATTTGAATCGTTGTATTCAATATGCGATAAAAAACAAAATACCTTATTTGCAATTTGTTGAAGGTGTTGTTGATTTGATGCATAAAGTACAGACAGGTTATAATGAGAATTTGAAATTACTATATAGTAATGGTATGCTACCTTTGTTTAGTGCAGGATATATTAATCTATCACGTCAGTATTTAACGATTGGCGTTAATGGTATGGTAGAGGCTGCACAGTTCTTGGGTATAAAGATAAATGATAACCTTGATTATGAAAAGTTTGTAGCGGATATTTTGGGTATTGTAGAGAAGTTGAATAAGAAGTATCGCAGTAAGGAATTGATGTTTAATTGTGAGATGATACCTGCAGAGAATGTAGGAGTTAAGCACGCTAAATGGGATAAAGAAGATGGTTATCAGACGTTTAGAGATTGTTATAATTCATATTTCTATATTGTTGAGGATGATTCGTTGAATATCATAGATAAGATACGTTTGCACGGTAAGAGATATATCAAACATTTGACAGGTGGTTCTGCTTTGCATTTGAATTTAGAGTCTCATTTGTCAGAGAAACAATATATGCAAATCCTACGTATCGCCGCAAAAGAGGGTTGTAATTATTTTACTTTCAATATTCCTAATACAATATGTAATGATTGCGGACATATAGATAAACGCTATTTGCACGAGTGTCCAAAATGTGGTTCCAAAAATATTGATTACTTAACGAGGGTTATCGGTTACTTGAAAAGAATAACTAATTTCTCTCTTGCACGTCAACAAGAAGCACGCAGACGTTATTATATCAAAGAAGAAAGAGACGTTGATACTACTACGGATAAGAAAGTGGATGCAGTAGAGGATGTTAAAGTTCTATAATTACGATATTGTTTTTCAAGAGATACCAGATGAAATAACATTGGCTATTAACCTAACAATGTGTCCTATACATTGCAAAGGATGTCATTCTAAATTCCTATGGGAAGATATTGGGGAGGTACTGGATGAGAGTGCCATAACAGATCTTGTGAATATTTATAAAGGAGAGATTACTTGTGTGGCATTAATGGGTGGAGATAATGATACAAAAGAGGTTGATAGGTTAATGAAGTATGTGAAAGAGTATTTTCATCTCCGTACTGCTTGGTATACAGGGAGAGAAGAGATTAGTAATGAAGTAGATATAAAGAATTTTGATTATATCAAGGTTGGTCCATACGTGGAAGAATTAGGTGGATTGAAAAGTAAGCATACTAATCAAAAGTTATTGCTTATTAAAGAGAATGGAGACAAAGAAGATATTACCTATCGTATTAATACAAAGTAGTTTATAAGTTTATTTAATAAATTAGTTTATTTTAAATTTTATTTCTTTTGTGTTTTATTTTCTATAAATGAATCCAAATAGAGTCTCGTTTTAGATAAAATAGACAAGTTAAGAGATAAAAAAGAGTAT
>CAVGDP010000134.1:0-3494 GCA_963627985.1 uncultured Eubacteriales bacterium
TAAAATAGTTATTGAAGTTATTAAAATAGTTATTGAAGTTATTAAAATAAGTATTAAAGTTATTTTACTCCTATCGCAAACTATTAAAATAAAAGGGTAGAAGAGAGAAGAAAATAAAGTAAAAATACAGAAAAAATCAAAAAGCAAATAACTAATAAAACGGAGAAAAAATAAATTATTTTGTAAAAAAAAGAGAAAAAAACTAATTAAATAAAAAAAATAATATACCTTTGCAAAAAGAATAAAAGACCTGGATTTAGTGTTTTACCATAGAAGAAAAACACGAGAAAAGATAGAAACAATATAAAAAGAAAGAAGAATATATGAAAAAAGTCGTTGTAAGTTTGCTGTTGATAGCATTTGTTTTGATAGGATTGACCTCCTGTCAGTCGAAGAGTTGTGACGCTTACAAGTCTTCACACTACTATCAAAGAGAAATATTAAGATAGTAAGAAAAGAAAGATTTATTTTTTGATTACAAAAAAATAGAATTACTTTTTGCGAGGTCTGATCTTGTTTAGACTTCGCTTTTTATTCAGTATTTGTATGAAAAATTTGCGAAGTTATCCCAGAATTGTTTGGTGGATTTTGTTAGGATGCTCTATTATTGCCTTTGTGTTGTTTATTCCGATGAACACTATTATAAAAAAATTTCGTAAGGACGAAATGCAGAAGGTTGAATTGTGGGCAAAAGCAATTAGTAACAAAAGTGATTTAGTTCAACATACACAAGAATTCTACAATAAAGTTACAGAGGACGAGCAAGATAGATTACAACAATTTATAGAGGCGTATAAGATTATTATGTCGCAGAGTTTGGACGCCGATTTGAACTCTCCGCAGTTGAGTTTCTATACCAAAATTATTATGGACAACAAAACTATTCCCGTAATAATAACCGATGAATTTAATAATATAACTTTTACGCAAAATATTAATTTAGAGAAGAATCAAACTGTGTTAGCAGGTGATTTATTGAAGAAATTCACGCAACGAAAACCCTTCGAATATGAAGTTTATGGGATGAAGTTCAAACTTTATTACACAACAAGTGAAGCATATACGAATATAAAAAAAGTTCTTGATGAGTTAGGTAATAATTTATTGGACGAAATAACAGAAAATACGATATTGATACCCGTTATTCTAACAGATTCTACTCATACAACGATATTTGCTTGCGGAAATATACCCCTGAATAAACTTTCCAACGAAAAGAAAGCCAAAACAATAGAAGATATGACTTCGCAATCGCAACCTATCAAAATATCTATGGTAAATGGCAGGACGGGATATGTTTATTACAAGAAAAGTCCCACGATTACTCTTTTGAAATATTATCCTCTTTTGTACTTTTTTGTTTTGATGATAGCAGTTGTTATGTTTTTTATGATATTTAGAACAATCAAAGAGTCGGAACAAAACAAAGTTTGGGTAGGATTAGGTAAGGAGACTGCACATCAATTAGGTACGCCGATATCTTCACTTATGGCTTGGATAGAATTATTAAAGATGAACCCGGATAATCAAGAGGCGTGCAAAGAAATGGATAAGGATATTAGGAAATTGAATGTTGTATCGCAGAGATTTTCTCAAATTGGCTCAAAACCAGATCTTAAACCGCAAGATATAACTATTCTTATTTACAATATTGTCTCCTATATGCAGATGCGTATACCGAAGAAAGTAATTATTAAAGTTGATATACCATTAACCGAACCTATTGTCTTACCTATAAATAAACCGCTGTTAGAATGGACAATAGAGAATTTAATTAAGAATGCAGTTGATGCAATGGAAGGTAATGGGACGATAACAATATCATTAAAAGATATGGGATCGCATATTCATTTGGATATTTCAGATACTGGCAAAGGTATGTTCTTTCGTCAATATAGTAAGATATTTAAGCCGGGCTTTACAACCAAAAAACGTGGATGGGGTATGGGACTTTCGCTAGTTAAACGTATTATAGAGGAGTATCATAGTGGTAAAATTTATGTTAAGAACTCTATTATCAATGTTGGGACTACTTTTCGTATTGAGTTGAATAAAAAATAACATTAGTTGATTTGTGTAAATTATTAATAAATAAGAAAATATCTATATAATTTTAGATTATGTCTTCTTTATATATACATATACCATTTTGTCATCACAAATGTATTTATTGCGATTTCTATAGTATAGCACAACGAGTAGATAAGGATTTGTATGTTAATAGTTTGCTAGTAGAATTGGAGGAAAAAAAGACTTTCCTTAATGAGAAACTTCAAACAATATATTTCGGAGGGGGAACACCTTCGTTATTGACTCTCATACAAGTAGAAAAGATTCTTGATAAGATAAAGAAAATCTACGATTTAAGCGAAATAGAGGAGATAACTTTTGAGATTAACCCAGAGGATGCAAAAAAGGATTATGTAAAGGGACTAAAAGATTTGGGAATAAATAGATTAAGTATCGGTATTGAGAGTTTCGATGAAGAGGATTTGCGTTTTTTGAATCGTTCGCACACTTCTGCTATGGCGAGAAAGTCTATTGAGAATGCTTTACAGACTGATTTTGAGAATATTTCTATTGATTTGATTAGCAATTTACCTTTTTCTTCTATGGAGAAATGGCAAAATAATTTGGATATCTTTCTTGCTTACAATTTGCCTCATATTTCTTGTTATACCTTGATGATTGAGGAGAATACGATGCTTTATAAACTTATTCAGAAGGGTAAATATCAACCTATTAGCGAACAAGAATCTATTCTTCAATTAGATTATACTATGTCTTTCTTACAAGAACATAATTATATTCATTATGAGACTTCTTCGTATTCAAAAGCTGGATTTCAGTCCAAACATAATTCAACTTATTGGACTTTTAAGCCGTATTTGGGTATAGGAGCGGGTGCTCATTCGTATAAGGAAAATATTAGGATGTGGAATGAAAATGATGTGTTCGCTTATATGGATTATTATATGAATAAATATCATAATAACAACTATTTAGGAGGCAATAAAGACGAAACAAAATCGATCCATCATAAGCAACAATACAAGGGATTTAGCAAAAAAGAAATTCTTTCCACACAAGAGCAGTTTGAGGAATATGTTATGTTGTCTGCCAGGATGCAAAATGGTTTGAGTTTGAGAGTTGTAGAAGATAGATTTCCGTTATATGTAGATACTTTTAGAAATAATTGCAAAAAAATGATTGATAGCGGTTTGCTAAATAAAGATTTGTCCTTAACTTCTATTGGTTGGCATTTGCAAGATACACTAATTCTCAATCTTTGTGATATTTAGAAGATAACGAATAATAAAAATAGAATACTTTTAGAATACAAGATTTTTTGAATAGTAGATTTTATCAAAATAAGTGCCGTAGTTATTTGAATAACATCAATAACTATTTGAATAACATTAATAACTATTCCAATAGTATTAATAACTATTCAAATAAACTTAATAACTATTCAAATAAACTTAATAACTATT
>CAVGDP010000135.1:0-3550 GCA_963627985.1 uncultured Eubacteriales bacterium
ATAACTATTCAAATAACTTCAATAACTATTTGGATGATTTTAGTACTTATTCTAACTATTATATAATAAAATCGTTACAAAGGTGAAAATTTACCCATTTTTGCTCAAAATATACCCCTAAAAAATGACCTTATAGGAAAAATAGAACATTTTGGAAGTTTGAAATTTGGTATAAATTTCTGGAGTTTATCCTAAATCCGAGCAAATAAACTACCATTTTTCGTATTCCGAACTATTAGTATTTTCTATCGTATTAATATGCAAATTTCCTATCCTCTTACCTTATTTTTAAGGGACTATAATGGATTTTTTTGTAACTTTGCATAAAAATTTTTAGCAAATATGTTAATAGTTGGCGATAGTATCATAAGCGATGATATTAAAAGAGAAATGTTTTGTTGTGATATTGATAAATGCAAAGGAAAATGCTGTGTAGAAGGTGATTATGGTGCACCAATTAGTAAGAAAGAGAAGAGAATTATTGCCAATTTATTACCAAAAGTCCTACCCTATCTAACGGAAAAAGCAAAAAAAATCATAGAAGAACATAATTTCTTTACTTTGGATTGCGATGGAGAGTTGGTTACGCAAATCGTAGATAAGAAAGATTGTGTTTTTGCCTTCAAAAACGAAAATGGGTGTACGTTTTGCGTATTTCAAAAATTGTATTTAGAGAAAAAGATTGATTTTCTGAAACCTATCTCTTGTCATCTCTATCCTATTAGAGTTAGTGAATATGACGAGATGACGGCTTTGAATTATCATCGTTGGGAAGTTTGTAAAGATGCCATAGAAAAAGGCAAAAAGGAGAATATTCACGTGTATGAGAATTGCAAAGACGCTCTTATTCGCCGTTTTGGAGAAGATTGGTACAAGGAATTAGCTACTCAAATAGAAGAAAATAAATAATATTATCGTTTTCTCTACTAATAATATAATGAGATATATAGAGAAGTTTGTGAAAAGATTTTCAAAATAATTAGTAATTAAAAGTATTATATCAAAAAAAATTAATAATTTTGTACAATCTTTCGTTGAGACTAATTTTTATTATAATATATACATAATTAGTAGAAAGAAATTAATCGAAAATAATTTAATTAGAAAATAAAATATCTATAATACAATGAGAATAGAAAAATTATTTGCAGGTAAGACACTTGCGATTCTTTCTGGCGGAGGCGATACTCCGGCAATTAATTCTAGCATAGAAAGTGTAAGAAATCGTGCTTTAATGTTAGGTTTCAAGGTTTTTGGTGTACGCACAGGTTGGAAAGGTTTATTAGGTGATGGTGATATTATTGATTTGACTAATCGCCCTTATAATGGTTTATACGGAGGTACTGCATTGAGATCTTCAAGGACTAATCCTTTTCCTTCCAAAAAGAATCCTGAGGATAGAGTTCCGCAAGTAATGAAAAACTTAAAACGCTACAAGATAGATGTTTTAGTAACTATTGGCGGAGATGATACTAATGGTGCCGCAAAACGTTTATATGAACAAGAAGGTATTCCTGTTATCGGTTTTCCAAAAACAATTGACAACGATTTGCGTACATTAACGATGCACTCTTTTGAAGGCAAACAAACAGATGCTGTTATCTGTCCGGGATTTCCTACTGCTGCCAAAGCAATAGCAGAATTTGCTGCAAGAATCAAAACAACTGCCGAGTCGCATCAACGTATAATGGTTATGGAAGTAATGGGTAGAGATGCAGGTTGGCTAACGGGTGCAGGAACTTTCGGTGGTAGTACAATATCTTTAATTCCCGAGGTAGAGATGACAAAGGAGAGAAAAGAGAAATTCTTTGACATTGTTGCTCGTACGTACGAACAATCGCCTAATCGTAGTCTTATAATACCGGTATCTGAAGGTGTTAGATGGTATAATGAACAAAGTGGCAAATGCGATGTAGTCTATGCCTCCACAGAACAAGATGAGTACGGGCATGCACGTTTGGGTGGAGTATGTGGTACGATCGCTTCGGAGATTGCTCACAAATTGAAGATAGATGCTCGTGCCCAAATGACAGGTTATTATCCTCGTTCGGGTATGTGCGGACAATACGACCGCCGTTTAACACAAGCCCTTGCTGATAAAGCAGTTGATTTGTTGTTAAGGGAAGAATATGGCAAGATGCCCGTATTAAAAAAAGTCTGCTCCTATGATGATTTAGAGGAATATAATTGTTCTTCTATTGATATGGGAAAAATCGGTAATCGTCCGTTACCTGAGGAATATTTCGATGCTAATAAGTTCGTTTTTACCGATATGTATAAGGACTTTTTGAGACATATTATCGGTGAACCTATGTTTGAGAGTTTCGATACCTCTTTTCCAAAGGTTAATCCTACCGAATAGCAAATAAATGATAAAGAAAAAATTTGACAGTTTTCATTTCATCGTTATAAGTGGTTGAAATTAACGTTTCGCCACTTATATCTTTTAAGTTAAAAGTAACAAAAATACTATGAAAAGAATAATCCTAATGGCAAGCATATTATTTGCCATCTCTAACACAATGAACATTATGGCACAAGAAGAAAATGGTTTCAAATCTGTTAACCTCAAAACAGACTTTAAGGACAATGCCTTTGAGTTTTTTACTCGTGGACCGATACTTGCCTCTGGCGATACGACCTCGTATAATGCTATGACAATAGGTTGGGGTGCTATGGGTAATTATCTCGGTTACGATCGGCAGACTATTATAGTTTACGTTGCACCAAGTAGATACACCCATTCGTTTATGGAGAAATATCCACGTTTTACTATTATGGAGTTTGATGATCCAAAGATTGCAGAATTTATGGGTACAAACAGCGGAAGAGATATTGATAAAGCAAAAGCGTTAGGTTTGCATGTTGCTTACACAAGTAATGGTACGCCATATTTTTTAGAAGCCAAATCGGTGATTGAGTGTGAGATAATAACTAATTTTCATCAAAATGAAAAAGATTTTCGTAGCGATACGCCAAAACGAATGTACACCACAACACTCAAAGCAGGTATTCACACAGTTTATTTTGGAGAAGTTTTGGGTGCTTGGATAAAAGAATAGCAAACAAGAACAACGGAGAGGATTTTTGATAACCTAAAAAACAAAATCCACAAACATTTCCAAGAAATAAGCAATTATTTTGTTAGTGTCCGATAATAATAAGACGATAAGTAAATAATTTTCATACAAATAACTTTATCGGACACTAATCTTTGCAGTAATCAAAATAGATAATTCTCGTACTCTAATCAACTATAAAAACACAAAAATTATATACTAATTCCAACCCCTGAAATATTCTATTTTTCCTATAAGGTCGTTTTCTATGGACGGTTCTTAACGAAAAATGAGCAATTTTTTCATATTCGTAATAATTTGATTATATAATAGTTAAATAAATACTAAAATCATTAAAATAACTTCAATAGTTATTAAAATAAAATCAATAGTCATCAAAATAAAATCAATAGTTATTCAAATAAAATCAATAGTCATCAAAATAAAATCAATAGTTATCAAAATAACTTCAATAGTTATCAAAATAACTT
>CAVGDP010000136.1:0-4627 GCA_963627985.1 uncultured Eubacteriales bacterium
GTGTCTACGCATTCTCCCGCAAAGAAGAAAAACGCAACGAATGCAAAGTAGATATCATAGGATTAATAAAATAAGAAGTCCTATGAAAATTCTACACATTGCAAACGATTTCAGCGAGACAAAAGTCCACGCTAACCTCTATCAAGAGTTAGACAAATTAGGCGTAGAACAGACAGTATTCAACCCGATAAGGATAAAGAACAAACAGTCTATTGGTAAAAATGAATGGGAGACAGAGCATACGAGATTTGTTTATGCCCCTGTTGTTAAACCTTTTCATCGTTATGTCTATCATATCAAAAGACGCAGAGTATTTCGGGCTTTATTGAGGAGCATAGACATAAAGCAGTTCAACCTCGTACACGCTACAACATTGCTAACCGATGGAGGACAAGCATACTTCTTACACAAGAAGTTTCATTTGCCGTACGTTGTCTCGGTTCGCAATACAGATATAAATGGTTTCTTGGATAAGTTACCGCATACTTGGAAGGACGCAAGAAAAATTTTGTTGAACGCAGAGAAGATATTCTTTATATCCGAGGGACTGAAAGAGAAGTTTGAGAACCATAGAGCTGTAAGAAATATAATACCAAAGATAAAATACAAGTTCGTATTGTTGCCAAATGGTATTGAAGACTATTTTCTTGATAATATCAAAACAGATCAAAGACAAGGACAAGGACACGGAATAATCTATATAGGAAACTTCACAAACAATAAGAATGTCTGTCGTTTGGCTCGTTCGGTGATAAGACTACAACAAGATCCTTCTTTTTTAGATGTAAGACTAACTATCATAGGCGGAGGACAGCAGACAGACAACGAGATAGACGAGATAATAGAAAATAACAAAACAACTATCAATTATTTAGGAAGGATAAACGACAAGCAAAGACTTAGCGAGATATTGTGCGAGAATAGTATCTTTGCGATGCCGAGCATACACGAGACATTTGGTTTGGTATATTTGGAGGCTTTGTCGCAGAACTTAGCCGTCGTCTATACCAAAGGGCAGGGAATAGATGGTTTATTTGACCAATCGGTCGGGATAGGCGTTAATCCGTTTAGTGATCAAGATATTTATTCAGCCTTAAAGGAAATTCTTACTAATAGAGACAAGTATAATAATAAAGGAGTAGACTTCTCGCAGTTCCGTTGGCAGACGATAGCCAGGAAGTATTTGGAACATTATAGGCAAGTGTTGGGTTGTGCAGATATAGATAAGTCCTTGCTTGTTAGTTTCAAAAAAATTCTGAGGGGGGGGGGTAAATATAAACTAAAATTCCTTCTGCGACGCAACAAGATAGGTTTCTCCTCACAGATAGAAAGTAGGACATTTCTCAAAGGTTGCAATATTGGAAAGTATGTATACGTCGGTTCTGATTGCGTAATCAATTATGCCACTATCGGCAACTATACTTGTATAGCCTCTACGGTAAAGATAGGTGGAATGGAACATTCTTATAGGTATCCATCTATTTCTCCAAGGTTGAGCGATGAATGTGCCTTTGGCAAAATAACTACAATAGGTAATGATGTTTGGATAGGTGCTAATGTCGTTGTTAGGCAAGGCGTAACAATAGGCGATGGTGCCGTAATAGGAGCAGGAAGTATAGTTACACACGACGTTCCGCCCTATACAATCTCTTACGGGTCGCCAGCAGTGGTGAGAAAGAAAAGATTTGAAGACGAAGAAAGAGAAAAGAAAATCAAAGAAAGTCATTATTGGGAAAAATCTCCAAAAGAAGCAAGACATATTATTATTAGACTATTGAATAGTTGATAATACGAGTATCCATAGATATATTTTAGCGGACACTAATAATAAAAATATGAAAGCAAACAAAATGAAAAAATTAGTTATTGCAAATATAGGTACCGCAAATATAGGTAAGACTTCATCTTTAAAAAGAGTTATTGATGATTTATTAAACAATGGGGCGAAAGAAATTCCAGGAACAAGATTGGGTAATAATAGCAATGGAGATGAACGAGTTATATTACGTTACAACAACATCACCATAGGTATAGAAACGCAAGGCGACCCATGTTCAAGGATTTTTGACTCATTACCATATTTTGTTAAACAGAATTGCGACATTATAATTTGTACATGTCGGACAACCGGTAGAACATGTCATGAGGTAGAAAACTTGCAACAATATGGCTATGATGTTATATATTATACTCATCCTTACACATGGTTCGATATTTCTACAAAAGTTCTCAATAATCTTTATGCAAATACTGTAATACAAATGATAAATTTGAGAATACAAGAAAAAATTTAAATAATAGTAATCTTTCCCCTAATCCTTAACAATATTTATGACAAATCAACAATATGAGGCGTAGTTTCCCGTGAAGGTGTCCGTCATTATTTATTCCTGTCTATGGAATGAAAAGACAGATATTGTTGATATAAAAAAGTTTTTGTAAATTTGCACCGTTAAAAATTTAATAAGAGATGCTACAAGGATTTGCTGTTAAAAATTTTAGAGGATTTGCCAAAAAGATAGAATGGAATCTGTCCAAGACGAGCGTCTATGATTTCAATACTCATGTTATCAAGGACGGTATAATAAAAAATGGTATTATTTACGGTCCTAACGGATCGGGTAAGACAAGTTTTTCTCTCGTGTTGTTTGATATCGTTAATCATCTGACACAAAATATGAAAAAACTGGATTATGATTCCAATTTTGTGTACGCAGGTAATATGCAGTCTCCTGTAGAATTTGAATATTCTTTTAAATTCGGTAAAGATATAATTGAATACAAATATAGCAAAACGATAGAAGGCAAATTAACGGATGAGCAATTGTTAAATAACGGTCAAATGGTCTTCAAAAGACAAGGCGATTTTATCAGCATTAATAACGAATACTTTATCTATAATGACGCAATTAGGGAGAAATTGGAAAATAGCGTAAACAACGTCTCTATTGTCAATTTCATTCTCCTTTCTTATCCTCTTGAACAAGGGCATTTTCTTTTAAAGTTGCAGGATTTTGCTAATCGTATGCTATGGTTCAGAAGTTTAGAAGGTAATGAATTTATAGGATTAGAGAACCATGCAACTGCACTGGAAGAATATATTATTAAACAAAATTTAACGGAGGATTTTTCTGATTTTTTAAATAAGGTAAGTGGGCAGAAATTCACCTTTGCAAAGCAGGATGCTAACGATAAAAATCTATTCTGCCTTATCAACGGCGTTAAGATTCCTTTTCTTCTTATCGCTTCCAACGGAACTAAATCGCTTGAACTACTCTATTATTGGACTAAAAAAATGGACAAAGCGTCTTTTGTATTTATTGATGAATTCGATGCTTTCTATCATTTCAAATTATCTTTTGAGGTCTGCAAAAGGTTGTTTAGTTTGCAAAACTGCCAAATATTTACTTCTTCTCACAATACCTACTTGATGACTAATGATTTACTCCGTCCGGATTGCAACTTTATATTAAACGACAACAAAATAAAACCGCTTGCCGATTGCACTGATAAGGATTTGAATTTTGCCAATATAGAACGACTTTATAGAGGAGGTACTTTCAAAATATGATATTGTTCGTCTTTGAGGGAGAGAAGCGAGAACCCCGAATATTCAATTCCTTGCGTCAATTGTATTTCAAAGCTGAATCAATTGTCTGCTTTACTTTTGGTACTTCGTTCCACTCCTTATTCAAACAATTGAAAGAAAACGATTGGGATTTGTTCTATATTCTCAGACAAACATACAGACAACGCAATGACAAGACATTGGAGGGTTATTTAGAGTCTAGTTTCTCCGAAATCTATTTGTTTTTTGATTATGATTTTCATATCAGCGACAAACAAATCCGATTAAGCAAATGGAACAATGAACTTGATGAAATGCTCTCCTTCTTTAATCACGAAAGCGATAATGGAAAGTTATATATCAGTTACCCAATGGTAGAGGCTATACGTTACACCAAACAATTGCCTGATAGTGATTATAACTCATATACCATAAAAAGAGAAGAATGTAGAAGATTTAAGCAAATAGCTGCAAAATTCTCTTTCTATCCCGGTCTGAATTTTATAGACATAGCAACTAATAACAATACAGATGAGGTCAAACAAAATTGGCAAGAACTCAAAGACCAAAATATTAAGAAAGCCAACTTTATCTGTCACGGTATCAACGCTTATCCTGTTAGTAAAGCGATGATTTCGCAACAAAACATCTTTCATAATCAGTTATTAAAATATGTTTCACAAGACGATTGTTCTGTCTCTATACTCAGTGCGTTTCCGATATTTCTCTACGATTATTTAAAATTATTAGTGTCCGCTAAAAGTCTGCAGATAAGATAATTCTTACCAAGATTTATCATAAAACTACAAAAATCTTGCAATGTTTTACGCTCCCAAAATGTTCTATTTTTCCTATAAGGTCATTTTCGGTAGTCATATTTTGAGTAAAAAGGGAGAAATTCTAAACTCTTGTAATTATTTAATTATACGGTATTTAGAATAAGTACTGAAATCATCAAAATAATTACTGATTTTATTCAAATGATTATTGATTTTATTCGAATAGTTATTGATTTTATTTTGATGAAATGCGATACTATTAGAATATTATTTTCTTTAA
>CAVGDP010000137.1:130-6897 GCA_963627985.1 uncultured Eubacteriales bacterium
AACTTCAATAACTATTCGAATAACTTCAATAACTATTCGAATAACTTCAATAACCATTCGAATAACTTCAATAACCATTCGAATAACTTCAATAACCATTCAAATAACTTCAATAACTATTCAAATAACTTCAATAACCATTTGGATAATTTTAGTACTTATTTTAATTACTCTATATTAAATCGTTATGAGGATATAGAAAATACTTATTTTTTGCTAAAATATCCCATTTTTTTGTCTAAATAATGGGATAAAGAGAAGAATATTATTGCTGTTTGCGTTTTTTTTGCGAAAAAACAAAGGTTTTATTCAAAAGAAATGTAACTATAGCATTAGGTAAAACGACAATTAACTGCCCAATAGCATCACCTGCCTTATCCAAATCAATGGAAAAACGAGTAAGTAAATCCCAATTAGATTTATCTATATCAAAAAATAAATTATAAAGGCTACTTAAAGCCAAATAATGCAATTCTATTAGGTTGATTACGTACATTATACCATAAATTATAAAGAACTGCACAAGGACATTATACCCACGATTATTGAAAACTATCTTACCCGTGCTATGATAATTGAATAATACCCCCAAAATAGTTGATACCAAAACAGCAATAGCCCTTTGCATACCAACCCAACGGCATAAAATAAAGAGAGTATAACCTACGATAGTGTTTATTCCTCCTACAAAAAGAAAACGTATAAAAGGATTTTTTATACTCATTAATAAGTTAATTGGTATACGTATCAGTTTTTTTACCATAGTGTTTTCTAAAATAATTTGCAAAAATACTTCTTTTTTTGCTTTTAAGACAAAGATTTTTATTATTTTTGCTTTTGTTTTAATAAAATTTATGATAGAAATGAAAGATAAGCCATTAATTTTTGTAACTAATGACGATGGATATCAAGCCAAAGGGATACGATTATTAATAGATATTTTGAAACCATTAGGTAGAGTGGTGGTGGTGGCACCAAAGATAGAGATGAGTGGTAAGAGCCATGCCATTACAACGGGTAAGCCTTTGAGTTTGCAATTAGTTAGCAAAGAAGAAAACTATGAAGAATATTTTTTGGAGGGCACTCCTGTGGATTGTGTAAAGATGGGATTTGATAATGTGCTTAAATGTCGCCCGGATTATTTATTTGCCGGTATCAATATGGGAGCAAATACGTCTATTAATACAATATATTCTGGTACTATGGCTGCAGTGATGGAGGGTTGTGCTGAAAATGTGGTAAGTGTGGGATTTTCTTTGTGTGATAATGATAAAGAGGCGTCTTTGGACGAATGTAAGAGTTATGTTAAGAATATAATAAACGATGTTATGAGCAAAGGACTGGACGATGGTGTTTGTTTGAATGTTAATTTTCCTTCGGGTAAGATTAAAGGCATCAAAGTAGGTCATCAAGCAACGGGTTATTGGACGGAAGAGTTTGATAAACAAAAGCAAGACGATGGACACACAATTTTTTGGTTAGGAGGCGAATACCATTGCACAGACGATAGGGAGGATGCCGATTGGAATGCAGTAGAAAAGGGTTATACTGCTATTGTTCCTATGCAAATAGATCTTACGGCGTGGAAATATATAAATATGTATAAACAAAGATTTGAGAATATCTAATAATGTGGTTCAAGGAAAACAAAATACTAAATGGATTTCTTAGTTGTTTATTACTAACGGTGATAACGGCGTTAGTTATATTATTGTTACAGAGATTTCTAAGGATAGAATTGCTTCTAAATGCCAAAATGTATATTTTTGCTGTTTTGCCCGAAATATTTCTTTTAAGATATTTTGCACGGAAAGAGAAACACAAAGCAGTAATGGGGGCGGTATTGTCCTTACTTATAACCTTGGGAGGTGTAATTGCTATTTTAATGAAGTATAATTATTTATCACTCTAACGGATTGATATATTATAAGGAAGATATTTAAGAAAGACTTAATAAGAATTATGAAATACTATATTATAGCGGGAGAATTGTCGGGGGATAAGCACGCTGCGCTGCTTATGCAAAACATTAAGCATTTTGATTCTAAAGCTGTTTTTCGCGGTTTTGGTGGGGATAATATGCAAAGAGAAGGTTTGCAAGTCGTTAGACATATTAAGGACTTGGCGTATATGGGTTTTGTTGAGGTTGCTATACATTTGAGAAAGGTATTAGATAATATAAAATTATGTAAGAAAGATATTCTATTCTTTGCTCCCGATTGTATGATATTTGTAGATTATCCGGGTTTTAATTTACGTATTGCTAAATTTACATATTCCAAAAATATAAAGAATTTTTATTATATCTCACCACAAGTATGGGCGTGGAAACGGGGACGTATAAAAATAATAAGAAAAATAATAGATAAACTATACGTTATTCTTCCTTTCGAAAAACCTTTCTATGCTAAATACGGAACGAGTGTAGAATATTTTGGCAATCCTCTATTGGATGAAATATCTATCTTTGTTCATAATTCAAATAATAAAGATAATTTCTTAAAGACTTATAACCTTGGGGAGAAACCTATAATTGCTATTTTGCCTGGTAGTAGAAAACAAGAAATAAAAAAGATGTTGCCCGTACAGACAAGCTTGGCAGATAAATATCCACAATTTGATTTTGTTATTGCCGGTGTTTCTTCTTTTACAGAAGATTATTATCGCAAATATATTCAATCCAAAAGCGTCCATTTAGTTTTTGATAGGACGTATGATTTACTTAATGTGGCACATTGCGGTTTGATTACCTCGGGTACGGCAACTTTGGAGGCAGCTTTGTTTGATCTTGTGCAGGTAGTATGTTATAAGACTTCCAAAATAACTTATCTTATAGGTAAGTACGCTCTTAAAATCAAATATATTTCATTAGTTAATATTATTCTCAATCATCAGACGATTAGGGAGTTGTTACAATCTCTTTGGAATGAAAAAGATTTGGAGAAAGAGTTTAAGAAAATAACTTTTGATGAAGAATATCGGCATAAAATCAAAAGTGAGTATTCTATTTTAAGAAAACAATTAGGTAATGCGGGTGCTTCTATGCAGATAGCGAAAAGTCTCTGGGAATTGTTAAATAACCAAAAGTAAGACAAATCTTTCGAACAAAAAGAATAGGTATTCATAATAAATTTTGTAACTTTGCACGTTTGAAATAACAAATAACATTAAAATAAATACAAAAATGAAAAAGGTATTAGTAGTTTGTATGGCTTTTGTTGCACTATTTTCTTCGTGCAATAAACAAAGCACAAAGGAGGTTAAAGATATGACTTTGACAGTAGAACAAAAAGTTAAACAATATTCAGAAGTAGAGTTAAAGACAGATATTTCTTTTCTATCAAAGAGTGAAAAAGAGGTATTAGGTTTAATGATAGATGTAGCACAAATAATGGATGATATCTATTGGTTACAAGCGTATGGAGACAAAAACGAAATGCTTTCCCTAACAGACCCATGGCAAAAAGAGTTTGCTTTGATTAATTACGGTCCTTGGGATAGAATGGCAGATTGGAAGCCTTTTGTACACAACGCAAAGGTAAAAAAGCCGGGCGTTAATTTCTATCCTGCAGATATGACCAAAGAAGAGTTTGAGGCTTTGAGTGATACTAATAAGAATTCTCAATATACGGTTATCAAAAGAGGAGATGATGGCAAACTTTACGTAAAAGGTTACTATGAAGAGTATAAAGAGCATTTGGATAAGGCTATTGCTCTAATGGAAAAGGCTGCAAAGATAACCGAAAACAAAGGTTTGAAGAATTATTTAGAGAAGAGAATAATCGCTTTGAAGACAAATCAATACTTTGAATCGGATATGGCTTGGATGGATATGAAAGATAGTAATTTGGATTTCGTTGTTGGTCCAATAGAAAACTATGACGATGAATTATTTGGGTTGAAGACTTCCTTCGAAGCATTTGTTTTGGTTAAGGATTTAGAATGGAGTAAGAAATTATCTAAATACACCAAATTCTTACCTGAATTACAAAAGAATTTACCAGTTGATGCTAAATACAAACAAGAAAAACCCGGTACAGAATCCGATTTGAATGTCTATGATGTTGTATATTATGGAGGAGATTGCAATGCTGCAGGTAAGACTATTGCAATTAATCTACCTAATGACGAAAAAGTACAACTACAAAAAGGCTCTCGCCGTTTGCAATTAAAGAATGCAATGCAGGCAAAGTTTGATGCTATAGTTGTTCCTATTGCAAAGCAAGTAATGAACGCAGAACAAATGAAACAAGTTAATTTTAATGCCTTCTTTTCTAATGTTACTTTCCACGAAGTTGCTCATGGTTTGGGTATAAAGAATGTTGTCGGCTCTACTACTCCTGTTAGAAAGGCGTTAGGTAGTGAATATTCTGCTTATGAAGAGGCTAAAGCGGATGTTTTAGGATTGTATATGATTAGTGAGTTGATAAAGAAGGGCGAAGTAAAAGATTTGACCGAGGAAGAGTGTATTGCTACATACGTTGCAGGTCTTTTCCGTTCTATTCGTTTTGGTGTAACGGAGGCTCACGGCAGAGCAAATATTTTGTGCTTCAATTGGTTTGAGAAGAATGGTGCTTTCGTGCGTGATAATAATGGTATCTATACAATAGATTATCAAAAAGCAAAACAATGTATCAAATCTTGGGCGAAGTTCTTAATAGAAATGGAAGGTAATGGCGATATGGTAGCAGCAACAAAATATTCCAAAGCAAATGCAGTAATATCGGAGACCTTACAAAAGGATTTGGACAAGATTAATTCCAAAGGAATACCTGTTGATGTACGATTCAATCAAGGAAGAAAAGTTTTAGGATTATAATATAATGAATATAGCGGTATTTGGCGGTGGCTCTTGGGCTACCGCTATTATTAAAATATTAACTACAACTCACGAACATATTTTTTGGTGGGTTAGAGAGAAAGAGATAAAAGATAGTATAGAAGAGAGCGGTTTTAATGCTTTGTATTTGCGTTATTGCGAGTTGGATAATAAGAAAATAACTATTTCCAATGATATTCATAGGGTAATAAACGAAGCAGACATATTATTCTTTGTTATTCCTGCAGCTTTCTTGGAAGTTTCTTTGCAAAATGTAACCAAAGAGGAGTTGAAAGGAAAGAAAATAGTTTCCGCAATTAAAGGTATTGTACCTTCTTGTAATAAAATAGTTAGCAACTTTATAAAAGATAAATACGATTTACCACTTACTTCCCAAGTTGTTATTAGTGGTCCTTCTCATGCAGAAGAAATTGCCGAGGAACACTTAACTTATTTGACTTGCGGTTCTCATAATGAGGCTTTGGCTAAAGAAGTTGCCGATATTATCTCTTGTCCTTTTGTTAAGACAATATTAAGCGATGATATAGAGGGCATAGAATACGGAGCGGTTATGAAAAATATCTATGCTATGGCTGCTGGTATTGCCTTTGGTTGTGGTTATGGAGATAACTTTGTTGCAGTCCTAATCGCTAATGCTTTACAAGAGATGAATACCTTTCTTTCCAAAATTGCTCCACGACAAAGAGATGTCAAACGATTAGTTTATTTGGGTGATTTGTTAGTTACGGCGTATTCTCAACACTCTCGTAATCGCACTTTTGGGCAAATGATAGGACAAGGTTATAGTGTGCAGTCGGCACAATTAGAAATGAAGATGATAGCCGAAGGTTATTATTCAGCCAAAAGCATACATGAAGCTAATACGCAATGTAATTGCGATATACCTATTGCCGAAGCTGTCTATAATATACTTTATTTGAATAAAGATATAAAAAGGGAATTTGCTTACTTAATTAGTAAATTCAAATAAGAGAAAGAGAAAAACGTATAATCACAAAAAAGAAATAATAAAGTCAATAAAGAATCAAATAAAGTTAATAAAGAATTTAATAACATTAATAAAGAATCAAATAAAGTTAATAAAGAATTTAATAACATTAATAAAGAATTTAATAACATTAATAAAGAATTTAATAACATTAATAAAGAATTTAATAACATCAATAAAGAATTTCATAACATCAATAAAGAATTTCATAACATTAATAAAGAATAACAAATCAAGTAACATAAAAAGAAATTAATGAAAACAGAACAAAAATAAATATTAAACCAAAAAAATAATTATGGATAACGATAAAATAAATAAAAATCAAGATATGGCGTGGTTCGTTCTGAAAACTATATTTTCTTCAGAAATGAAAGTAAAAGTATTGTTGGACGAGAGGGGTATTGAGAATTTTATACCAATGTGCTATAAAATCAAAGTAGTGAAACATAAAAAAGAGAAAAAACTTCTACCTGCGATTAACGATTTGATATTCGTCCATTCCACAAAGAAAGAAATTGAGGATTTCAAAGCAGATATTTTGCTCAATTATAATTATAGTACTTATTTTCTTACTCGCAAAGAAGGTACTAAACGCAAGATAGAGATTGTTCCGAATAAACAAATGGAAGAATTTATCAAAGTTGCCTCACATTACGATGATGATATTGTATACTTTGCTCCCGAAGAAATAGAATTGAAGAAAGGTACAAAAGTAAGAATAGTTGGTGGAATTTTTGACGGAGTAGAGGGGACGCTATTAAGAGTTAAAGGAAAAAAACATAAACGTATTGTTTTGCAAATACCAGGTTTGTCGGTAGCAACTTCGTATGTTACACCAGATCTAATAGAAATTATAAAAGATTGATAATACAATGAAAGAAATAAAGATAGCCGTTATTGGTTTGGGTTATGTAGGTCTGCCGTTGGCAAGATTGT
>CAVGDP010000138.1:0-6530 GCA_963627985.1 uncultured Eubacteriales bacterium
ATAAAGAAATAATAAAAAGATTTTTGTATTTTTGCAGATTAAAAAAAACGATTAAAAAATATAAAACACAAAAAACAATAAGTATTATGATAAATATTGATAAATATACAGAAACTAGACAAGATACTTCTTTGTTAATACTTTGTAATACAAATAATTTAGATGTTTCGCTAAAAAACAACTTGAGTGATAAAGAGACTTCTTATATAATTTCCAATTATGAACAGAACAAGGAGAAATTTTTTGTATTTAATCTCTTGAATCGCTTTGTATTAGTCGCTATTATAGAAGAAAAAGAAGACAATAATTTTACAAAAGAATTGTATCGCAGAATTGGTGGTAAGGTTTTGAGAGAATGCGACAAGAATTTTATTAAAGATTTGCAACTCTGTACCTTATCTTCAAAGGAAAATATACTTGCTTTTATTGAAGGTGTAATGGAATGTTCCTATATCTTTGATAAATACAAAACTGACCCATCTCGTTTGATCCATCCTTTTGATAATCTACATATTATTGGTACGGATATAGACGACAAGGATATTAATCAGAATAAGATTGTGTTTTTAGCGTGCGAAAAGGCAAAAGATTTGATTAATGAACCCGTTGAGGTGATTAATGCGATTAATCTATCAAAGTACTTTACTGAACTTTCACAGCAATCTGGTATTGAAATAGATGTATGGAATAAAGAAAAGATAGAAAAAGAGAAAATGGGGGGTATTTTGGCGGTTAATCGTGGTAGTGTGGATGAACCTACATTTAGTATAATGAAATATAAACCACAAAATGCTACTAATAAACAACCTATTGTGTTGGTAGGTAAGGGAATAACGTATGATACAGGAGGATTGAATATCAAACCTGGCGATTATATGAATGACATGAAAAGCGATATGGCAGGAGCTGCAATTATGGCTTGTACAATTTATTGTATTGCAATGCAAAAACTTCCTTTATACGTTATAGGTCTATTTCCTGCAACAGATAATCGTCCAAATAATAATGCTTATTGTAGTGGTGATATAATCAATATGTACGATGGTACTAATGTGGAGGTAGTTAATACAGATGCCGAAGGGAGAATGATACTTGCCGATGCACTTGCATACGCCAAACATGTAGATCCTATGTTAGTTATTGATATGGCAACTCTTACCGGTGCAGCTTCAAGGGCTATTGGTCCTTTTGGTATTGCGGCAGTAGAAAAAGATGCAAAATCTTATATGCAAACACTAAAAGATATGGGAGAATCTGTTTATGAGCGTATTGCAGAATTTCCTTTTTGGAGTGAATATGATGATTTGATAGTTTCGGATATTGCCGATATAAAGAATTCTGGTGAAAATTACGCAGGTATGATAACGGCTGGCAAGTTTTTATCGTATTTTACTTCTTATCCTTATATTCATTTAGATATAGCAGGGGTTGCTATGATAGAAAAGCAAACGGATTATAGAAATAAAGGTGCATCTGCTTTTGGATTAAGACTTATGGATGCTTTTTTGAAACAATTTTGCAAATAATAAAGAGTAGAAATTATGGAAAATAACAAAAATATTCCTGTTAAAATAGGTATCTCACAGGGAGATATAAATGGTATTGGGTATGAGGTAATGCTGAAATGTTTTTCAGATAAAAGAGTTATGGATCTTTGTACTCCTATATTGTATGGGTCCTCTAAGATATTATCTTATCACAAGAAACTAATAGGAGCGAATGATTTCACTTTTGTTAATATACGTTCAGCAGAACAAGCAGAGAAAAACAAGTTTAATGTATTGAATATCATACAAGATGAAGTAAAGATAGACATAGGACAACCTACTGAAATTGGGGGACGTTTGGCAGCTTTCTCATTAGATAAGACTTGTGAAGATGTAATTAATGGTAAGGTAGAGGCGATTGTTACTAATCCGATAAATAAAAAGGCTATTCAGAGTAATACATTTAATTTTCCAGGTCATACAGAATATTTGACCAAAAAATTTGGAGCAAAAGATTCTTTAATGATAATGACTTGTAGGAATATTCATATCGGAATTATGACTAATCACCTATCATTAAGAGAAGTACCGAATATTATTACACAAGATTTGATTATGCGAAAACTTCGTGTAATGGACTATTCACTGAAAAGAGATTTTGGAATACGGATGCCAAAGATAGCAGTTCTTGCACTTAATCCACATGCGGGAGATAGAGGTTTGATTGGTACGGAAGATGATCAGATTGTTGCACCTGCTATCAAACAGGCTTTTGATGAAGGTATATTGGCATTTGGTCCATATCCTTCGGATGGTTTCTTTGGTAATGGTTCAATGAATGATTTTGATGGAGTTATGGCACTTTATCACGATCAAGGTTTGATACCTTTCAAGTTAATGTCTTTTACCGAAGGAGTTAATTTCACCGCAGGATTGCCATACGTGAGAACTTCTCCGGCACATGGTACTGCATACGAAATAGCAGGCAAGAATAAAGCATCTGCTCAAAGTTATCGTAATGCTGTCTATTTGGCTGTTGATATTATTCGCAATAGAAAAGAATATGATCTTTTGAAAGCGAATCCATTAAGAAAAGCAAAAAGAGAACATATTGTGGATGAATACGCAAAAGAGGACACAACTAATCACGAGGAAATGGATGTTATATAAAAAGAAATGAGAGTAGGTAATTAATATATAATCAATCAATAGGGGAGATTTGATTAAAGTTTTGTTTTATGTAGAGAAGAGTGAAATTAGATAGATATTTTCAAAACTATAAAAATTCAAAAATCAAAAATGAATAATGATAAATCATTTAATAATTCTATATCGGAGATAGAGAATAGAATAAGGACGTTGCGTGATAGTTTGGATAGATATAATTATCAATATTATGTTTTGGATCAACCAACTATAAGCGATATAGAATTTGATAATTTGATGAAAGAATTAGAAAATTTGGAGAGAGAATATCCGCAATTTTACGATTCTTCTTCTCCTACACAGAGAGTTGGAGGGGAGATAAATAAATCTTTTCAACAAGTCAATCATCGCTATCCTATGTTGTCTTTATCTAATACTTATTCCAAAGAAGAAATAATAGATTTTGTAGATAGAGCAAGTCAGATATTGCAACGTTTTGATTTGGAGTGGGTTTGCGAATTAAAATACGATGGTTTAGCAATTAGTTTACTTTATGAACAAGGTAGATTGATTCGTGCAACTACTCGTGGGAATGGTGTTATTGGAGATGATGTTACGGATAATATAAAAACTATCAAATCTATACCTTTACGATTGCAAGGGACTGATTATCCGAATGATTTTGAAATAAGAGGAGAGGTTATTTTTCCGCATAAAGCTTTTGAGGAATTTAATAAAAAAAGAATAGAAAACGGTGAGGAACCATTTGCTAATGAGCGTAATGCTGCTTCAGGTAGTTTGAAATTACAGGATTCTAAATTGGTTGCCCAGCGTAAATTAGATTGTTATTTGTATTATCTGATTGGTGATAACTTAAAACAAAATACGCATATTGGAAGATTGCAAGATGCACAACGATGGGGTTTTAAGGTAGAGAAATATTATTCTGTTGCAAAGAATATAAATGATATTATGGCGTTTATTAATTATTGGGAAAAAGAAAGATTTTCTCTTCCTTTCGCAACAGATGGTATTGTAATCAAATTAAATAACATTGATTATTGGCAAGAATTGGGAGCAACTGCAAAATCTCCTCGTTGGGCTACTGCTTTTAAATTCAAAGCCGAACAAGCACAAAGTAAATTATTAAGCGTAGAGTATCAAGTAGGTAGAACAGGGATAGTAACTCCTGTTGCAAATTTTGAACCAGTGTGGTTAGGGGGTACTTCTGTTAAGAGAGCAACAC
Organism: uncultured Eubacteriales bacterium; assembly: GCA_963627985.1. Lineage (GTDB taxonomy): Bacteria > Bacteroidota > Bacteroidia > Bacteroidales > P3 > Scybalousia_A. Next base: position 3,880 of record CAVGDP010000138.1, read on the forward strand.
TTAATAACGAACAATGGATGCAAAAACTATCTATTTGTGAGGGAGATACTCTAATAATAGAGAAAGGTGGAGAGATTATTCCAAAAATTGTGGAGTGCAAACACGATAAAGATAAAGAAAAAAATAATTCATTAGTAAAAATAAGATTTATAGACACTTGTCCGCAATGTGGTACGAAATTGATTAAGGAGGAAGAGCAAAGTGGTTGGTATTGCCCTAATTATAATCATTGCAAACCACAAATATTGGGGCGTTTTCAACATTTTATCTCCAAAAAAGCAATGAATATAGAATCATTAGGTGGAGAAAAGATGAAATATCTTCTTGATGCAAAAAAAGTTATAGATTTCTACTCATTATATACTTTAACTCAAAGCCAAATTGTAGATACCTACCAAATAGACGAAAATCACAAATTATCCATACAAGAAAAAGGTGCTTTGAATATTATTAATGCCATAGAAAAATCCAAACAAGTGTCTTTTGAAAGAGTACTTTTTGCATTGGGTATTAGATATGTAGGGGAGGTAACTGCAAAGACACTTGCCAAACATTTCAAAAATATAGACAATCTAATAAATGCTTCCGTAGAAGAGTTACAAGATGTCCAGGATGTCGGTTCTATTGTGGCGAAAAGTGTTTTTGGATATTTACATAACGAAGAGAATTTGAAGGAAATAGAAAAACTAAAACAAATAGGTTTGCGTTTTCAAATCGTAGATAATCTAATTGAAAATAAGTTAAATAATAAGTCTTTTGTTGTTAGTGGAGTATTTAAGAAGTTCTCACGTGAGGAATTGAAACAACTAATTGAAAACAATGGTGGAAAGAATGTAAGTAGTTTATCATCAAAGACTAATTACTTAATAGCAGGGGAGAAAATGGGTCCAGAAAAAAAGAAAAAAGCCACTACATTAGGTATACCAATCATAACAGAAGAGGAATTTATTAGTATGCTAGATGATAATAACGAATGATAATGTGATTTCCTTTTTTGACTTTATTTCTTTGATTTATAATAAGGAAACTAATTTTACTCTAATGAATAAAAAACAATAAAATATGCTCTCAATCGCTTTTCATACTTTGGGTTGTAAATTGAATTTTGCCGAAAGTTCTCATCTATTGAGAATGTTTGTAAATGATGGTTTTGTGGAGAAATCATTTCAGGACAAAGCCGATGTATATGTTATTAATTCTTGTACAGTTACTTCTATTGCAGAAAAGAAATGCAAAACCGCAATTCATCAAGCACACAAAATAAATCCAAATGCTGTAATTGCAGTAATTGGTTGTTTTTCACAGATTAATGCACAAGAATTGGCGAACATAGAAGGTGTTGATATTTTATTAGGTAACGACAATAAAAATCAATTACTCAAACAAGTCAAATCTTATCTCAATACAAAAAAGAGAATTAATGCAGTAGTTGATATAAACGCTGTAAATAACTTTACGCCAAGTATTTCATTCGATGATAGGACACGTGGTTTTTTGAAAATTCAAGACGGTTGCGATTATTTTTGTACTTATTGCGAGATACCTTTTGCTCGGGGGCGTTCTCGTTCTTGCAGTATAAAGGATGCTATTAGTTATGCACAAATATTAGAAAAAGAGAATAAAAAAGAAGTTGTCCTAACAGGTGTAAATATAGGAGATTTCGGCAAACATAATAACGAAAAATTCATAGATTTGATACGCACTTTGGATAATAAAACGAATATACCAAGATACAGAATATCAAGTATTGAACCAGATTTATTAACAAAAGATATTATTGATTTCTGTGCATCTTCTCGTGCTTTCTTGCCACATTTTCATATTCCGCTCCAATCGGGTAGTAATACTGTATTGAAAGCAATGAATCGCCATTATACAATAGAAGAATTTAGGGATAAAGTGTTTTATATATTATCTTTAATGCCAAATGCTTTTATTGCAATAGATTGTATGACAGGTTTCAATTCCGAGACGGAGGAGGAGTTTAATAATTCATACACATTCCTTTCTTCTTTGCCGATAGCATTTATTCATGTTTTCACTTACTCCGATCGTCCTGACACTAAGGCTTATAGGATAGATGGTAAGATTCCTATTCATATTCGTAGGCAAAGAAGTGAGATTTTGCAGAAATTATCAGAAAACAAGAAAAGAGAATTTTATAATAAAAACATTGGTTATAAGGCTAATATACTTTGGGAAGAGAGTGAAAAGAGTGGAAAAATGTATGGTTTTTCGGATAATTATTTGCGTTGTGTAAGAGACTATAATTTTCATTTAGTTAATACAATAACAAATGAAACACTGCAAACACTTGATAAGAATAAAGACGAATTCATACTGCCGTAGTTTTGATTATTCTATTATCAATCTGTTAGAAAAGTAGAAAAATCCCTATTGCTTATGAAAAAGTAACTATAAAAAATATTTTTACAAAGAAAATTATTATTGTCCGATAAAAGTGGTGGCATAAATAAAAAATCTTATAATGTTTCACGCAACCAAAATGTTCTATTTTTCCTATATGGTCATTTTTTAAGGGTATTTTTGAGTAAAAATAGACAATTTTTTCACCTCTGTAATTATTTGATTATATAATAGTTAGAATAAATGCAAAAATCATCAAAATAATATCTAATTTTATTTGAATA
>CAVGDP010000139.1:0-3496 GCA_963627985.1 uncultured Eubacteriales bacterium
TTTGAATAACTTCAATAACTATTAGAATAAAATCAATAACTATTTTGATGATTTCGGCACTTATTCTAAATACTACATAATTAAATAATTACAAAGGTGAAAATTTTGCCAATTTTTACTCAAAATATACCCCTAAAAAATGACCTTATAGGGAAAATAGAACATTTTGGGAGCGTGAAACATTGCAAGATTTTTTATCTATGCAACTACTTTTAGAGGACAGTAATAAATATTTATTCAAAAATAATTTCTTATCTTTGCAAATTAATACCAATCTATCTTTTTATGGCAAGTAGTATAAAAGTTAATTACATACTAAACTTAATCAATACAGGCACTAATGTTTTATTACCCTTGATTACTTTTCCGTACGCTTCTCGTATATTGTTATCAGATGGTATTGGACACGTTAATTTCTTTTATAGTATAATACAATATATTATCCTTTTTACTTCACTCGGCATACCTATGTATGCTATAAAAGAAGTAGCAGCATGTAGAGACGATGCCAAAAAAATGAATACCACTGTCGTGGAAATACTTTCTTTGCATATATTACTTAGTATTTTAGGATATTTAGTTGTTGGTATTCTCGGCTTAACTGTTCCACAGATAGTAGCAGATTTACCTGTTTTCTTGTTATTATCTTTAGCAATAATCTTTACTACTATTGGTTGCGAATGGTTTTATCAAGGAATAGAAGATTTTGAATATATAACAATAAGAGCAGTTTGTATTAGATTATTGAGTATAGTCTATTTATTTTTATTCGTTAAAACCAAACAAGATACTATATTCTATGCCTTGTTTATGGTATTTGGCGTGTTAGGAGGTAATATCTTTAATTTTTTTAGACTAAGAAAATACATACACAAAGAAAACATAGACTTCAAGAAACTAAATCTCACAAGACATTTACGTCCTATCTTAAAAATATTTGCATACAATGTAGCGGTAGGAGTTTATATTCAATTGAATACTGTTATTTTGGGTTTCTTACAAGATGATAACGCCGTAGGATATTATTCTGCTTCTATGAAATTGAATAGTGCTATTGTAAGTGTAGTTGCTGTATTGTCTAATGTTATGATGCCACGTCTAACAAATCTAATTGCTAATAATAAACAAGATGAGGCTATTATACTTGCACAAAAGTCGTATAATTTTTCTTTTATGTTCGCCTTACCGTTAAGTATTGGGTTGATATTTGTTAGTCCTTACCTAATACCATTGTTTGCCGGACAATCGTTTGTGCATTCTGTAAGCGTAAGTATTATTATGGCTATGACAATATTTTTTATTGCTTTGTCGGGAGTTATAGGTATTCAAGTCTTGTATTCATCGGGGCATATAGACGTTGTTATAAAAAGTGTTATATTGGGTTGTATTACAGACTTATTATTATGTTTCGCTTTGATACCTTTATTCTCTTATAACGGAGCAGCTATGGCTTATTTGGTTACTGAGTTTGTAGTTACATTTTCAATGATTATCTTGGGAAGAAAATATCTAAATTTGAGTTTAATAGATAAGAATCATTTGAAATATATTCTCGCCGTTGTGGTTATGAGTTTTGTTTTGATTTTTATTAATAAAATTCAAATAGGATATCTTCCTAAAATAATGATTATGGCTCTTATTGGGACAATTGCTTATTTTCTTTCTCTGTATATTATCAAGGAACCGACAATAAGGGAAGGTGTTGAAATTGTGAGAGAAAAAATCCTCAAAAGACGGGAAGATCAATAAACCGATTTGTTAACTGAAAAGAGGAAATAATTGTACAAGTGATTTTTAAGAAAAGTAATTATTCTGTTATAAAATAAAATTTCAAACAACAGTGAGAACAGTTTATACGGCAGTATAAAAAATAAATCTATTGTTGCTATTGAAAGCAAATAATAAATAATTGCGGTAGTATCTATTAAAAAATTTTACACACATTTACTAGACAGTACCACTTTTTCAATTCTGAAAAGATAATATTTTGTAAAAAAATGAGTAATTTTGCAAAGCAATACAAATAAGTTTTACATACTTTTTGCGGGACGGTGTAGTAATTACTTATTGAAAGAATATTTTATTAAGTATTTTAAAATGAAAATTCCATTGGCTATCATAATTGTAGCGTATAAAAGCGAGCGTATGACAATTGACTTTATCAAAAATCAACTTTGTAAAGTTAAAATTCCGCACACGATTATCATTGTCAATAATGGAGCGACAGACACAAGTAATCTGCAATACAAATCATCTTTATCAGCACAAATAATCATGGATTCTGACACCGATGCCGTTGATTTAGCCACAAAAATATATGTAATAAATAACCCGCAAAATTCAGGTTTTGCCAAAGGTAACAATATAGGTTATAGATTTGCACAAAAATATTTCAATCCGGAATTTATTCTATTTACAAATAATGATATTAGGTTTGTTGATGATAATGTAGTGGAAAAACTCATAAATAAACTTAAAGAACATACGGATGCTGGTATTATCGGCCCTATGGTGAGAGGTATTGACGGAGATTACCAAAGTCCTGCGACTTTTATATCTTTTGCCGATAAATATATTTGGATGTATTTATTTTCACCGTTTCTTAGTAAAAAAAAGAAAACGGAGTATTTCAAAAAAGACTATGCTAAAAAAGCGAAGGAAGGTTATCATTATTGGGTAATGGGTTCTTTTTTTATAGTCGTCTCCAAAGATTATAAAGAATGCGGAATGATGGACGAAAATACATTCTTATATGCAGAAGAGATGATACTTGCGGAAAGAATGGCAAAAATCGAAAAAAAAGTTTACTATAACCCTGAAGTTTGTGTGATACACTTTCATGGTGCAACAACCGGTAAAAATATTAACTACCGTAAACTTAGAGATCTGCAATTTGAATCTGATGTTTATTATTATCGTCACTATCTTCATATAAGTAATTTTGAAATCTTAATAGGCAGACTTGTAAAGCATATAGTATATCTGCTGAAAAATATCAAATAATAATGTACGGATACCATGCATATCGGCGGATTTGGTAAGAAACGGCGTTTGCAAAATTAAGAATAGGCGGATTATTTGCAGACATAATCGATAAATTAGACCACGAGAACTAAACAAAGTGTCAGTTTTTAACATTTGAAAAATATTCTATTTTCCCTATTCGCTATTTTTGAGAAGTAAAGGTGTAACCTCTAAAAACTCATTTTTTACCTTTGTAACCTACTGATTGATCATATTTCAAAAAAGTGCCGTTTTATCAAACTAAACTGACAGAATATTTCAGCATTTTCACTACCTCTTAAAATTTCCTCTCTCAAAAATATTCTATTTTCCCTATCGCCCTTTTTCATTTTTCACTTTATCTTACTTGTTTGTATTCTTGCATACTCTGACTAAGTAGTGTGCAAAAAAAATTATTAGTGTCCGGTAAAAGTTTATAGATAAAATAAAAATTTGGGCTGATTTCTTTACAGATTTCAGCCCTTTGATTTAT
>CAVGDP010000140.1:0-7816 GCA_963627985.1 uncultured Eubacteriales bacterium
TATTGATGTTATTCGAATAGTTATTAATGTTATTCGAATAGTTATTAATGTTATTTGAATAGTTATTGATTTTATTTGAATAGTTATTGATTTTATTTGAATAGTTATTGATTTTATTAAAATAAGTGCCGTAGTTATTTTGATAAAGTTAGATACTATTTTGTCTGTTTGTGATATTCAAAAAATAGAATCAATTAGAAATATTCTAATAAATATGTCAATTTGTCTGTAAGTAATTAATAATAAGACAATTTGTCATAAAAATATAGGGTTGTATGAATTTTGTTTGGGGACATTTAATCAAAATGAAAGGAGAAAGGAAAAGAATATGGAAAACACAAATTATAACACACAAAACAGTAATTATCCGAATTTGGAAAGGTTTGCTATTAACTTGATTGATAGAGCAAAACAAAATAAATTAGATCCCGTTATCGGTAGAGATGAAGAGATTAGACGAGTTTTGCAAATTCTTTCACGTAGGACAAAAAACAATCCCGTCTTGGTAGGAGAGCCTGGCGTAGGTAAAACTGCTATCGTAGAGGGAATTGCACAAAGAATATTCTTAAATGATGTACCCGAAAATTTGAAACAAAAGAAATTGTATTCTTTGGATATGGGTGCTTTGGTTGCAGGTGCTAAATATAAAGGTGAATTTGAGGAACGATTGAAAGGTGTTGTTAATGATATAGTTAAAGCAAATGGAGACGTTGTACTATTCATCGATGAGATACACACACTTGTTGGTGCAGGAGGTGGTGAAGGTGCTATGGACGCTGCTAATATCTTGAAGCCAGCTTTGGCTCGTGGTGATTTAAGGGCAATAGGTGCTACAACATTAGATGAATATCAAAAATATTTTGAAAAAGACAAAGCCTTAGAGCGTAGATTTCAAATGGTTATGGTAGATGAGCCGAGCGTAGAAGATACAATTAGTATTTTGAGAGGATTGAAAGAAAAATACGAAGTACATCATCACGTTAGGATCAAAGATGTTGCCATAGTGAGTGCTGCAGAAATGTCTAACAGATATATAACTAACAGATTTTTACCAGATAAGGCGATAGATTTGATAGATGAGGCGGCAGCAAAATTACGTATGGAGATAGACTCTTCACCAGAGGAGTTGGACGAAGTGGAAAGAAAATTACGTCAATTAGAAATAGAGAGAGTTGCTATCAAAAAAGAACACGATAATCTTAAAGTTGAACAACTTACAAAGGAAATTGATGAACTGCAAAAGCAAAAAGATACTCTTACAAAGCAATGGAAAAATGAGAAAAATTTAGTTGATGCTATTCAGGACGAAGTTAAAAAGATAGAGAATTATAAACTTCAAGCCAAAAAGTCAGAACACGAGGGTGATTACTCCAAAGTCGCAGAACTTAGGTATGGTAAAATTCCGCAAGCAGAAAAAGATTTAACCACATACAAACAACAACTCTCTGCCTTGCAAAGTGGTCAACCTATGATAACCGAAGAGGTAGATGAAAATCAAATTGCAGAGGTTGTTTCGCGTTGGACAGGAATACCAGTTGCGAAGATGATGACCTCCGAAAAGGAAAAATTGCTTCATTTGGAGGAAGAATTGAAAAAACGTGTGATAGGACAAGACGAAGCAATAGAAGCAATTGCAAATTGTATAAGAAGAAGTCGTTCAGGACTGAATGACGAGAAAAGACCTATCGGTTCGTTTGCTTTTCTTGGCTCAACAGGAGTAGGAAAGACGGAGTTGGCTAGAGCTTTGGCTGAGTTATTGTTTGATGATGAGAACTTAATGGTTAGAATTGATATGTCGGAATATCAAGAGAGCTATTCGGTATCAAGATTAATAGGAGCACCTCCGGGATATGTAGGTTATGAGGAAGGAGGACAACTAACCGAGGCAGTAAGAAGAAAACCTTATTCGATAATATTACTTGATGAGATAGAGAAAGCACATAAGGATGTATTCAATATACTATTGCAAGTATTAGAAGATGGTCGTCTGACGGACGGTAAAGGTAGAATTATTGATTTCAAAAATACTATCATAATAATGACAAGTAACTTGGGAGCAGAATTTCTACAAGAGGCAATAGAGAAACATAGTAATGATTTCGATAAATATTGGAATGAGGCAGAGAATAAGGTTAGGGAATTGATGAAGAAAACTATTCGTCCAGAATTTCTTAATCGTATAGACGAAATAATAGTCTTCAAACCATTGTTTAAAGAACAAGTAAGACAGATAGTTATCTTACAGATGAAACGTTTGTTAGATACACTAAAATCCAAAAACATTACTTTGGAATACACACCCGAAGCAATAGATTATCTTGCCGATGAGGGTTATGACCCCCTTTTGGGAGCAAGACCTATAAAGCGTGCAATACAAAGATTAGTTACTAATCGTTTATCAATGCTTTTATTGGATGATAAGTTATTTGACGGAGCAAAAATCAAAATGGATGCATCTAAAATTAGTGCAGATACAGACAAAAAGGAATTAACTTTTAGACTTATCTAATAAATACGAATGATAACTAATTGTTAGTAAATTAAATATAAATTAGAATGAAGTAATTCTTAAAGAAAAGAGAGTTACTTCATTTTCTTTTTTTAAGAAAATAAGTTTTTGATGAATAGATAAGATTAATAATTTTTTAGAGAATTGATATTAAGAAATTTATCTATAATTTTGGAAAAATTCTTTTAGTAACAAAATATTTGGTTAGTGAAATAGAATATTTTTGAGAAAATAAAATTTTAGTACGATTATATCTTATCAAAATAACTACGGCACTTATCAAAATAAACTCAATAGTCCTGAAAATAAAATCAAATATTATTCTGATGATATTTGATTTCATGGAAATAATATCACATATTATTTCCATAAAAGGACGATTTAGTTCTATCTTATATAATAGTGGAGAAGAAATGATTATTTAGGTAAAAATAGGAATAGAGGAGAATTATTCTTTGATAGTTGAGGTAGGTTTCTTGCTAATCAATAATAAACCCAAAAAGGTAAGCAATCCATTAAGTACTAATAATTCAAAATCAAATGAATAATGGAACCATTGTTTAGAATTATTGTTCAAAATAAAACAAATAATAGGTGCAATAATACAAACATAAGGAACATATTTATCCTTAACTACTCTTTTATTACTAAGTCCAAAGAAAAATAATCCTAATAATGGACCGTATGTTATGCTTGCTACTTGGTAGAGAATATCAATTAGATGGTCGTTTTGGTTATGATAATAGAATATTATTATTGCTGTAAATAACAACGCAAAACAAAAATGTACTAAATGACGGATATTCGTTTTTTGTTTCTCTGTTTTGTCTGTTCTTTCCTGAAAAGAAAGAAAATCAATGCAGAAAGTAGTAGTTAGAGAGGTTAAAGCACCGTCTGCACTTGGGAATAAGGCAGATATTAATCCGATAATAAAGACAATAGATGCCAACCCAGGTAGATAATTTATAGCAATCTCAGGGAAAAGTGCGTCTCCAGTTGCTGCAATGCCGTTTTGATTCTTATATATATACAAGGCACTTCCTAAAAGTAAGAAAAGAAAATTAACAACAAACAAAATAATAGAGAATGTTATCATATTCTTTTGTGCACTTTTGATATTCTTACAACTAAGATTCTTTTGCATCATTTCTTGATCTAATCCTGTCATAGCAATACAAATAAACGCACCACCAAGTATTTGTTTCCACCAACAATTTCTACTCATAGAGTCCATTTCTATAAAAGTAAAATAATTAGAGTGCGTAATCTCCTTAATCATACCTCCAAAAGAAAAACCTAATTCGTTGCTTACCATAACAAAAGACATAATTAAGGCAAGTAACATAAATGTAGTTTGCAAAGTATCAGTCCAAACAATCGTCTTTACTCCACCACGAATAGTAAATAATAGAATTAGAGTTAAAAACAATATAACGGTCAATTCAAAAGGTAATCCCCATCCCTTGAAAACGAAATTATACAATACAATTATAACGATAAACATCCTAAGACTTGCACCCAAACAACGAGATAGCATAAAGAAGAAACTACCTGTACGATGAGAGTGTTTGCCATAACGAGTCTCTAAATATTTATAAATACTTATCAAATTTAATTTATAATATAGAGGTATCAATACAAAGGCAATAACCAAATAACCAAGAAAATAACCGAATACCATGAGCATATAAGTAAATAAACGGTCATTTACCCAACCCGGTACACTCATAAAAGTTACTCCGGACAAAGATGCACCTATCATTCCGTAAGCAACAACGAACCATGGAGACTTCTTGTTCCCTTGAAAAAACGCTTTGCTATCAGCTTTTCTTGATGTGATATAAGTTACAGCGAATAGCAATAAAGTATAAGTAATAAAGGCTACAAATATTATAGTTTCCATAAGTTGTTATGTAGTTTATTTGTTGTTTAATAAAGATTTCTTTGTGGCGTTTGATATTATTTTGTTGTTGTATGTTATGTTGATAGGTATAGAATATTAGAATAAAGTAGATTTTTGTAATTTGTATTCTCTAAGAATTAAAAATAGAGTAAACATACTTGCCAAAATATCTGCACTTGGTGCAGCAAACCAAACACCATCTACTCCTATAAAACGTGGTAGTATTAATAGTATTGGTATAAGGAATATTGCTTGTCGGGTTAGCGATAAGAATAGTGCCTTTTTTGGTTGATTCATACTAGCAAAGAAGTTTGTTCCGATAATTTGCAAACCTACTATCCAATAAGCAATCATATTTTTATGGAAAGCCTCAATTGTTATACTTATTAAGTCTTTATCCAGAGATGAATTGTCTCCTGCAAATAATCTTGTTAGAGAATAAGGGAATATTTCGCAAATTAAACATCCGCAAATGGATACTGTTAAACCTAAAACTACTGTAAGACGGAATGTTTTCCACATACGAGCATAGTTTTTCGCTCCAAAATTATATGCTACTATAGGTTGCATCCCTTGAGATAAGCCAAGAATAACCATAAAGAATAAAAACGCTATACGATTGACGATACTAAACGCTCCTACGTGCAGATCCCCTCCGTATTTTAATAGATTGTAGTTTTGTAACATAACAATAAAACATCCTGCTGCGTTAGTAAAGAAATTAGGTGAGCCAATAGTAAAAGAACGTTTGACAATATCCCTATCTAAATAGAATTTATCCTTTTCTAAATAGACAACTCTATCTCGTCTACAAAAAATATAAAACAATATTAAGCAACAAATTATTTGAGATATAACAGTAGCCCAAGCGGCACCCGCAACGCCCATATCAAAGATGAAGATAAAAATAGGAGCCAAGATAATATTGATAAGAACAGAGATAAAAGTCATATTCATTGCAGTTACTGGATAACCACTAACTCTTAATATTGAATTAAGTCCTAAATACATGTGAGAGAAAATATTTCCCATCAAAATAACTCTCATATATTCTCTTGCGGCAGGTAAAGTGTTTTCACTCGCTCCAAAGAAAATCAAAATAGGATCTAAAAAGATTAGACCAATTATAGCAAAAGACAAACCTAAAATAAAATTCAATATAATAACATTAGAAAGTACAACACGTGCTTTATCATAGTTTTTCTCACCTAAATAGATTGAACATAAAACACTCGCACCTACTCCAACTAATGAACCAAAGGCGGCAGCTAAATTCATAAATGGACTCGTAAGACCTACACCGGCTATATTATATGCTCCTAAATGTCCAATAAAGATGCCATCTACTATATTATATAGTGAAGAGGCTATCATAGCAGCAATAGAAGGTAAGGCAAACTTTAATAATAATTTGCCAATCTTCTCTCTTCCCAAAAGTAATGCTTTTTCTTCGTTCATAAAAGAATAAATCCCGTGTTTTTTGTTAATCTTCTAAGATAGGGTTAGTCTTTCTGTACTTCTTTGCCCAATAAATAAAGATACCTAAGAATATAAATGCCATCATAACTCCACTTATTACACTAACAGGATAAGATAAGCCTAATCCTTCTGGTGCATAGAGTATATAACAAGTACAAACGGCAGTCATAAACATTGCAGGTATAATGGTTATAATGAATTTTCTATGATGTTTGAATAAATATACTGAACAAGCCCATAATGTGAAGATAGAGAGTGTTTGATTGCTCCAGGCAAAATATCTCCACAAGACATCGGCATTAATACTCATTATAAGTAAAGTTGCTGCAAACATAGGTATTGCAATAAGTAATCTCTTTAAGATTGGTTTTTGGTCTAAATGTAAGAAATCTGCTATAATTAATCTGCCACTTCTTAATGCTGTATCCCCAGATGTGATAGGCGCAACTACTACTCCTATAATCGCTAACACACCTCCTACACTACCTAACCAACCTTTACAAATTGTAGATACTATTTCGGCAATTTCATGTCCTTCTTTGGCGTAAGTTTGTAAGGCTACAATTCCATTAGGACACTCTGGATACATAGAAGCAAAGAAAGAAGCTCCACTAGTAGCCCAAATCAAAGCAACAATACCCTCTGTAACCATAGCACCATAGAAAACTCGTCTACCATATCGCTCATTAGTTATACACCTTGCCATTAAAGGAGATTGAGTTGCGTGAAAACCACTAATAGCACCGCAAGCAATAGAAATAAACATCATAGGAAAAAGAGGAAATCCGTCTTGGTGCATACTACCTAATCCAATCCAAACCTCGGGTATAGGTGCGTTGGTGCGGAATATAGAAAATAATAAACCAACAGCCATAAAGATAAATACAAAACCAAATACTGGGTATATCTTACCTATAATCTTATCAATAGGAAGTAATGTCGCCAAAAGATAATAGACAATCACAATAGCACTAAACAATCCTACACTAATACTTGGTACTAAACCATGCAACAATGCAGCAGGCTGAGATACAAATACAGCTCCTACCATAATTAATAAGAATACGGTAAAGATTAACATAATTGTTTTTACCTTTTTACCTAATTGTGAGCCAACTATTTCAGTAAGACTAGCACCATTTTGACGAATGCTTATCATAGCAGATGTAAAATCGTGTACCGCTCCTGCAAATATAGTCCCGAATACTATCCAAATAAACGCAGCTGGACCAAACATTATACCCATAACTGCTCCGAATATAGGACCTGTACCTGCTATATTAAGAAATTGAATTAGAAATAATTTCCACCACGGCATTGCGATGTAATCTACTCCATCGGGATTAGCAAGAGCAGGAGTTTTTCTGTTATAATCAACTTTGAAAACCTTCTCAACTACTCTGCCATAAAATATGTAACCGACTATTAATAAAACTAATGCAGATATAAAACTAATCATAATATTTTGTATTTTTATAGTTCTAAAACGAATTTGCAAAATTACAAATTTTATTGCAAACGGCGTATATTTGCATATAAATTATATTGATAAAAAGATTTATTTTGAAATGAAATCTGTATTATTAAATAGTATAGAAATAATTACAGAAAATGAATTACCTATTATACTAATCCTCTAAATAATGTTTGAAGTTATTAAAATAACTACGGTACTTATAAAAATAAAATCAATAATCATTTAAATAACATCAATAACTATTCGAATAACATCAATAACGATTCGAATAAACTTAATAACTATTCGAATAACATCAATAACTATTCGAATAAACTTAATAACTATTCGAATAACATCAATAACTATTCGAATAACATCAATAACTATTCAAATAACATCAATAACTATTCAAATAACATCAATAACTATTCGAATAACATCAATAACTATTCGAATAACATCAATA
>CAVGDP010000141.1:0-13521 GCA_963627985.1 uncultured Eubacteriales bacterium
AATGGTTATTGATTTTATTTTGACGAAATGTGATACTATTCGAATTTCTATTTCTTTAAAATGATCTATTTCCCCTATCGTAAAATTTTAAGCAATGTTTCACGGAATGAAAAATGATAGAAAAATCATAACAAAACGAGTGCTTAAAATTTTTTTAGAAAAGAGATTTAGAATATTTTTCTATTTTGGAATTTTACTAAAAATAAATTAAGAATTATTTATCGGACACTAATTGTTTTTATCAAATATTGTAAGTGAATTTGCATTTTGGATAATTAGAACAACTAAAAAAAGTGCCGTATTTGCCACGTTTTTGGACAAGTCTACCTCTACATTTTGGGCAAATACCTTCTCTTAATTTTTGATTGTAATCATAAATACGCTTTTGTGTATTTTGTATATGTTTTGCTTCTGTTAGCGAAGTGTCTGCATTGATCGTATTCAGTTTGTCTATAATAAGTTGTACTGTTTGAGGATTTAATATTTTGGTATTATAACTTTTTATGGTATTTATAAGTTCGTTCAAATAACAAACAGTAGATTCTGTATGCAAATGAAACGTACAATCATCAATAAAAACCACAATAGGTATAAATGCTTTCTTTGAAAAGCCGAGTACTCTCATTAAGGTCAGTATATGAGCATTATTTTGTTTAATAGGATTATAGAGTTGGTACTGATAACCATAAATAAATTGTTTCCAATATTCTGCTTTTTCGCTACCATAAATTTTACCTTTGTAGTTTTTTGTTTCAATAACAAAGACACCATAAATGGAGACGATAAGATGGTCAATTTGAGTGGAATAATTGTTTTTATGAATGATTATATTATGAAATAAATGATATTCTTCGGATAGACTTTCAAGTTTTTTTCTTACAATATATTCTCCAAATTTCCCTTTTGTTTTAGCATAAAAATCGTGACGAAATTCTCTAATAATTCGTTTTTTTAATAGAATTATCGTAATAATGCAAATCGCAACGAATAAGGAAACAAAGGAAGACATGGCAATTAATGATAATTTAGATAAGATGGGTACAATTTTATTCCACTTCTTCTAATTCATCTTTTATTTGTTTGATTATAGCTTGCAGTTTAGTATAGTTAAAATCACTTTCATCTAAACTAATAAGGATGTTTTTCATATCTTTGTCAAGTATATAATAAGCATGTGCGATAATGGTATTACCTCTGTTATTGTTGGCTCGATAAGTGTGATAGACTTCGTAACCTACAAATTTAGGTTTCTCATCAAACAATTTTTTTAATGTTGCCACTCTTTTATCTAACCTTTTCTTTGCTCGTTCTAACTTAAAATTGGCATTGTCATACTCTTCCTTTGATTC
This sequence comes from uncultured Eubacteriales bacterium, assembly GCA_963627985.1. GTDB lineage: Bacteria > Bacteroidota > Bacteroidia > Bacteroidales > P3 > Scybalousia_A. The sequence goes on from CAVGDP010000141.1 coordinate 1,350, forward strand.
GTTATACTCGTTTTTTGAAAATTCAGTCTGATAATCGGAAGGAGAGAATATATCCATAGTTGATTTGGCGTTTTCCATTGTTTGCTGAAACTGTTGCATTTCAACGGCAATATCAAAAATTTCAATAGCCTGTTTTATAAATTGAGGATCTGCATACGGAGAAAAAGCACTATCTACTTTTGTCTCGACGGGTTGATATGATTCTGGTTTATATAGACTTTTCTTTAAGTCTTCTTCAATCAAAGTGGTGGCTTTTTGCTCAAGAGTTTTGGAACAAGAGGCAAAAACGATGATAAATAACGAAAATAATACTAATTTTTTCATTTCGTATAACTATTTTATTTGTTTATAAATCTTCTCCGTTAGCTTTGTTGTATTTGTTGTCGTAATACATAGTTATGCCATATTTACCATAAAATTCATTTATGGTAAACCATACAGAATTGTTAGCCATTAAAGTTAATAACTCTTTCATTATTACTTCTTGTACTAATGAACTTTGTTCTTCTTCGGATAAGTCATACATTTTTTCCGATGTGTATCCATATTTCTCACAGATATTTATCATAAGTTCTGCAAGTGCTGTAGAGTCTTCAATAGTTACGTTGCTGTTTTGTTGCATATTGAGTGCGGTTTTGTATAGTTTGGCAAAATCTCCAGACAATTGTGCAAAGGATGCTGATATTTGCGTTTTATAAACAGTCATTTCGTATGAGATATCTATATCATCTATGGTATCAATTGATACTGGTAGATATTTGTCGTTATTTAGAAATTGTTTTACAAGATTATTGTAACGTATTTTTATTTGAGACTCATCAGTATAGTTTGCGTCGTCTACCATTATACGATAAACCTTGTTGTTATTAGTAACGATGTAAATATTTACATCTCTGCCGTTGAACTCTCCCGATAGATAGTCGTTTTTGGCGTTATATTGAAATCCTTTTTTGATTAACTTTTGTCGCATCTCGGATTTAGTGCCGTCAACAGGGATACCCAAAAACTTCGTTACGTCTTTCTGTGCGAAAATGTTTGTAGATAGTAACAAACAAATAACAGAACAAATAATTCTCTTGACTAATTTACTTCTTTTAGTTGTAATATTTGTTGGGACAATTGAAAAATGGTTAAATTTTGTATTCATACTTTTATAATTTATTAGTTTAACATTTTGCAAATTTATACAAAAAAAACTAAAACAAAGAAAAAATATAAGAAAAAAATGAAATTTATTTTTTCGGAATAACGAAATAAAAGAAAAAAGAATAGAGATAACAAAAACAAATAGGGTAATTAATACAATGGAATAACTATACCTATATATAATATGTAAAGAAAATTGCGTCTATAAGGAAGAAAATCTATTCTTCTTTTGTACTGTTCTCTTTTATATACTCTTCTACGTGATTAATACCCGAATAAGGAGAGAGAAGATTGCCAATAAAAAATGGTTTCTTATAAGTATTCAAAGAAAAATCCCTTACAAAGCCATAATATGTAGTGTCTCCCGGCTCAAAAGCGTGCGAAATCTTACCACTATAACCATCCCTACAATCAACTTCCATAGAAAGAAAATAAATAGACCCATCGCCCGCACGAATTACATCAAAATTAGTAAAACGAATAGACGAATACTTTAGGATATTCTTTCTAATGGACAAAAGTTCTTCATCTGTGGTATTAGCACAAACAGCTACAACAACATAATCCTTAGAAAAATAGAAAGGTGCCCAAGTCTTTTTCTCTTGTGCAGATAAGGCAAAACTAATTGCCAATAATATTAGTGTAAAAATTGTCTTTTTCATATTTTGTCTTGTCTTTATCTATTTTTTATTTGATTTCATAGAAAATAATTCTAACAAAAACTATACCTTATTTAATTTTGCAAAGATAAAGAGAAAAAATGGTTTGAGAATATTTTTTTTGAAATTTTTGTATTTAGGAGGATTAAAAAAGATTTCTTTGCTTAAATTTGCAAAAAATTATACTATTATATCAAAAATAATTACTATTTTTGCAAGTTGTATGAAACAGACGCTAAGTGAGAATATTATTGAGATAAAAAACAAAAAGGCTTCATTCTTGTATTATCTTACGCAAGAATATACGGCTGGTATTGTTTTGTGTGGTAGTGAGATAAAAAGCGTTCGTGCAGGCAAAGCTAATTTGTCGGATGCGTGGTGTACGTTTATTAATGGTGAGTTATGGGTTAATCAAATGCATATAGCGGAATATCGTTTTTCTTCGTACGGTAAATTCAATACCAAAAGAGATAGAAAACTTCTTATGACCAAAAGAGAACTACGTAAATTAGAAGCAAAAAGTAAGGAGAAAGGTTATACTATTGTGCCGACTATGTTATTTGTGGACAAAAGAGGATATGCTAAACTTCAAATAGCTTTGGCAAAAGGTAAGCACGCATATGATAAACGAGACAGCATAAAAGATAGAGATATAAAAAGAGATATTGATAGACAACTATATAGATAAAATACAGAGATAAGATATGAAAAAAATTTTTGCGTTTTTGTTATTGATGATTTTCGGTTTGCAAATCTTCGCTCAACAATATGTAATGACATCCAAAGGTTATACAATAAAAGGAGAAATAGCCAAAGGAGTTGGATATGTTACCTTGCGTACTCTTTTATCTGACGGAAATGAGTTATTAGATTCTATATGGATGGACAAAAAAGGGCGATTTGTTTTCCGTGGATACACGGAAGAGTCTATTCCTGCCTTATTAAATATAAATGGAAAGAAAACATATCGTATTTATATAGAACCATCCGCAAATATTGAGATAGAAATTAATGCAAAGAAGAATAAATTTGAAGTTAAGAACTCTCCATTGACTGCTAAATGGTATTCAATAGTAAATCCGCAAGGAATAGAAGATAATGAAGTCTATTTGGCGAGATTAGAGAATTGGGCAATGAATAATCCAGAGGATATATTTTCTCCCGATATAATGTCTTCTTATTTAGCATACAAATGGGGTTATGAAGATCTGTACAAACACCTTAATGTATTAAAAGGTAAGGCAACGAAATGTTATTATTATTTCCATTTGCGTAAGAGAGAGGAAAAACTTTCTAATCTTGCTTTAGGTAAAAGTGTTCCTACTATTAGGAGTACAGATATAAATAAGAAAACAACAGATTTGAATAAGATAATTCATCAAAATAAATATACTTTGATTGATTTTTGGGCATCGTGGTGTGAAGAGTGTAGAGAGAGAACACAAAAACTATCATCTATATATGAAAATTACAAAGCAAAGGGTTTTGATATCTATATGGTCTCATTAGATGATAATCTAAATAATTGGAAAAGTGCCGTTAAGCAAGATAATATTACCTGGACAACGGTTTGTGATACAAAGAAATGGTCTTCCGAAGCAGTTACTTCTTATATGATAAAAGCAATACCCGATAATGTTTTAGTAGATAGCGAAGGTAAAATCGTGGCTCGTAATTTAGGACCAAATGAATTAAGACAAGAACTCGCTAATCTATTAGATAATCAGGGTTATACTATAACAGGAAGAATTGAGGGCATTAGTGAGGGAATTATTACCTTAACTCTTTTGTTAGAAGACCAAAAGAAAGAGACTTATATTACAAGAATCAAAAATAATGAATTTGTTTTTAAGGGAAAAGTCAAAAGAGTTTGTATGGGTATGATTGATTTGCCGATTAAGGACGGTAATGTATCGTTTTTTATGGGCAATGATAACATAAAGATAAGCGGAAAGAAAAAAGATTTGAATAATCTTAAAATTATTGGCTCTCCGTCAGAGGATAATTTTGCAAAAATTGCTCGTAATTGTAATAACAAGAAAAATCCTATGCAATGTTTGAGTGATTACGTAAGAAATAATTCAACGAGTATCTATTCTCCATTTATTATTAGTAATTATTTGTATCCTTATATGAGTGAGAGTGATAGGAATGAGGCTGTTAATAGTTTGGAGGGCGAAGCAAAATATATGTATCAATATTCTCTTTTGAAGCAAGAGCAACAAAGAGAAGACGCAAGCAAAGATGAACAAACTAACAAAGCTAAAGACTTTGTTTTGAAAAATATACAAGGTGAAGACGTAACTCTATATCATTATGTTCAGACTAATGACTATACTTTGGTTATATTTTGGGCTTCATGGGACAATATTTCTCGCAATCGTAATTTAGATTATGTGCGTTTTTATAATAATTACAAAAATGTTGCCCGATTTAGTATGATTTCTGTTTCATTAGATGACAATCATTTGCAATGGGAAAATGCTGTAAAGAGCGATGGTTTGGATAAATGGGAAAATGTCTCGGATTTGAAGCGTTGGAGTAGTAGTGTTGTGAAGTTATACAATTTGCAAAGCATACCTTCTAATATTCTTTTGGATAAACAAGGCAATATCTTGGGTAAGGATTTGTCTTTGGACGAAATTGCAAGAATTATAATCAAGAAATAAAATAAAAAACACATAAATTAATATGACAGATATAAAAATTTCAAACATAAAGATACCTTTTTGGAAAGTATTTCGTACATATTTTCTAATAGCAATAGGTATTTCTTTATATGTAGTTGCTTGGACGATATTCTTAATTCCAAATCATATAGTAGGAGGAGGAGTTGTTGGTTTGTCTTCTATTATCTATATTATAACCAATGAATCCATACCAGTGGGTGCCTCTAATCTTGTGATAAATGCTTTATTATTCTGTTTGGGTATTTACTTTTTAGGAAAGAAATTCGCAATTAGCAATATATTTGGTATACTTGTTACGTCTTCGTGGTTTTTCTTTTTTCAACAATTTCTTGCTATACAAGATATTCCAGAATTAGTCAAATTGGGTAATGCAGTCAAGGGAGGATTAGACCCTGCTATTTGTTCAATAATAGGAGGAGTTTTGTCGGGTATTGGTATTGGTATTGTACTATCAAATGGAGGTAATTCAGGAGGTAGCGATGTTGTAGCCCTTATACTTAATAAATATTATAATGTATCATTGGGTAGCGTGATTATGGTTGCCGATGCTTTGGTAATATTTTCTTCTATAATCATACCTGGTAATTCTATAACCGAAATAGTATATGGTTTCTTGGTATTATTAGCCTATACATTTACTATTGATTATGTAGTAGATGGAAGAAAACAAACTTACAAGATACTTATCTTCTCCAAAAAGAATGATGAACTTGCCGAGATTATTGGTAATAATATCAAAAGAGGTGTTACATTTATTAATGGTACAGGTTGGTATACCAAAAAGGATATTAAAATTCTTATGGTAGTTGTTCATAGAACAGAAAAGGTACAACTAATGCACTTTGTTAAGACAATAGATCCGGATGCATTTATGACAGTTGAAAAAACAGAGAGTGTCTTTGGTAAGAACTTCGATGTTATCAAAAAGTAATTTCTTTATTTTGGAATTATAATGCCAGAAGAGAGTATATCAAAAATACTAACTAATTTACTGACTACAAGAGTAAAGCGATTGATTATAGTAGACAATAAATTAGTTTTTTGTCTTGTCTTGTTTTTGTGTATATCTATGTTTATATCTTGTACACAAATGGGAGGGGATGAAGATAAGAAAATCTTTAAGTATAATGAGAGTGCGGGTATATCAACTTTAGATCCTGCCTTTGCGAAAGATCAAGCATTGATTTGGGCATGTAATCAATTGTATAATGGACTTGTGCAATTAGATAATGATTTGGAAATAAAACCTTGTATTGCTAAAAGTTGGACAATTAGTGAAGACAAACTAACTTATACTTTCTTTTTGCGTAATGATGTATATTTTCATAAAGATACTTGTTTCAAAGAGCCGAGAAAAGTTACTGCTTCAGATTTTGTTTATTCTTTCAATAGAATATTAGATGAGAGTCTTGCCTCTCCTGGTATTTGGATTTTTGAACATATCAAAAAAGATACCTCTTCTATAAATGGTAAAACTTCACCTTATTGTTTTATAGCCAAAGATGATACCACACTAATAATACAACTCAAAGAACCGTTCGCTCCTTTTCTTGGTTTATTATCTATGCCATACGCATACGTAATACCACAAGAAGCTGTGGAATATTACAAAGATGATTTTCGCAAACATCCTATTGGTACAGGTGCTTTTCGTTTTCAATTTTGGAAAGAGGGCGTTAAGTTGGTTCTTTTGCGAAATGATAATTATTTTGAAAAAGATTCCTTGGGCAATCGCTTACCTTATTTGGATGGTATTAATATATCTTTTATTGTTGATAAACAAAGTGTTTTCTTGGAGTTTATAAAAGGAAATATAGACTTTATTTCGGGTATAGACCCTAATTATAAGGACGAGATACTCACTCATAAAGGTACTCTTCAACCTAAATATCAAAACAAAATCAACCTAATCAAACAACCTTATCTTAATACAGAATATTTAGGTTTCTATTTGGATAATAAAGATAAGACAAATGTATTGAATAATAAACTAATACGGCAAGCGATTAACTATGGATTTGATAGACAAAAGATGATAAAATATTTACGTAACAATATAGGAATATCAGGACAGAATGGTATCGTACCACCTTCCTTATTAGGTAAATATTTAGATAAAAATAAAGGTTATTATTACAACCCGCAGAAAGCAAGACAATTATTAGAACAATCGGGTTACTACAAAACAAAACAACGTATAACATTATCAACAACAAGTGCTTATTTGGATCTTTGCAAGTATATTCAACAGCAATTAATATTACTTGATATGGATATCAAATTAGAAATAGTTCCACCCGCAGAGTTAAGAGAGCAGATGGCACAAGGAAAAAGTAAGTGGTTTCGTGCTTCTTGGATAGCAGATTACCCCGATGCAGAGAATTATTTATCATTGTTTTATTCCAAAAACTTTGCTCCCATAGGACCTAACTATACTCATTTTTCTAATAAGAGATTTGATCTTCTCTATGAGAAAAGTACGAAACTAACTGACGAAAATCATAGACGTGAATTATATGCTCAAATGAACGATATCATTTTGGAGGATGCTCCTATCGTAGTACTTTATTATGATGAGGTATTGCGTTTTACTCAAAAGAATATTCATGGTCTTTCTTCTAATGCAATGAATCTTCTTACATTGAAATACGTTCGTAAAGATTAGTTTTCTTTTCCTTCTTATTAGTTTGGAGGAAAGAATATTAAATCTTATAGAAATAAAATCAGTAATTATTCAAATAAAATCAGTAATTATTCAAATAAAATCAGTAATTATTCAAATAAAATCAGTAATTATTCAAATAAAATCAGTAATTATTCAAATAAAATCAGTAATTATTCAAATAAAATCAGTAATTATTCAAATAAAATCAAATATTATTTCAATAAGATCTGCATTAGTAGAATATTTATGACAAGAAGCGAGTAGGATGTTTGAATTATGGAAAAATCTATAAGTAGAGAAGAAAAAATATATTTATTTCTTATGCTTTTTCCTTATATAAAATAGTCGGAGTTTGCTAATTATGGACTTATCTTATATATTTTCTTTGTAAGATTGACAAAAAATTTGTAATTTTGCACTCCGCAAAGTTAGGATTTGTTACTTTGATAAAGAATAAATAGTAGTAGTAAAGATCAAAACAATAAAAGGATATGTTTGAGAATTTATCAGAAAAATTAGATAGAGCCTTTAAGATAATAAAAGGTAAGGGGAAGATAACGGAAATAAATATTTCCGAGAGTATTAAAGAGGTTAGAAAAGCGTTGATAGATGCCGATGTATCGTATCCTATTGCCAAAGAATTTTGTGATGAGGTTAAGAAAAAAGCCTTAGGACAAAATGTTTTGACAAGTGTAGAACCAGGTCAAATGATGATTAAAATGGTTCACGATGAACTTGTTACCTTGATGGGTACTACTACGGAGGAGATAAATCTTAAAGGTTTGCCGACAATTATATTAGTTGCGGGTTTGCAAGGTTCTGGTAAGACTACATTTTCAGCAAAACTTGCTTCATATCTAAAAAATAAGAAGAATAAGAATGTTCTTTTGGTAGCCGGCGACGTATATCGTCCTGCGGCAATTGATCAATTGCAAGTTTTAGCAGATAGTATTCAGGTTAATGTCTATAGAGAGGACGACAACAAGAATCCTGTACAGATTGCGTTGAATTCTATAAAGAAAGCAAAGACAGAAAATTATAATGTTGTTATAATTGATACTGCCGGTCGTTTAGCTGTGGACGAAGATATGATGAATGAGATCTCTAATATCAAACAAGCAGTTCAACCAACTGAGACTTTGTTCGTTGTAGATGCCATGACAGGACAAGATGCAGTCAATACAGCAAAAGCATTTCACGATAGATTGGATTATAATGGCGTAGTATTGACCAAATTAGACGGAGACACGCGAGGAGGTGCTGCTTTGACGATAAGAAGAGTAGTCCAAAAACCGATAAAGTTTATGTCTATTGGGGAGAAACTTGATGCTTTGGATTTATTTCACCCTGATAGAATGGCGAGTCGTATCTTGGGTATGGGCGATATTGTATCCTTGGTAGAGAAAGCCGAACAGCAATATAACGAAGAAGAAGCTAGGAAGTTAAGTAAGAAGATTCACACTAATAGTTTTGATTATAACGACTTTTTGAGCCAAATCAATCAAATAAAGAAGATGGGTAATTTGAAAGATTTAGTTGGTATGTTGCCAGGAGTTGGTAAAGCCTTGAAGGATGTTGATATAAAGGACGATGCTTTTAAGAATATAGAGGCAATTATTGGTTCGATGACAAAACAAGAAAGAGAAAATCCGGATATTTTAGATCTCTCACGCAAGAAACGTATAGCCAAAGGTTCAGGTTGTTCAATAGAGGAGGTAAATAGACTTATCAAACAATTTGATCAAACTCGTAAGATGATGCGTTCTTTATCCGGCAACAAACTTCAACAAATGAAACAATTAAAGAATATGAGAAAAAATGTACGTAGATAATTTACGTATAGATATAGTAATAAACATAGTAGAATACTAAATAATATGGAAAAACCTATTCTTATCGATGGCAAGATGATTGCTCAAACCGTGAAAAATGAAATTAAAGCCGAAGTAGCAAATCTATTGGATAGTGGCAAACGTCCTCCTCATTTGGTAGCAGTTCTTGTTGGCAACGATGGTGCGTCATTGTCTTACGTAAAAAGTAAAGAAAAACAATCAAAAGAGGTTGGTTTTACGTCTTCTGTTTATAAATTTCCAGAGAATATAGAAGAGAGTAAATTTTTGGAAACACTTGACTTTTTGAATACTGATACAGAGGTAGATGGATATATAGTCCAACTGCCATTACCAAAACAAATAGATACCAAAAAAGTTATTGCTCATATAGATCCACGCAAGGATGTTGATGGTTTTCATCCTGCCAACGCAGGTAGAATGCTTCTTTCTATGCCATCTTATTTACCGGCAACACCAGCGGGTATTCTTACTTTGATTAAGCGTTCTGGTATAGAGACAGTAGGAAAGAATTGTGTTATTTTGGGAAGAAGTGATATTGTTGGTACTCCTATGTCTGTTTTAATGTCTCGCAAAGGTATGGACTGCACTGTTACTCTTTGCCATTCCAAAACACAGAACCTTAAACAAATATGTCAACAAGCGGATATCTTAATTGCCGCTATTGGTAAGCCTCATTTTGTTACCGAAGATATGGTTAAAGAGGGTGCTGTGGTTATTGATGTTGGTATTCATAGAATAAAAGATGATAGCGAGAAAGGTTATTATGTTACGGGCGATGTTGATTTTGAGAAAGTTGCACCTCTTTGTTCTTACATAACACCTGTGCCTGGTGGAGTGGGACCTATGACCATTGTCTCCTTACTTACTAACACCCTAAAAGCCTATAAACACGAGATTTACGAATAATTTCATATTGAGATAAGCGATTTTGTCTGCAATATCACCATATCTTGTTTTGATATCAAACAAAAAACGATGATATTCTTACAAAACGGAGAGTTGTCCTCTATAAATCTTATTGATAATAGAGGACAATTTTCATATATTAGTAATTGATATAATTATAGTTAGTAAAATTTTCTCCTTATCTCTAATTACCCCAATGAATACCTTAACCATCCTAATACCTTTTACAGAAGAAAAAATAAAATCAAATATTATCAAAATAAAATCAAATAATATTTTCATGAAATCAGATAATATTTTGATAACTGCCGATAAGAAAAAAATAGTATCAAAGAATAATTCAAGGACAAAAGATACAAGAAAAAAATAACTACTCTTTTACGATTATGAGTAGTTATTTTTACTCCATATTTACAAAAATTTTTCTGGTATTTGCTTTATTGATAAAGTCTTTTCTTTCAAAGATTTTGCTTTGCTAACAAGTGAGCCTGATCCCTCAATTAGATTTCTATTCGTTTTGTTGAATTGCTCATTTACTTTGTTAATTTTTTCGCCTAAATCCGTAAAATATTCCAAGAATGTGCATAATTTATTGTACAAATTAGTGGCATCTGTGATTATAGACTGTGCTTTTTTGTCGCTACTCTCAATTTTCCACAATATTGATATTAGTTTTATACTTGTTAGTATAGTTGAACTTGTGTTTATGATAATATTTTGCTTGTAAGCCTCTTCCCAAATATTTGGATCCTGATTTAAAGCCAAGAAATATGCAGACTCAATAGGAATAAACATAATAACAAATCCTACTTGTGTGCCTTTGTGGGTTTCAATTTTCTCATAACGTTTATCGGATAACTCTTTGATATGATTTTTGATAGAGTTGATATGACCTTTTAAAGCCTCGTTCTTTTCTTCGTTCGTTTTAGCAGAATAATATCTTTGATAGTCTGTTAGAGAGGTCTTTACGTCCACAAATATTTTCATCGTACTACCATTATCTGCGGGTACATTGATGGTAAAATCGGGGATATCTGTTTTTCTATTGACGTCTTCGTCTCTATTTGCGTAATGGACTTGAGTTTCAAAGTCTTCTCCTTCTTTTAGTCCACAATTCAGAAGAATATTCTTTAATTGATTTTCGCCCCAATTACCAGTTACTTTGTTGTTTGTTGTTAGTGCGTTAGTCAAATTAGTTGCCTGCTCGGAAATACGTTTAGTCCCCTCCATCATATCTTTGATATGCTGCTCAATAGAGGACTTTGTCTCGGTCTGTGTTTTGATATTGTCCTCAACTTTCTTTTTGAAGTCATTCATTTGAGTTTCGAAAGGAGTAAGCACATTTTTTAGATTCTCAATACTTTGCTTTGTAAAATCATTAGAAGTATCTTTTAGAATCTTATTAGTTATGTTTTCTATTTCTGTTTTGAATTTCTTTTGATTTTCATCAAAATCTGTTTTGAATTTCATATATTGTTCCTGCAAAGTTGCATAATTATTAGTAGAAGTCTGCAATTCCAATTTTAGATGAGTACATTGTTGTTCTAATTGGTCTCTTTGTTGTTTTGTGGTGTTGAATTCTTGTTGCAATTTTTGATATTGCTCGTTCGTTGTTTGATATTGAGTTTGGGTTGTTTGCAATTTTATTTCCAAATCTTGATTGTCGTGCTTTACTTTGTTGTAATCGCTTCTGTTATCAACTATTGCTTGTAGTTTGGAGTTGTTTTCGTTTATCTCTTTGTTCTCTTTTCTCAACTCTTCTATGGTGTTATCTTTCTGAATAGACAACTCCTTAATTTGTTCTAACTCACCAATATATTTTGTTTTATCATTGTTTTCTTTTTGTAGGTTAATACAATCATTTTTGGTGATAGAGAGTTGATTTTCCTTCTCATTGATTTGATTTTGTAGGACGGCAATTTGAGTTTCTTTCTCTTTAATGTCGTTTTGTAACTTAATTGTGTCCCCAGATGAGTTATTATTCTCTTTAGGTTTGCGAATCAAAAGACAAACGCAAAGAATAATCAATACAACAACGCCTGTTAAAATAATTATTTCCATAGTTTTTTCATTTTTTTGTTTATAAATTATATTCTTATTACAATTTTACCCGCAAAGGTACGATGATTTTTTGATATTTTCAAATTATTATGTTTTTTTTATATCTTTCTGGCGAAAAAATAATTTCAAAAAATTTATGATAGGGAAAATAGAACATTTTAAAGAAACAGAAATTAGAATAGTATCTTATTT
>CAVGDP010000142.1:0-3315 GCA_963627985.1 uncultured Eubacteriales bacterium
ATAGTTATTGATGTTATTCGAATGGTTATTGACTTTATTCGAATAGTTATTGATGCTATTCGAATAGTTATTGATGCTATTCGAATGGTTATTGATTTTATTCGAATGGTTATTAATGTTATTTTGATAAAATGCGATACTATTCGAATTTCTATTTCTTTAAAATGATCTACTTTCCCTATTAGTATTTTTTGAAATTATTTCAAAATGAGAAAATATTAGAAAAATACGATAAGACGAAGACTCAAAATTTTTTTGTTTCCAAATAGAAGAATAAATATCTATTGCAAATATCTAAGTACTATATACAAAGAACTTATTTTCTATCAAAGAAAGGATTCTTAGCAGATACCGACAAGCAAATCGCCAAACATTGTACACAATTCTCAACCAAACCTAATCGAGTGGCTGCTCTACCTGCGGAAAACATAACTCTATTATCCACTCTATTATCTGCTGCCACGCTACACGCCGAACCAACTGCCAAACCTAAATCTTCGGAATTGAAAAAACAAGGAATATTCTCTCCGGTAGAGATTTTGTCCTTGCAGGTATCATAACCACAATAACCACAATTAAGTCCCAAGACTTGTATTTTGGTAGCAATCAACACAAGACAAGAAGCATTTAAAATATTTTCGGAGTCCCGTAAAAGAAAAGACTCTTTTTCTCCACTTTGTTTATAATCTTTGACTAATTGTTTGGAGATATTCTCTATATCTCCCTTTTCGCAAATACGAATAATTAAATTATCCGTACCTCTTGCCTTTGGAGCAGTACGAGCAGCGATAGTCATTTTTTTTGCTACTGCAATAAGGACTTCTTGTCTTATATCTTCTTCATTAATCATAATTCAAAGTCTTCTATTTGTTTGATTTGCTCTATTAAAATATTATTTGTTTGGTGTATGATTAATAAATAATCAATCCGATTCACAAATTGCAACGATTTATTCTTATTTCTCCGTACTATCTTCGTTCAATAGATAAGCAATCAAACGTCTTGTAGCAATACCTCTATGAGAGATAAGATTTTTTTCTTCTTTGCTCATCTCGGCAAAACTATTTCCAAAGCCATTAGGAATAAATATTGGGTCATATCCAAATCCTTTGTTACCATATTTTTGAGTTGTGATTATGCCTTTACATTCTCCTTCAAAGAATCTTGCTTTACCATTCTCAATTAAACAAATAACGGTACGGAATTTAGCATTTCTATTCGTTGTATCACCCATTTCTTCCAAGAGTTTAATCATATTGTCCTCGGAAGTACAATTCTCTCCGGCAAATCTTGCAGAATAGACGCCCGGACGACCATCCAAAACCTCAACTTCCAAACCTGTATCATCCGCAAAGCAATCTTTGTGATATTTATCATATACATATTTCGCTTTTTGATAAGCATTTTCGTTCAGTGTTTGACCTGTTTCGGGTATGTCTTGATTATCGCCCAACGAAGACAGAGAAATAATTTCTATTTTCTTACTAACGACTTGTCTTATTTCTTCTATTTTGTTTAGATTGTGTGTTGCAAAGATTATTTGTCTCATTTATTGTAGTGTTTGATATTTTTCTGTTAAAAAATGGAAGGTCTAACAAAATAAACCTTCCTTTATATTGAAAAAGAAAAATCTTTGAGAAATTATTTTAGAATGTAAATCCAAAATTAAGTAACATCGTTCCCAAACCCATATCTTTCTCTTTGGTAAAATCTATACCTGTTTTAGTTAGTTCTGGCAAAATACTCTTGGTATAACTCAAGTTGGTATTTCCTAAAATAAATTCCAAGCCAAAGAAGAAATGTTGATAACGGACACCACCTTTTAGACCAATTCTATTAGCAAAAGAAACAGAGGATGAAGATTTCTCGTCTACAATACCTCCATTATTATACTTATCCATATCTATTCCTTTTCTCGCTAAACTAAATATAACCGTAGGATCGTATTGTATTGCAAAATCTGCTACTAACCCATCGGTAATACCAATAGTAACACTCGGTCCCAACTTAACTCCTAAACTCCAAAGCAAACCTCCTTTAGTAGACATATCCAAAGGTGTTCCGTTTAATACTCCTGTATTGAAATAGTAGTAATCTTTTCCAAAATTGAATTGAGTACTTGCAAATGTTATATCAATACCCGGTACAACAGCACCATTTGCTATATTGAAGTCCAAAGCAAAAATTCTTCCGTAATCTAAACCGAAACCTGATTTGTAATAATCTTTATATTCTCCCAAAGGTTGTACAAAGGCTATCTTTAGATATGTGCGAGAAAGGTTTTGTATTTGTGCTTTTGTTCCAAAAGATGCACAGCACATAAGAGTTATTGCTAATAATATTATCTTTTTCATCTTTATAAATTGTTTTTTATCTAATCCAAACTTAATAAATCCCAATATTAGAACGGTAAAATCTTTTCTTTGGAAGAATAATTCAAATTATCTTCTACCAAAGAGGAAAGATTATCGTCAGTATCGAAAGAAAGAATATCTGTATTATCGTTAGTAGTTATTGTGTTGTTATTATTAGCAGAATAATTGCGAGAAAGTATTTTGAAATTATCCGCAACTATTTCAACCGTGCGTCTTCTATTGCCTTCTTTGTCTTCCCATGTGCGAGATTTTAATTTACCTTCTACATATATTTGCATACTTTTGCGAAGAAATTTATCTGCTATGTCTGCTAACCCTCTCCAACAAACTATATTGTGCCATTCCGTTTCATCTACTTTGATTCCTTCGTGATTTTTGTATTGTTCTGTCGTTGCTAAAGGAAAAGAAGCCTTTTTTACGTTATCAAACATTACTATTTCTGGATCTTTCCCTAAATTTCCAATCAAAATAACTTTATTTACACCTATCATTACTTATTATCTATGTGTTTTGGTTATTATATTTTTTGATATTGTTAATTAATTTCTTTAATTTTTTAGTTTTTTCTAATCCTATTAATAATTAGAAACATTTGAAGTGCAAAGATACAAAATTTTCTTAATCTACCAATTATTTGCTTTTTATTTTTCCTCTCCCTTTATCTGCCTTCTATTTATTATGAATTAAAAATTTTGTCCCCAAATAACGAATAGATGATAAGGATTTTTAGAATATTTATGAAGATAGTTTAAGTACAAAAATCATACATTATCTTAATACCCCAAAATGTTCTATTTTCCCTATATGTTCTTTTTTTATGGGTATATTTTGAGTAAAAATGGGCAATTCTTTCACATTTGTAACAATTTGATTATATAATAATTATATAAGTACTGAAATCATCAAAATAGTTATTGATGTTATTCAAATAGTTATTGAT
>CAVGDP010000143.1:0-7955 GCA_963627985.1 uncultured Eubacteriales bacterium
AATAAGTACTGAAATCATCAAAATAGTTATTGATGTTATTCGAATAGTTATTGATACTATTTGAATAGTTATTGATTTTATTTTGATAGTTATTGATGTTATTTTGACGAAATGTGATACTATTCGAATTTCTATTTCTTTAAAATATTCTATTTTCTCTATTGGGTATTTTTTAGGTTATATTTTGGAATAAAAAATGATAGAAAAATCATAATGAAACGACTACTTAAAGTGGTTTTAGTAAGAGTGAATTTTGGATATTATTATTTCTTTGAATGTACTGAAAATAAGTTAATTTAAGGAAGATAGATATTTTTACTGAATATTAATAATGATTTAAGATTTAGAAAGATACACAAAGAAAAGCCAGTTCTAAAACATTGTTGTGGAAATTTTGCAATAATTTGTTCTATTAGTCAGAATAGAGAGGTAAAGACTATATAATGAATTGATAAAATGTGAAAAAAGATTAATAAAAATATGTTCTTAAAAGAGGATAGAAGTTTTTTGAGAGGTGATAAGGGAGTTTGGTTAGGATTAAGTTAGCGATTTTCAAACAAATAGAAGATTTTTGCTTTTTAGAATAAGACCAATACAAAGGAATGTCCTCCACTTGATATTGCTTATTGTAATAATAAACAGAAGAATTGCGTTGGCATTTGCCAAAGGAGTAATAAATAGCACCAGCGGAGAGAGAATATTTCATCATGGATAGATGCAGAAGGTAAGAGATGTAGTATTTGTTATATTGCTTTTTGGTAGCGAATAACTCGTTGGCACATACTCCGTTATTTAGGTTAGTAAGAGTTGCACCACCCACTATTTTATTATCTTTGTAGGCAACAAAAACAGTTGTTGTATCGGAATTAACACTATTTAATAGGACTTGTTTACTTGTTGGGAGTAGGTTTTTCTCTCTCATTCTTTGCGAATAAACTCTATAAAAGTCTCTTATGAGATTACGACTTTTGCCGGATTTGATAATAATACCCTCTTTTATGGATTTACGAATTTTTCTTCTAATAGAAGAAGAAAATAATTGCATAATATCTTCTTTTTCAGTTAAATTCTTCCATGTAAGTATCTTGTCTGCAACGATATATGGCGAATGAGCGAGAATATCTCTTATCTCCCATGCTTGTTTGTTTGTAGATATTATATTGCCTTCTTCTGTTTCGAAGAGCATAAAAGGAGCAGAATTTTTATCTGTTACTTTGTTCTCTATAACTCCAACAGACATATAGGGCAAACTAACAAACCTTTTGCCACATTTACACATCAAGATTGTTTTCCTTAATCCGTCTTTGGTGGTATAAGGGATACGAATAATTTTCTTGGAATGTATTCGTTCAAATGTTGTTATGAAATTGTTAGCATCTTGGAATTCTATCATTTTTTCACAAACTAAATGGATGAGGAGCCAAAGGCAAACGAGCGAATGGGTGATAATCTCCTTTCAATCCTATCGGATTAGAATTACGTATAGTACTAACTATTTCTATGCAATTGCGGGCGTCTTCTAATGTAAAACCGTTGCCGTTTAATATGTTTTTGTAACTTTCAGTGTGCAATTCTGTAAAGCCACCAGAGAATTCTATTTCTTCGTTTTCGCAAGTGATTTTGCGATATGTGCGTTTGCCTTCTTTTCGTATTTCTTCGGGCAAAGTGTCGGCGTTAATAGATAGAAAATAACGAACATTAGCCCGTTTGAATCTTAAGAAACCTGCCGCTCTATCGTGTGTATAGACATGAACAATATTTTCTTGTACTTCACCAAAGATCCAAGATAACATATCATAGAAATGAACGCCGATATTAGTAGCGATACTTCCAGATTTGCTTGTATCGCCTTTCCAAGAAGTGTAATACCATAAACCTCTTGAGGTTATATAAGTTAATTCAACATCGAAAATTTTATCTTTTGGAGAGGCATCTATTTTTTGCTTCCATTCAATTATTGCAGGGTGCAAACGAAGTTGAAGAATATTAAAGACTTTGTGTCCTGTTTCCTTTTCCATTTGTTCTAGGGCATCAATATTCCAAGGATTCAAAACAATAGGTTTCTCACATATTACATCGCAATCATTTTTTAAGCCAAAACGGATATGCGAATCGTGAAGATAATTAGGAGTACAGACCGAAACAAAATCAAGTTTCTTATCCGTGCGTTTAATTTTATCAACAAAACGATCGAATCTCTCATATTCTGTATAAAAAGAGCATTGAGGAAAATAGGAGTCCATAATCCCCACACTATCGGACTTATCCAAAGCAACAATTAACTCATTGTTTGTATCTTTTATGGCTTTCAAATGACGAGGTGCGATATAACCACCAACACCTATGATTGCGAAATTTTTCTTTTTCATTACTTAATTTGATTTATTGTTTTGTAATGGATATAGTAATATAATCACGTTGCAAATATACAAAATTATTGGTTTTCACAACTAACAATACCGTCTTCGAGTAATCTTTTGTAAGTTTTCTCACTTGCTAATTGTTCGGCTGCTTTAATAGAGAAGGCGATAGCAGTTTCTTGGGGAAAAGAATCTATAAAAATCTGAACCTTATATTGTTTGCAACTATTACCTTCAATTATATTAACGACTTGATAAGATATTTTGTGTTTAGTTTTTTGTCCCCAATCTATTATTTTACTTTTAAAGTTCCATTCTTTTGTTTCCATATCAGAGATATTAATATAAGATGTAAAAATACGATTAATCAGAACCTTATATGTAAAATTATATCCTCTATCTAAATATATTGCACCGGTTAGTGCCTCAAAAGCATCACCACTAATAGAACTAAATCCACCCGATTTAGCATGTGTATAATCGATTAATTGAGATAGTCCAATTTTCTTTGATAGGTTATTCAAAGAACTACGACTTACTATTTTAGAACGCATTTCTGTTAGAAAACCTTCACCTTGGTGTGGATATTTTTTAAATAAATAATCACCAATAATAGTACTTAGGACAGTATCTCCAAGATATTCCAAACGTTCGTTATTTATTCTATTACCTTTGTTATCTTTGTGTGATTTGGATTTATGAATTAAGGCGACCTTATAAAGAAGAATATTCTTAGGTTTAAACCCAAGAACATTCTTTAGAAATTTCAATAATTCTTTATCTTGCTCTGTTTTTGTATTTTTATGAAACAAAAACATTTTATTTATCATACTTTTTGAAAAGCAAGCTAACATTGTGTCCTCCAAATCCAAAAGCATTACTTAAAGCAACTTTGATATCTCTTTTTTGTGCCTTATTGAATGTGTAATTAAGTTTTGGCAAATTATCATCGTCAGTGAAGTGATTAATTGTAGGAGGTACGATACCATTATAGATACTTAATGTAGTAGCAATTGCTTCCACTGCTCCAGCTGCTCCAAGTAAATGACCAGTCATAGATTTTGTGCTATTGATGTTAATATTAAGAGCGTGATCTTTGAATAAATTAACAATAGCTTTAATCTCTGCGATATCGCCAAGTGGAGTAGATGTGCCATGAGTATTTATGTGATCTATATCTTCTAATTTCAAATCAGCATCTTCTATTGCCAAACGCATAGCAGACATAGCGCCCAAACCTTCTGGGTGAGGTGCTGTCATATGATAAGCATCTGCAGTACAACCACAACCACCTATTTCAGCATAAATTCTTGCTCCTCTTGCTTTAGCGTGCTCTAATTCTTCCAAAATTAATGCTCCAGCTCCTTCACCAAGAACGAATCCGTCTCTATCCTTATCGAAAGGACGAGATGCTGTCTTAGGGTCATCGTTGCGTTGAGAGATTGCTTTCATTGAAGAAAATCCGCCGATACCTGCGTGAGTTACGGCCGCTTCGCTTCCACCTGTGATCATAACTTTTGCTTTCCCTAAACGGATATACATAAACGCTTCATTCAATGCTTGAGCAGATGAAGCACATGCACTTACAGTACAGAAATTTGGTCCTCTAAAACCATATTTTATTGATATGTGTCCGGCACAAATATCTGCTATCATTTTAGGAATAAAGAAAGGTGAAAAACGTAGTGTACCGTCTCCCTTTACAAAGTCAGTAATTTCGTCTTCAAATGTTTGAATGCCACCAATACCAGATGCCCATATAACGCCTGCATAATCTTTGTCGATATTTTCAAGATCTAGATCACTATCCTCCATAGCCTGTGTTGCAGCAACTAAACCATATTGGGAGAATTTATCATATTTTCTTGCTTCTTTTCTATCGAAAAAGTCAGAATCATTAAAGTTTTTTACCTCACAAGCAAAGGTTGTCTTTGCATTCGTAGCATCAAAATGAGTAATAGGTGCAGCACCACTTACACCATTAACCAACCCCTGCCAAAATTCATTGGCATTGTTGCCTATTGGTGTAAGAGCACCCAACCCAGTAATTACAACACGTTTCATTTCCATGTGTGATGGAATTTAAGTTATTACTTTGCGTTTTCTATGTAAGTGATAGCGTCACCAACGGTTGCAATCTTCTGAGCATCGTCATCAGGAATAGAAATATTGAATTCTTTTTCAAGTTCCATGATCAATTCAACTGTATCTAATGAATCAGCTCCTAAATCACTTGTAAAATTAGCCTCTGGTGTTACTTGGCTTGCTTCAACTCCTAACTTATCTACGACGATAGCTATTACTTTATTTGCAATTTCTGACATAATTTTATGTTATTTAAATTAGTTAAAAATTAGGAATGCAAAATTGCGACATTTTTTTTAAATGAACAATAAAAAATACATAAAAAAGACACTTCTAATAAAAATAGTATTAATAATCAATTATTTATAAAAACAAGTTTTTATTAAATTTTGTTATTTTTTTATAATTTTTTCATAGAAAAGAATAAAATTTTTACTTTTTTTCGTCTTTTTGAAAATTTTTTTACAAAAAAATAGTTATTAATAGTTAAAGTGGAAGTTTATCTTATGAAAAAGTTATCTCTATTTGCCTCTGGTAATGGTACTAACGTACAACAAATAAGTGAATACTTCGCTAATAATAGTGAAGTGAAAGTAGATTGTGTAGTTGTTAATAAGCAAAATATTTTTGTTATACAACGAGCGAAAAACTTGGGTATAGATTGCTTTTATTTCAACAAAGAGGATTTTTATAACTCCAACAAAGTCCTTGATTTGATGCAACAAAGAGGAATTGATTACATAATCTTGGCAGGTTTCTTGTGGTTAATACCAGATAGTCTCTTAAAAAATTACGATCATAAGATAATCAATATTCATCCAGCATTATTGCCTAATTATGGAGGCAAAGGAATGTATGGGCATCACGTACACGAGGCTGTTATTCAAGCAAAAGAACAACAAAGTGGAATAACTATCCATTATGTGAATGAGAAATACGACTCAGGAGACATTATTTTTCAAGCTAAATGTAAGATAGATGCTCAAGATACGGCAGAAGATTTAGCAACAAAGATACATTTATTAGAAAAACAATATTACCCCCAAATAATTGAGAAAGTAGTCTTGGGGAATAATAACCGTTAGACACAACTCTATTTTTGAGGATAAAGTTATTGGGATAGAGTTAGGGATACTATATATAAATAGAATAAAGATGAACAAAGATTTTCTACTCAAAGCAATAGAATTAGCAAAGGGGAATGTAAAAAGTGGTAAGGGCGGACCTTTTGGTGCTGTTATAGTGAAAGATGATAGGATTGTGTCTGAAGGAGTAAATACTGTTACATCTACAAACGATCCTACTGCTCATGCTGAAATTAATGCTATAAGATTGGCTTGCGACAAATTACAAACATTTTCTTTGGAGGGATGTCAAATCTACTCTTCGTGCGAACCGTGTCCTATGTGTTTAAGTGCTATATATTGGGCAAGAATAGACAAAATTTATTATGCAGCAGATAAGCAAGATGCTACAAATGGAGGTTTTGATGACTCTTTTATTTACAAAGAACTCTCATTAGATAAGAAAGACAGGAAAATACAATCCGAACAGTTCCTAAAAGAAATAGGTAAGCAACCTTTTGAATTATGGAATAACAAAATAGATAGAATTAAGTATTAAATCAAAAAGAACACTTGTTTAGATAAAGATTGCAAATAATGAAGAAATCAAATTTTTTTATTACTTTTGCAAAAGTTTAGTTAAGAAAGAAATATTTTTATAAACAATAATCTAAGAAAACATTATGGCAAAAGAATCCACAGCGAATACATCGGCAACAGATAAGTTAGAAAAACTAAAAGTATTATCTGCAACATTAGATAAAATACAAAAAAATTATGGCAAAGGCTCTATAATGAAACTTGGAGACCATGCAGTAGAAAAAATAGAGGTTATACCTACAGGAAGTCTGTCTTTGGATATCGCTTTAGGTGTAGGAGGACTACCCAGAGGAAGAATTGCTGAAATTTATGGTCCAGAATCTTCAGGTAAGACTACTCTTGCGATACATTGTATTGCAGAGGCTCAAAAACTTGGTGGTATTGCCGCTTTTATAGATGCAGAACACGCCTTCGATGCTATGTATGCCCAAAAACTTGGCGTAGATGTCGAAAATTTATATATTTCCCAACCAGACAATGGAGAACAAGCGTTGGAGATTGCGGATAATCTTATCTCTTCTGGTGCAATAGATATAATAGTTATAGACTCTGTTGCAGCCTTAACTCCTAAAACTGAAATAGAAGGTGATATGGGAGAAAGTAAAATGGGTCTACAAGCGCGTTTAATGTCTCAAGCTTTAAGAAAACTTACTTCTACTATCAGTAAGACCAAATGTTGTTGTATTTTTATCAATCAATTACGAGATAAAATAGGCGTTTTGTATGGTAGTCCAGAGACAACAACGGGAGGAAATGCGTTAAAATTCTACTCATCTGTACGTTTGGATATCAGAAAGACTTCTTCCATTAAGGACGGAGATACAATAATTGGCAATAGAGTAAAAGTAAAAATAGCAAAGAATAAAGTCGCTCCACCATTCAAACTTGTCGAGTTCGATTTAATGTTTGGTGAAGGAATTTCTCGTTTAGGTGAAATAATTGATATCGCAGTTGATCACGACATTATAAAAAAGAGTGGTTCTTGGTTCTCATACGAAGATAGCAAATTAGGTCAAGGTAGAGATGCTGTTAAGAAACTATTGCAAGACAACCCAGAATTAACCGAAGAAATAGAACAAAAAGTAAGAGAAGCCTTGATTGGATAAATCAAGGCTTTGCCTTTTTTATTTTTTACCTGTATGTCCGAAACCACCTTCACCTCTTATAGTATCGGATAGAGTATCCACTTCTATAATTTGTGCTTTGGTGTATTGGGTAATTATCATTTGTGCGATTCTTTCACCACTTTTGATAACAAATTCTTTATCGGAAAGATTTATTAATAATACTTTTATCTCACCTCTATAATCTGCATCTATTGTGCCAGGAGAATTTAATACCGTTATACCATTTTTGAAGGCTAATCCACTTCTTGGTCTGATTTGTGCTTCATAACCCTCTTCTAATTCAATAAATAATCCTGTGGGTACAAGAATTCTTTGCATGGGTTGAAGTGTGATATCTTCTGATATATAAGCCCTTAAATCCATTCCTGCAGACAACAAGGTCTCATATTGAGGTAATGCGTTATTGCTTTTATTTATTACTTTGAGTACCATATTTCGTTCTTTGTTTTTTAATATTTTTGCAAAAATAGTAATAATTGACAAGATATATATTAAAAAGGATAGTTTTTTATGAAAAAATTTTGATTGTAATGTATAGAATCTCTCTAATTTTTATTCGTATATTCTCTTTTCTTATTTTTATTATGGAGTTCTTATTTGATACTAATTTGTTATTGATGCAAAATATGATTTTTCTAATATTTTTCCTTCCGTGAAACATTGCTTAAAATTTTGCGATAAGGAAAATAGAACATTTTAAAGAAATAGAAATTCGAATA
>CAVGDP010000144.1:0-2762 GCA_963627985.1 uncultured Eubacteriales bacterium
ATCAATAACTATTCGAATAACATTAATAACTATTCGAATAAAATCAATAACTATTTTGATAACTTTAATGCCTGTTTAACTATTATATAATCAAATTATTACAAAGGCGAAAATTTTACCCATTTTTACTCAAAATATACCCCTAAAAAATGAACATATAGGGAAAATAGAACATTTTGGGAGCGTGAAATATTGCAATATTTTTGTGAGTTTATGATAAATCTTGGTAAGAAATTATTTTATCTGTAGATTTTTTACCGGACACTAATAAATTTTTATCTAATAATTTAATTTTATTATTTTACGTTGCTTTAACAATTATTTTTTACTTTAATAGCGTTCCTAACAGTGTATATTCTTTTTGTATTTCGTTTCGCAAAAATATTCTGTAAGGTATGCAATAAAAAGGACAAGCTAACAAAAATTTCGTTGATAAGAATTTGTTTATCTATTGTAAAAAAAATTTTGGAAAGAAGAGGGAAAACAATATTTTGTAACCTTGAAAAACAAAGTTGCAAAGGAAATTTAGTAAGTAATGAATTAGGGATAAAGAATAATTGTAGGGTCTTAATACCCCCCTCCGTTGATATTTAGATAGTTAGCGTTGTTCGTTGTATAAAAGATAATAGTATTTCTCATTTCTTATTTTTATTTTGTCGGTGCAAAGTTAGACTATTTTTTCAAATCCACCAAATAAAATCAAAAATTATTTAGATAATATCTTATTTCATTTGAATAATGTTTGAAGTTATTTTGATAATATTTGATTTTATTTTGCGTCTTTCTAATGGTGCTATCAAAAAGGTACTACTATTATCAAAAGTGTATATTGTGGTATCTCTTTTGTGAAAATTAATTCACACAATTATATTAAGTTTAACAATAATATTATTGTATGTGTCGTTATTTTGAGTAGTGAAGGTCGTAAAGTTGTTTGATAGACCGTAAAGAAAAAAAATACAAAGAAAAATAATATGAAAATAGACCATATTGCATTATATTGTAGAAATTTAGAGGAAATGAAAGATTTTTTTGAAAAGTATTTTGATGGAAAATCTAATAATCTCTACCATAACCCTAAAACTAATCTTCGTACTTACATATTAACCTTTCCCAATGGAAAATCCAAACTGGAGATTATGACTCGTCCCGAAATTGAAGGCGATAATGAGAGTATCTATCACGTTGGTTTTATTCATTTGTCTTTCTCGGTAGGAAGTAAAGAGAATGTTAATAAACTTACTTTGCGTCTTAATAATGATGGTTATCAAACACTTGATGGTCCTCGTATTACTGGTGATGGTTATTATGAGAGTTGTGTAAAAGGATTTGAGGGTATTTTATTAGAAATAACAGAATAAGAATTAGATAATAAACAATAAAAAACAATTTAGAATTATGACACACGGACACGAAGTACTTCATTTTATGGAAGGTAAGAGCTATACTACAAAACAACAACTTATAGATGCAATCAAAGAGCATTTTGGTACAGAAGAATTATTCTACACCTGTTCAGCAGAAGGTATGACGGCAGAAGAATTAGTAGATTTTCTTGCAGAACGTGGTAAGTTTATGCCATATAATGATACGGACGACTTTACTGTGGATACTACAAAAATTTGTAATCATTAGTATACAAAAAGGTGATTTGTAATAGATTCTATTTAGAAAAGCTACGTCTTAAATAAAACTTCAAGTAATACTTAAATAATGTTTAAGGTAGTGCTTCTATATCTTGTTTTTATAAACATACTAACGTTTTGTATTTATGGGATTGATAAATACAGAGCAAAGCATACTAAATGGCGTATATCTGAAACAACATTACTCTTTCTTGCAATAGTTGGTGGTAGTTTAGGAGCGTGGAGTGGTATGAAAGTATATCATCACAAGACAAAACACAAGAAGTTCAAGTATGGCATCCCACTAATATTTATTCTACAAATAACTATTACTATATTGATAATTAATTACACATTACAGATACCTATTATATACAGATGATATGTATTGATAATAGAATATAATTTCAAAGTTGATTTTATAGAATTAAAAACTATATATTTCTACTATAGGGTAATCCTTTTATATAGTTTTCCATAAATAACCAATCAGGTTCTCCTTCGTTATCAATGGGGAGTTTTATCTTTTCTTTTTTTATTCTACTTAATGTGCGAGCAAGTCCATAATTGTATCTATATGTCTTCATATTCAAGATAGTACATAGAAAGATTGCGTTGAAAGAATTTAATTTTTCGTGTCATTTAATTCTTCTTCTGTATCGCTGATAATTTTCCAAATTTTTATTTTATTTCTTATGTCAGTATCGGTGAGCATAGCAATTATTTTCCTCTTATCTTATTACATTCTAATACCTACACATATCATAAAAACAAACTCTATTAATCATTTTATAATTGCTTTTCTTCATCCGCCGCCAAGGTATACCCAAGGATTTGTGTCGGCGGACGAAAGGTTGTTATCAATTTTCATAGAAACAATTGCAATTCTTATTAATCTATCTTTTGAAGTTACCAAAATAAAATCAGTACTTATTAGAATAACTTTAATACTTATCAGAATAACTTTAATACTTATCAGAATAACTTTAATACTTATCAGAATAACTTCAATACTTATCAGAATAACTTTAATACTTATTAGAATAACTTTAATACTTATCAGAATAACTTCAATACTTATTAGAATAACTTTAATACTTATCAGAATAACTTTAATACTTATCAGAATAACTTTAA
>CAVGDP010000145.1:0-10509 GCA_963627985.1 uncultured Eubacteriales bacterium
CGAAATAAGATACTATTCTAATTTCATTTTCTTTAAAATGTTCTATTTTCCCTATTGCAAAATTTTAAGCAATGTTTCACGCAGTGAAAAATATTAGAAAAATTATAATTCAACGACCACTTAACGTTTTTTTAGAAAAGGGGGCTTGGAATATTTTTCTATTTGGAAATTTTACTGAAAAAAATTAGTTATATCTAAATAAATATGTTTTAGCGGATACTAATAGATAAAAATACTCTTTTTTGAATGTTGCGTGCCATGATTTACTAAGGAAATTTCCACGGCGCAACATTTTTTCTACAACATAGTGGCTTGGAATATTATGATAGATTGTTCGTTTTGGAGAATTATCAATAGCGTTAATTGTTTATTTTATTTCTATGATGAGAGTATTTTTGGGGATGTAATAGAAAGGATATAGGAAATTTTTGTATCTTTGCAAAACGAAATTTTAACTTTGAGAATCGATGTACAGCGGACAAAATAATTATTATTCACCACGAGGATTTAGTATCTTACCTCCCGTATGTAAAAATTTATTGATAATAAATGTTATTCTATATTTATTGACAATGGTTTTGAAGGCGTATCATATAGATCTGACAACGGCTTTCGGACTTCATTTTTTCTTGGCGAGCAAATTTCATATTTGGCAGTTGGTTACATACGCTTTCTTTCACGGAAGTCTTTCGCATCTGTTTTTCAATATGTTTGCTTTATGGATGTTTGGCTATACGATAGAGAATATATGGGGTAGTAAGAGATTTTTATTCTACTGTTTGATTACTTGTTTGGGTGCAGCCTTAATGCAAGAATTGACATATTTCTTTATGTATAAGGATTTGATTTTTGGGGATTATCAGTCGGTTAATCTAAATGGTGTCGGGTTGATATCTACAGATACTTTCCTTAATAGTCTTAATACGATAGGGGCTTCTGGTATTTGTTTTGGCGTTTTATTAGCCTTTGGGATGATGTTTCCTAATGAATATATATATCTATATTTCCTTGTGCCAATAAGATGTAAGTGGTTTATTATAGGTTATTGTGTATTAGAATTATTCAATGGTATAACTACAACAACAGATGGTGTGGCACATTTTGCTCATTTGGGTGGAGCATTAGCAGGTTTGGTTCTAATATTATTGTGGCGAAAAAAGACTACACGATAATGCACAAATACAAAAGGGGAGAATATAGAGATCAATTCGTTATTGCGTATATTTATGACACTGAGGATTATCAAGATGTTGTAAGATGGAGTATTAAGTTTAGTAATCTATTGAAAAAAGGTTTAATACTTTTGTATATCTGCGATGAGAAATATACTAATCTATCAACTTCTACGGCTCAAAACAAATTGCAAACGATTAACAAAGAGATACAACTCCCTTATACGCATTCGTACGCTGTTTTGAAAGGAAAAACAAAAGATATTATCAATAATTTAGGGGATTTGCTTTCTGCTGTTATGATAGTAACCAAATCATATAGAGAGAATAACAGAGATTTGCCAATATATTACAATAATATAATAGATAATTTTGCATCTTCGCGTATTGCGTACTTTGTATTTGATACTTATAGAGAAGATAATAATTTCAAAAATATTGTTTTATCTATGAATGCCCTAAAAGAGTGCAAAGAAAAGATACTCTGGGCTTCTTATTTTGGACGTTTTGCTAATAGTATTACACATATTTATTATCATAGGTATAGAGATGAGTATTTGCAGAAACAATTGAATTTGAATATTGGTTTTTTGCGGAAAATGTTTAGGAAATTTGCCTTACAGACGCATAATGCTCATTCTTTGGACAGAAGAACTAAATTGGATATGCAAGCGATGAGATACGCAAAGCAAAATAATTACGATCTTTGTATATTTCAGACGACAAAGAATAAAAGTTTTATAGAGTTTTTTACTGGTCTGTCGGAGAGAATGGTACTTCGTAATCAGCAGAATATACCTGTGTTATTTCTTAATCAAAGAGATGATTTGTTTGTAATGTGTGAATAGTAGGATGTTATTTTAGAAAAAATAGATAGAAAACATAATAGTTATATTTGAGTAATTTTGTAATTTTGCAAGATTGTTTATAAAGAGAATAAAAAAAGTTACTGCGATAAAATAAATGAATAATAATTTCACAGAAAACGCTAAAAACGTTATAACTAATGCCACTAATGAGGCAACGAGATTAAAGAGTCCTGTTATTGATACCGGACATTTGATATTAGGAATATTGAGGATAAAATCTTGTCGTGCAAATAGAATTATTGGTAAATATGTGGACGATTTATCATCTTTCAAGGATAGGATTGAAGAAATAATAAAAAACACGACCACTAATGCAGATGTAGTACCTAATAGTGGAGTTACTCCTTTAAGTAGTACGGCTGCAAGGGTACTTCAATTGGCTTTTTTGGAAGCTCTTTCCAAACATAGTCCCAAAACGAATACAGGACATATACTTGCCGGTATTTTGAGGTTAGAGCAAGGGAATAGTATTCGTGATTTTCTAATAGAGAATAATATTAATTTGGAGAATGTTAGAAACTTTGATGATAGGTCTAAAAGTTCTCGTCCTTTACCTACAATAGAGATATTTATGCAAGGAGAAGATACGGATATATTTGATAAATTATCTAATTTGGATATATCTGCGATGAATCCTACTTCATCTTCTCATAGAAAAATAGATAAAGATACCGAGGAAGACGAAGATTCTGCTAATAGATACCTTGATAATTTTGGTAAGGATTTATCTTTGGCTGCCGAGAGAGGAGAATTGGATCCTATTATCGGTAGAGAAGATATAATAGAGAGAGTTGCGCAAATACTTTCTAGAAGAAAAAAGAATAATCCTATATTAGTAGGAGAGGCTGGCGTAGGTAAGAGTGCTATTGCCGAAGGTTTGGCTATTCGTATTGCACAAAAAAATGTTCCATACACACTCCAAAACAAGAGAATATTTACTTTGGATCTTGCTTCTGTTGTTGCGGGTACTAAATATAGAGGTCAGTTCGAGGAAAGATTAAAGGGTTTGATTAGTGAATTACAAAGAAATCCTAATTTAATACTTTTTATAGACGAAATACATACAATGATTGGTGCAGGTAATGCAGAGGGAGGCTTGGATGCTTCGAATATATTCAAACCTGCATTAGCAAGAGGGGAAATACAATGTATAGGTGCGACAACGAATAGTGAATATCGCAAATATTTCGAAAGTGATGCCGCCTTGGAAAGACGTTTTCAGAAAGTACAAATAGAACCAACGAGTGTACAAGAAACGATAGAGATATTAAATAATATTAAATCGTATTACGAAAAATATCACAAAGTTAAATATACTAACGAGGCTATTGAGGCTTGTGTTCATCTGTCGGATAGATATATCAACGACCGTTTCTTGCCTGACAAAGCAATTGATACTATGGATGAGGCAGGAGCAAGAAGTCATGTAAAATATATCAATATCTCTGCCGAAATGATTGCTATTCAGAAGGAAATAGATTATGCCGAGAAGGAGAAAAAACAATACGTCAAGGATCAATTATATGAAAATGCTAATACAATAAAGAATAAAATAGCGGCTTTGAAAGATTCTTACAATGTTGCTAAACAAAAATGGGAGAAATATATTACCGACAACCCTATGATAATAGATAAGGATGATATAGCGGGAGTTGTTGCCTCTATGACAGGTATTGCCATACAAAAGACAGATAAGGATGAGATAAAACATCTCTTGGAGATGGACAAAATAATAAAAAGTAAGGTAATAGGTCAAGATAACGCCGTTATAAAGATTAGCAAGGCCATAAAAAGAGCAAGAACAGGACTAAAAGACCCTAATCGTCCAATAGGTTCATTTATTTTTGTAGGACCTACGGGAGTTGGTAAGACTTATTTAGCAAAAATCTTGGCTGAATATCTATTTGGTTCAAAGGATAATATAATAAGAATAGATATGAGTGAATATATGGAAAAATTCAATGTATCTCGTCTTATAGGTTCTGCTCCTGGTTATGTAGGTTATGAAGAAAGTGGACAATTAACCGAACAAGTTCGTTTGCATCCATATTCTATCGTGCTGTTTGATGAAATAGAGAAAGCACACAAAGATGTCTTTAATATCTTGCTTCAAATAATGGACGATGGTAGACTAACCGACTCAATGGGTAGAACGGTTGATTTCAAAAATACTATTATCATAATGACTTCTAATGTTGGTAGTAGAACATTAAAGGATTTTGGTACAGGGGTTGGTTTTTCTACCAGAGAGAGAGTAGATAATATTCAGACTTTAGAACAGAATGTAATAGACAAAGATATTCAAAAAACTTTCGCACCAGAATTTCTCAATCGTATAGATGATATTGTCTTTTTCAACGCATTAGATAATAATAGTTTGTTACATATCGTAGATTTGGAATTGAATGAATTGCGAAAAAGAGTAGAAAATCTTGGCTACACACTAACAGTTAGCAAAGGAGCAAAACAATATATCTTGGATATGGATGATAAACATGAGTTTGGTGCAAGACCTATCAAACGTACAATACAAAATACGATAGAAGATCCTTTAAGTGATTTGATGTTAGAAAATCAAAATACTAACAAACGACAAATCAACATAAAACTGTCCTCTGGTAAGGAAAAGGAATTAAAAATAGAACTTCTATAAAATACAAAAAGACTTTGAAAACGTTAGTTAAATTTATTAAGGCGTTTGGAGAGTATCTTCTTTTAATGAAAGAGGCATTGCAAAGACCTCAAAATTGGAAAGTATTCTTTCGTAGAGTTTTTTTCGAGATGAAAGAATTAGGAGTAGACTCTATTGTGATAGTTTCTGTGATAAGTGTGTTTGTTGGGGCGGCTATTGTGATGCAGATTTTATTAAATCTTGATAGTCCTATGTATCCAAAATGGATTTATGGATTTGTTTCTCGCAAGGCTATGATGTTAGAATTTTCTCCTACTATTATTTCATTGATTCTTGCCGGTAAGTGTGCTTCCAAAATTGCCTCTGAATTAGGTACACAGCGTATTACAGAACAAATAGACGCATTTGAGGTTATGGGTGTCAATACAGCGTCCTATCTTATTATGCCAAAAGTTATGGCTTGTGTGGTATTCTTTCCTTTATTAGCAATTCAAAGTATTTTTATTGCTTTAATAGGTGGCTATATAGGTGGTTTATTGATAGGAGATTTGACTTTGTTCGATTATGTAGAAGGTTTGCGTTTGGAATTTTGTATGGGAGATTTTTGGTATGCGATAGTAAAGATACTCATTAACGCAATAATTATTTCTACTATTGCTTGTTACAGAGGTTATACGATAAAGGGAGGAAGTGTAGAAGTTGGACAACAATCAACTAAGGCAGTAGTGCAAAGTTCGATTGTGATAATGATTTTCAATATCTTAATAACCGAGTTATTCAACTAAAAGTATTTGCAAATCGTACCAAACAAGAAAGTAAAGATAAAATAGAACATAAGACAATAATAAAACAAAAAATAAGTACAAGACTTATCAAGATAGAATCACATTTCATAAAAATAAAATCAGATATTATTCGGATAAAATCAAATAAGAATAAGATTTTTTAGATAACAAATCAACAAAAACAATATAAGATTATGATAAAGGTAGAGCATGTTTCAAAGTATTTTCAAGGTAAGAAGGTTTTGAAAGATATTACGACAGAATTTCTGCCCGGTAAGTGTAATCTTATTATAGGTAAATCGGGGAGTGGTAAGACTGTACTATTGCGAAGTATAGCAGGTTTGTATACACCAGAAGAGGGCTATATATCTTACGATGATAGAGTTTTGGCAACTATGTCTCAAAAACAGAAAATAGATGTTAGAAAGGATATTGGTTTTATCTTTCAAGAGGGAGCATTATTTGATTCTATGACCGTTGAAGAAAATATAATGTTTCCTTTACGTATGTTTGCAAACATGAGACGAAAAGATAGAATAGAAAGAGTTAATTATTGTTTGGAGAGAGTAAATTTGAAGGGTATCAATAATATGTTTCCTGCTCAATTATCTGGAGGTATGAGAAAGAGAGTTGCTATAGCTAGGGCAATATCTGCTCAACCGAAGTATTTATTTTGCGATGAACCTAACTCTGGTCTGGATCCTCAAACGTCTATTCTTATTGATAATTTGATACTTAATCTTACCAAAGAGTTCAATATGACAACTATTGTCAATACTCACGATATGAACTCCGTAATGGAAATAGGTGAAAATATTATTTATGTATACGAAGGTAGATTGCATTGGCAAGGAAATAAGCATAATGTATTGGAATCAAACAATAAAGAGTTGAATGATTTCGTTTTTTGTAGTGCATTGACAAAGAAAATAAAAGAAAAATAAAGAAATTGCGATTATGAAACAACTTACAGACTATAATAGACATTATTATTTATTGAGAATTAATAGAGTTTTGCAGGTATTAGTTGCCGCAGCGATAATAGTATTAATTACTCCAACGAAATCTTCTTTTAAGTACGAATTTCAACAAGGTCAGTATTGGAGACACGAAACTTTGCAGTCGCCCTTTGATTTTGCTATTCAGAAAACAGATAAAGAGATAGAAGCAGAGAAAAAAGAAATTATAGCAACTCAAACGCTTTATTTCGATTATAGTGATACCACGAGCGAAAGGATGATTGAGCAAGGTAAGAAACAAATCAATTCTTACGCAGAAAAGAATAATTTGACAGAAAATGAAAAAAATAAACTCTCTACTATTACTATTTCTATTTTGAATGAAATAATTAGTCACGGAGTAATATCCGATTACGACAATGCACAAAACGAAGAAAAGAGTATTATAGTTATTCATAACAATTTAGCACAAGAACACGAGATTAGTGATTTCTATAGTATAAAAGATATAGAACAGATTGTAAGTGATAATATTTACCGTTCAAAAAGTTTGAATGAGAAAGAGAAAAATATTGTTGCCGATGTTTTAATAAAGACCGTTACACCAAATATTGTTTTCAATAGCGAGAAAACAGAAGAGATCTTGTCTTCACAAATAGAGGATATATCCAAAACAAAAGGCTTGATTCTAAAAAATCAAAAGATTATAGCACAAGGAGAAGTTGTTACACAAGAGAAATATCAAATTCTTCGCTCATTAAAAGATGAATACGAGGGAATTAATTCTACAAAAGGAGATAAAGAAAAATATTTAGCCTTAATAGGACAATATCTTTTGATAATAATTGCCTTGGGGGCGATGGTACTATTTATTTACAATACAGATAAAGAGATTTTCTTCAATAATAAAAAAATAATACTAATCTTCTTTGTTATTCTTATGATGGTTGGTATTACTATGGGGGTATTATTAGTAAATCAAGACTTCTTATATGTTGTTCCACTGTGTCTTATACCTATTTTGGTGAGGACTTTTTTTGATACCAAAGTATCATTATATGTTTTTTTGGTAACAATTATTATTATTGGTTTTTCGGTTCCTAATAGTTTTGAATTTGTTTTCTATCAACTAATTGCAGGTATGATGGCAATCTTATCAGTAGAGCATTTGGAGAAAAGAGTAGAGTTTTTCAATACTGCTATAATTGTCTTTGCAACATATTCTGTTATCTATTTGGCAATGACACTTATTCAAGGAAATAGTTTTAAGAATTTGGATATATATCGTTTCATTTACTTTGCAGCGAATGCAATAATGATTTTATTTGCTTTTCCGATAGTGTTTATTTTGGAAAAAATATTCTCATTAGTTAGTGAGATGTCCTTGATGGAATATTCTAATACAGATTCTAAATTATTGAGAGAGTTATCAGTAAAAGCACCTGGCACATTTCAACATTGTATACAAGTTGCTAATATTGCCGAAGATCTAATACACGAGATAGGAGGTAATGCACTATTAGTTAGGGCAGGAAGTCTTTATCACGATGTAGGTAAATTACTTACTCCAATGTATTTCGTAGAAAATCAAAATTCTGGACTAAATTCTCATGACGAATTAACTAACGAGGAGTCGGCACAAGTTATTATTGCTCATGTAACAAATGGTATCAAATTAGCACATAGATACAAGATACCCGAACCAATAATTGATTTTATCCGTACTCATCATGGGACTTCCAAAACAAAATATTTCTATAATAAAGAAGTTAACGAACACCCAAGTTCTCATATAGACGAGTCTTTATATACTTATCCCGGACCAAAACCATTCTCCAAAGAGACAGCAGTACTTATGATGGTGGATAGTGTAGAAGCTGCTTCAAGGAGTTTGAAAGAGCATACCGAGAAGTCATTATCTAATTTGGTGGATAATATAATAGATGCACAAATACAAGATAATCAATTCTCTAATGCTAATATTACTTTTGAAGATTTAGAAAATATCAAACAATTCTTAAAGAAAAAATTGCAAAGTATTTATCATGTCAGAATAGAATATCCTGTAAATAATGTTAAAATTGAAAAAAATTAAATCTTAATGCAAGCGATGATTTTTGCTGCAGGTTTGGGTACACGTTTAAGACCACTAACGAACACAAAACCCAAAGCACTTATAGAGATTAACGGCAAAACTTTGTTGGAGAGAAATATAGAGAAGATGTTGAGTTGTGGTATTAGAAGAATTGTTGTAAATATTCATCATTTTCCACTTCTTATGATAGAGGCAATAGAGAAAATAAACAAGAAATATGATTCTCAAGTGCTTGTATCAGACGAAAGGGACGAATTACTTGATACCGGAGGTGGTTTGCTTAATGCTAAAAAATATTTTTTTGATAAGAATGATTCTTCTCCTGAAAATGATTTACTTCTTTTGCATAATGTTGATATATTGAGTGATATAGATTTCTTACAGATGAAAAATACCTTCCTAATGGGTAATCAAATTGCACTCTTAGCTGTTAAAAAAAGGGAGACTAAACGATATTTTGTCTTTAATGAAAGAAATGAACTATCAGGATGGACTAATCTTGCGACAAATGAGAGTATTATAACGAGAGAATGCGAAAATAAACAATTGTTTGCCTTTTCTGGTGTGCAGATTTTAACAAGAAAAATATTCGACTTAATAGAACAAAAAGGCGTCTTCTCAATAAAAGATATGTATTTGCAACTTTCTTCTAATCAAATCATAAAAGCATTTGTACATAATGGTAAATGGTTGGACGTTGGCAAACTTGATGCGATAGAGAAAGCAGAAAAAATATTTTAATTTTCACTTAAAAATAAAGAGATTAGAAAAAATATTGTATATTTGCACATTAATATTCAAAATTACTAAAAAAATGAATAAAAAAGCATTATTAACTATATCTATTGCACTTCTTATCTGTTTAAGTGCTATTTCGCAAGATGTTGCGTATAAAACTACTGACTACAATTTACAAGGTTATCCGAAGACTGTTAGATATATGAAATTCGTTTCAGATTCGAGTCTAAAACAGCAAAGAGTCTCTTATATAGAAGATTATCTTCTTACTTTTAATGAACAAAGATTATTGACAGAAAGAGTAAATTTTATCAACGGTAATAGAGATCGTACAACGAAATATGAATATAATAATAAGCGACAACTTGTTAGTCAGACTATTACAGAAAACGATGGTAGAATTGCTTCACGCACGACTTACACTTATAATAATATTGGTCGTTTGTCTGAATTGGTAGAGACTTCATATCCAAATAGTAGGGGAGGTGCTAATCGTGTGGAGAGAAAAGAGCAGAATACTTACAATACCAAAGGTTTACTTGTCGAGAAAATAGTTACTTCCGACAATACATATAATAATAAATTAATAAAATATGCTTATGGTCCTGCAGATTCTTTAATCTCTACTATAACGACCTACACAAATAATTCTAATGTTGAGAAATTGACCATCAAACGTGCGTATAACAATTTAGCAATGGAAAAAATTTGGTCGAGGAATGACAAAAACACACGTAGAGAGGTATATGATTACGATAATTCAGGTTTGCTAATAAAGAAAGAAGTATATACGGGTACGAATAAGAAACTTTTGACTTACGTATATGAATATGATGAACATTTTAATGTTACGAGTGAGATAGCAGTAGATCCAAATAACGTAAAATCAATAGAATACACGTACGAGTATAAGAAAGATAAGACTTTCAATTGGACTAAACGTATTATGTACGATTCTTGGGCAGTCAAATACACAGAAGTTAGAAATATAGAGTATTTTGATAAAACGCACTTCAATGAAGATCAGAAAGATTATGATACTAAACGAATTTTGCGAGACGAAGAAGAAAAGACAACTAACAGAAACAGAGAGTATAAGGACCAACCAATTAACCAACATTAAGAAATGGAATATTCTTTTATAATAAGAATTTTATAATATTGCATTTCATTCAAATAAAATTAAATATCATTCGGATAAAATAAGTACTTATTAAAATAGTATTAGTACTTATTAAAATAGTATTAGTACTTATTAA
>CAVGDP010000146.1:0-4039 GCA_963627985.1 uncultured Eubacteriales bacterium
CTCTATGTTAGAATAGTTCTTGTAATAGTTAAATGTTAGTTCAAAATCAAATTTACTTAATGTTTTATTGTTATAGATACTACTATTATTAGTTTTATAATATGATAGGTTAATTGATTTATAATAATTTACCCCCCCCCAGTAATTATTTCTCTTAATAAGTTCTCGGTAATCGTTTTCTGTGATGCCAACGACGGTTAAATCTCTCCACTGACCACGTTTGTAAATATAGTCTCTTCTGATACCTTCTGCTTTCCAACCACACTTTGTGTATAAACCTTTGGATGCAACATTTGTTTCAAACCAAGAACCATCCAAACGATGCAAACCTAATTCATCAAAGGCATATCTCATTATAGCCATAACGGAGTCTGTTCCCACTCCTTTTGTTCTGTTTTTCTTGTTGGCGAGTTTAATACCATGTGTTGCTCTCCTATTTTTCCAATCAATATCGGTTAAGGTTGCAATACCGACAGCACCATCTTCTGATGTGTGGATTATAAATCTAAAATTATTGCTATCCCCAAGATGTTTTTCAAACCAAGCCTCTTGCTGTTCGTACGAAAGAGGAAAAGCCCAACCCACTACTACATCTTCTAATTCCGGGTCATTGAACATATCGCAAATCATCTGCATATCCGCATGTGTCATTGCCCTTAAAGTTACAATCTTTCCTTTTATATTCATTTTACTAATCATTTATTGCAGATTAGCGAGTTTGTTAGTTAAGAAAAGAAATCTTTGTCTATGATTGAAAATTGTATTTGATTTTTCCACTGACCATCTTTGAAAACCGATTCTTTAAGAATACATTCTTGTTTGTAACCACTTTTGAGATGTACTTTGATAGAACTAATATTGTATTCTAATACGTGTGCAACTATACGATGAAAATTCCTTTCCTTAAAAGCATATCGCAAAAGTAATCTATATGATTCAGTTGCTAACCCTTTGCCCCAATAATTGCGGTCGCCAATTAAGATGTGCGAAACTCCCAAACGGTTTTGTAAATTTATATCAGTTATATATACATTTCCTATATGAAGATTATTTTCTTTCAAACAGACTGCTAATCTAATGTTATTAGAATCTATTATTGCATTCTTAATCCACTCTCGTTCGTAACTCTCGCTAACGTAATATCGTACCCTCCCATCAAGGACCAAATACTTTCATCTCTTCGCCACACAATAGTGGTCTTGTAGTCTTCCGGCTCAAAGGCTCTAAAATAAACCCTACTATTTTTCATATTTATTTTGTCTTATTATTCTTATTATTCTCTCCATATCTTCTCGTCCGTATCGTTGGTCTATTGGTAAAGGAAGTAGATATGTAGTAAGTTGATTCTCTATTGTGTCTTGTTTGGTGTTTAGTAAGACATTAGGCCAATATCTTGCAACAAAGATTTTGTTCTCTAAAAGTGTTTGTCTCAAATTCTCTCTTCGCACAAAGTACGGATAAACCATAGGAACATCTTCCTCGTTGAGATGGATATTTAATTCATTGCTCTTATGGAGTACCGAATGCAAATAAAAAAAGTTATCTCTTCTTTGGTTGGCAATGGAGGAGTAGTCTATAGAAGTCATTATCCTCTGGGTTAGGTTGCTCATAAGGGCGATAGGCAGATTACAAAGGTTCTCACTTTGCTGTCTAAAATCATCGTAACCTTGTTCGGCACCGATATCTGTACGTTTCAAAAGGAAAGACATTCTATTATAGGAAGTTTCTCTCTGTAAAAGAATATCTAATCTTTGGTTAGTGAAGCAATACGCACCATCGGAGACGCCGAAAAACTTACGACAAGTGTTAAACGAATCTATATCTTTGATAGGTTTTGCATAAAAAGCCTGCGTATTATCTATAATAAGCGAAGAATAATATTGTTTTGCCAACTGTTCAACATACTGCGTCTTCAAACCGTAATAATTGGTATAAAGCAAAGCCTCATCTTTCTTCAAAAGGATTTGTTCCGCCAACTGAAAATCCTTATCAATATGATAGAAAACATAATCTATATTGAGTTTATGAAAAGGCTCTAACAAAACTTCACAAGTGTAATAAGGGATATAGACTTTCGTGTATTTACGCAAGTGAAGAATATATTCCAAACAATTTCTTCCTGTGTTAAGTTTAAGGGCATTAGAATGATATTCTGTCTTTGCGGGCAATTCCAACTCGAAATAACCGCCTATTGCTTTGGGTTTATTGTTCTGCTCCATAATATGTTCTTGTTTTAGGAGCAGATGAGATACTTATAAATTCTTTATCATAAGCAATTTCTCGCCCCTATCTTCTTGTTCTATGAATCCGTAATAAGAATAGAAATTATAGGCTTTTATGTTTATCTTGTGTACTTCTAACGCTATATATTTATACCCCCCCCCATAGAGATTTCAAGGTTGTAGAGCATCTTGGTTGCTAAACCGTGTCTTTGATAATCTTGTTTTACGCAAATAAGAGGGATATATAATTGCTTACGTTGTTCATTTTTGTAATAAGCCACGAAAGCCGCAATATTATTGTTAGCGGTGTCTTGGCAAAGAACGAAATTGGCGTACTCGGATAGTTTCTTGCTATAAGCCTCCAAATCTATGCTCTCGCTCAAAGGAGGAGTGAATAGGGAGGAAGTCTCTTGTAAGAGGGTATGTACCTCGTTTGTGGCGAGACGTGTATTCGTTATCTTCATATTATTATCGTAAAAAGGGGTTGATAAACCAAATTAATCAACTGACAAAAGAAAAATTTGATAAGATATAAGGTAGTTAATCTTCGGTATTGATAGAGTATTTAATGTTTCGTTTATCGGAGTTTTGCGGTATAAGTATGCTTTTCTCTACAAGGTCCTTGATATCTCTTGTAGCAGTATCGTAAGATACGTTTGATAGTTTTGCCCAATTCTTTGCCGTTAAGAAACCTTCGTAACCATCCAAATAAATATTCAATACTTTTCTTTGTCTATCGGAAAGAGTCTTATCGGAATGTCTTTTGTAGAATAGAGACTTGCAAAGTATCTGCGATAATAGGTTATTGGATTTCTCTATTGCGTGTTGCATACAAGAAAGATACCAATCCATCCACTCGGTTATATCTCCATTAGACTTCTGCGTTTGCTCTAATACACGATAGTAATATTTCTTTTCGGTATTAATTTGTTTGGACATACTAAAGAAACGCATCTTGCTATCGTCTGCCTGCGAAAGAGCCATATCACTTATAGCACGAGCCATTCTACCATTACCATCATCAAAAGGATGAATACTAACGAACCAAAGATGTGCGATAGCAGACTTTAAGTAGGTAGTGGGTGTTTGCTTTTGATTGAAAAAAACAAGAAAATCTCTCATCATAGGGGCGATATCTGCAGGTTGTGGAGCAGAATAATGAATCTTTTCTCTATCCATCATACCAGAAACGACTTTCATACCTGTTTGTCTATAAGCACCTATGGTTATGTCTCTTGCATTATTAGGGAAAAGCATCGTATGCCAATTGAAAAGTCTTTTTTCTGTCAAAGGAAGATTATAGTTATTTGTAGCATCTAACATAACCTCTACAATACCGTCAATATAATGTGAGGCATCTTTCTGTGTAGGCGTTTCAACGCCCAATCTTCTTGCGACAGAAGATCTAACTTCTTGTTCGTTCAAGTTGATACCTTCTATTGCGTAAGAGTCTATAACATCATCCGTAATTATATTACTCATTACCTTCAAACGAGTATCAAAACCAATATCTGATAATCGTCCCATAAGGTAACCTGCTTGCTTATTTAGGAGTAGTAACTTATTAGAGATATAATCTTTATCCCAAACGAAATTCGGCCAATTATTTGATTCGTATATATACATATTCACAAAGTAAAAAAGACTTTTTGCGGTTACTTATTCGCAAATCGTGCGGTTAATAGCGATGCAAAATTACTTAAATCTTATAAAATGACCAAAAAATTAGAGTATTATATTCTTATTTTGTATTAAAAAAAGGTATTAGTGTCCGGTAAAAATCTGCAGATAAAATAATTTCTTACCAAGATTTATCA
>CAVGDP010000147.1:0-10838 GCA_963627985.1 uncultured Eubacteriales bacterium
TTTCTAAACTCTATCTTTTAGAATATTACTTTGCTCCATTAAGACAAATGCTATCAAAAAACAAATTAAACGAAAAATTATCCAAAAAACATAAACAATTGAAAAAATAGTAGTAATTTTGTGCCGTAAATAATAATAAAACAAAACAACGAGTATTAGAAATATGAAATACATTCTATTTTTGAATATAACATAAAGTACAATAATAAAAAAATTGATTAAAAAAGTAATGGAATTAAAAGAAGCGTTCGCTGGTACATTAGAATCTGGCGATATTTTCATTCAGATTTCACCTTCTAATCAAAAAGGGGTGGCAATTGATTTGGACTCTACCGTTAAATATCAATTCGGTGAGCAAATCAAAAAAGTTATAACCGAGACTTTGCTTAATTTCGGTATTGATAATGCAAACGTTAAAGCAACAGACAAAGGTGCTTTGGATTGCACAATAAAAGCAAGAGTAACCGCTGCTGCAGTTAGAGCAACAGGTAAAGACGTTTGGAAAGACTAACAAGAAAATATTCTCTTGAAAGTTATAGTATTTAGAAAAAAACTACAAAAAGATATGCAGAGATTAAGAAGAACAATGATGTTCGTGCCGGGAAATAACCCAGCAATGATGTCGGATGCAATGATTTATGGTCCCGACTCTATTATGCTTGATTTGGAAGACTCAGTAACAATGGCAGAAAAAGACGCTGCTCGTTTGCTAGTTCACAATGCATTGAAAACAATAGACTATGGTAATACCGAAATGGTAGTTAGAGTAAATCCATTGTCTACGCCATACGGCAAAAAAGACGTTGAAGCAGTCGTTAAAGCAGGTGTAGATGTTATCCGTATGCCAAAAACAGAAACAGCAGAGGAAGTACAAGAATTGGAGGCAGAAATAGAAAAAGTAGAAAAAGAAATTGGTGCCGAAGGACGTACTCAAATAATGGCTGCAATAGAATCTACCAAAGGTATAATAAACGCTTACGCTATCGCAACGGCATCAAAGAGAATGATGGGTATTGCTCTTGGTGCAGAAGACTATTGTGCTAATTTGAAGGCACAACGTACTCCGAGCGGAGACGAATTACTCTTGGCAAGAGAGACTATCGTTGTTGCCGCAAGAGCAGCAGGTATATATGCTTTGGATACTGTATATTCCAATCTAAATGATATGGAAACATTCCGCAAAGAAGTAGAACTTATCAAACGTTTAGGTTTTGATGGAAAGAGTATTATCAATCCTCGTCAGATAGAAATAATCAACGAAGTTTTCACTCCAACGGAAAAAGAAATAGAAAAAGCAAAGACTATCGTTGCTGCTATTAAGGAAGCAGAAGCAAAACACTCGGGAGTAATCGCAGTAAATGGTAAAATGGTTGATAAACCTGTCGTTATTAGAGCAGAACACACAATAGAATTAGCATTAGCAGCAGGAGTTATAACAAAGGAGGAATTGTAAAATGAGTACATTAAAAGATAGAGCAGTAGATATAAAAGCCACTGCTCAAAAGATGAATAAACAAGTATACACAAATCCAGAAAATAAAGTAACTACATTTAGAAAAGATTATCAAAAAGAGTCCCCTAAATTAGTTACATTACAAGAAGCTATTAAAGCGTCCGGCTTAAAAGATGGTATGACAATTAGTTTTCATCACCATTTTCGTGGAGGAGATAAAGTAGTCAATCTTGTTGTTGATGAATTAGCAAAAATGGGTTTCAAAAATCTACGTTTAGCAAGTTCCTCTCTTCAGGATGTGCATGAACCGTTGATAGAACATATAAAAAATGGAGTAATTACTTCTATTTCTACCTCGGGACTACGTGGTAAATTGGCAGATGCTATATCTAAGGGCTTAATGAAAGAACCTGTTGTTTTTCGCTCACAT
This sequence comes from uncultured Eubacteriales bacterium, assembly GCA_963627985.1. Classification (GTDB taxonomy): domain Bacteria; phylum Bacteroidota; class Bacteroidia; order Bacteroidales; family P3; genus Scybalousia_A. The sequence goes on from CAVGDP010000147.1 coordinate 1,884, forward strand.
GGTGGCCGTGCAAGTGCTATAATCAATGGAGACGAACATATAGATGTTGCCTTTATTGGTGCAAGTTCTTCTGACGCTTTGGGTAATGCTTGTGGTTTTTCAAGAAGTGAGAGCGCAAAATCTATTTGTGGTTCATTGGGTTACGCTTTACCTGATGCTCATTATGCCGATAAAGTTGTTATCTTAACCGATGATTTGGTTGATTACCCTAATACTCCTGCTTCTATTAGTGAAGCGTACGTTGATTACGTAGTAGAAGTAGATAGTGTCGGAGATTCTTCCAAAATTGCCTCAGGTGCTATACGTGATACCAAAAATCCTCGCGATATCTTATTAGCAAAACAAGCTGCAAAAGTGATAATAAATGGCGGTTATTTCAAAAACGGATTTTCTATTCAAACAGGATCAGGTGGTGCTTCACTTGCTGCCGTTAAGTATATTAGAGAAAGTATGATAGAAAAAGATATCAAAGCTTCATTTGCACTTGGCGGAATAACAGCACATATGGTTAAGATGTTCGAAGAAGGTTTGATCGAAAAATTAATCGACGTTCAATCCTTTGATAAAGTTGCTGCCGAAAGTTTGAAAAATAACGAAATGCACAAAGAAGCATCCGCTAATGAATATGCAAGTAAGGACGAAAAGGGAAGTGCTACTCACTACTTGGATATGGTAATTTTGAGTGCATTAGAAGTAGATGTTAATTTCAATGTTAATGTCCTTGTAGGTTCCGATGGTATTATTCGCGGAGCAATAGGTGGCCATCAAGATACCGCCGAAGATGCTGCTTTATCTATTATTGTTTGTCCATTATTAAGAGGTAGAATACCATGCGTTGTTGATGAAGTTACAACTTTGATTACTCCTGGTTCAAGTGTTGATGTTATTGTAACCGAATATGGTATTGCTGTTAATCCTCGCCGTCCAGAAATAAAAGAGAGATTAGTAAAGGCTGGTTTGAATATCGTTGATATCCACGATTTAGCAAAGAAAGCAAAATCTATTATTGGAACGGCTACCCCATTACCTTTTGGCGACAAAGTAGTTGGAGTTGTTATGAATAGAGATGGTAGTGTTTTGGATGTTATCAAAAACATAACTGAATAATATTCAAACAAAAAATATGTAACAAATAAATTGAAGACTTGTAAGACTGATTTAATGATTAGACTTACAAGTCTTTTGAATATTATAAGACTGATAAACAGAATGATTACAACAAGTATTACCTTGGAAGAGTTACTTTTGGCAAGAGATCAAAGAAGAGAAAAACAAATAGAGTTATTAGACGCCTACCCTAACACTACTTTGATTTGTATAACTATTGTTATGCCCGGTAGTGTAAAACTAAATGACAATACTATAATTATTGGTCAAACTGCAAAGAGAGAAGTGGAAAAAGCTTTCCAACAATCTACAATCTACACTTTAGAAGAAAAGAAGAAAACAGGTTATGAATTTTATCTTTTAACTAAAGAAAATTGCTTGGAGGCAAAAAAGATTTGTTGTTTCATAGAACAAAATCACCCTTTGGGAAGATTATTCGATATAGACGTATTAGACAATAACCATAACATAATTAACAGAGAAGAAGTAGGTTATGAAAAAAGAAAATGTTTGCTTTGTGATAATGAGGCAAGATTTTGTATGCGTAACCACACTCATACTCAAGACGAAATACTAAATCATATTGATCTATTAGTGAATAATTATCTCAAAAACAATCATAATTAATCTATCATAGAATTTATTTTTATACGATATAGCAATTAATAGCACATTTTGTATAATCATAAAAACAATTACATATATCACTCAAATAACTTAAATACTTATCAAAATAAAATCAATACTTATCAAAATAACTTTAATACTTATCAAAATAAAATCAATAGTTATTTTAATAACTTCAAATATTATTTTGGGAATATCACAAACAAAGAAAATTTATAATAAAACAACTAATCTAAAATAAGAAAATAATATGTATAGTGAATACGAAATTAGAACAATACCGTTGTCTGTAAAATCATGGCGTAAAAAAGTAGAAAATTTTCTTCAAACAAATGGTCTAAAATTGGACGACGTAGATTATTATGCAGGTATTTTTAGATTAGAAGAATATGATATTTTGGCAGCAGGTGGTTTGAAGGGCAATTTGATTAAATGTGTTGCAGTTAATTCTGATTTGAAAGGCTCACAATTAAGTAATAGGCTAATATCTCATCTGATAAGTATCGCTATGTCAGAACAATATAAACAAGGACATAATAATTTTTCCACAATTAGAGTATTTACCAAGCTAGAGAATAAAGAGATTTTTACTTCTTTGGGTTTCACTACATTAGCTACTGCACCCAAAGCAATATTATTAGAAAATAACCTCAACGAATTGAATAGTTATTTAGAATATTTGAGAAATAATCTCAAACAAGGTACTAATGGTTGTATTGTAATGAATTGTAATCCATTTACTTTGGGACATAAATATTTGATTGAAAGAGCAAAATCCAAGGTTGATAATCTTTATATCATTCCTGTTAGGGAAAATTTGTCCTTATTCACTTATTTAGAACGTAAACAAATGATTAATGAGGGTGTTAAGCAAATGGAAAATGTCTTTGTCTTAAATGGTAGCGATTATGCTATCTCTCAAGCAACTTTTCCCACTTATTTCATTAAGAATTTGGACGATATATCGGATACTTACATTACTTTAGATTTGGATATCTTTAATAAATTTATTGCAAAAAACTTAAATATTAAATATCGCTTCGTTGGTAGCGAACCTTTTGACAAACTAACCAAACGATATAATGAGTTAATGAAAGAGATATTGCCAAAAAATGATATTCAAGTGATAGAAATCAAACGTTTAGAAACAAATTCTCAAACAATTAGTGCCTCAAAAGTAAGACAACACATAAAAGAAAAACAATTTAACAAGATAAAAAATTTAGTACCTTCCTCTACCCTACCTTATATTATAACGCAATTAGCAATAGACGCTTTACAAGAGGAATTAGACACAACGCCCAAACCTGGTCTTGTAGATAAGCACGATTCTGGTGCACATACGGATATGGATTACGATCTAATGAACAAGAGTATTAAGTCTTTGCGAGAATATTTTGATAAATTGACTTTATTAGGTTTTCAAAGTGAATTACCTTCTGTAAAAGATATACAAACAATTGGTTTGGAAGCCGAAAAGTCAATGCTACAAACAACTAATGGTGTAAATACGCATAAAGGTGCCTTATTCTCTATGGGATTAACTATCTTGTGTGCCTCTAATCTACTATTTAATAAAGCAAAAGTAGAAGAAAGAGACTTACAATCACTTATAATAGAGGTAGCAAAACAATTTCCTCAACCAACAGATACACATGGCGATAAAGTATTAAAAGAAAACAATATCAAAGGTGCTTTGGGGTGTGCAGTAGAAGGATATAATGATTTGTTTAGCGTCTGGCTACCATTTTTCTCTTCTCACAAAGACGAGAAATATTGTTTGCATCGCTTATTATTACTTATAATGAGTACATTAGATGATACAAATATCTATTATAGAAAAGATAAACAAACAGTAGAACAAGTAAAAACTACGGCAAGAGATTTGTTTGCTAATTTCTCAATAGAGCGATTAGAGAATCTTAATAATGAATACATTAAAGCAAATATCTCTCCCGGCGGAGCAGCAGATATGTTGTCCTTAACGATATTTATTTATTCCATTTTGAATTAAATTTCAATAGGATTTATTTCTATTTAGAGGATAAAGGTTTATTTTTTAGTAGAATTGTTACTTATATCTTTTAATTAAGCAAAAAGAAAAATAAATTCTATTTTCGTTGTTTTAATATCTTTTTTGCTATTAGTTAGAAAATATTGTGTAATTTTGCCGTTTGTTGTTAAGTAAATAAAATTAAAAGCAAAACAATTATAATAACTATAAAAGGAAATGAATAAAATAGTCAAAAAGGAGCAATTATCAGAAAAAGTCTTCTTATTTGAAGTTGAGGCTCCTTTGATTGCAAAAAGCAGAAAGGCAGGCAATTTTGTTATCCTACGTATAGGAGAAAAAGGTGAGAGAATGCCTTTAACTATTGCCGATGCAGATATAGAAAAAGGTACAATTACATTAGTCGTTCAGAAAGTTGGTGTTACTTCCGCAAAACTTTGTCTTTTGAATGTAAATGATTATATTACTGATGTAGTTGGTCCTTTGGGTAATCCTACTAATATTGCTAACTTTGGAACTGTTGTTTGTGCCGGTGGCGGTGTTGGTATTGCCCCAATGTTACCTATTGTTAAAGCATTGAAACAAGCAGGTAATAGAGTTTTGTCTGTACTTGCCGGCAGGAGTAAAGAACTTATCATTTTGGAAAAAGAAGTAAGAGAATTTTCTGACGAAGTTATCATTATGACCGATGATGGTTCTTATGGAGAAAAAGGAGTTGTAACCGTAGGTATTGAACAATTTTTGAAAGAAGAACATGTTGATAAAGCATTTGCAATAGGTCCTCCTATTATGATGAAATTCTGTGCTTTATTAACTAAAAAATACGAAATTCCTACCGATGTTTCTTTGAATACTATTATGGTTGATGGTACTGGAATGTGTGGCGCGTGCCGTCTTTCTATTGGTGGTAAGACTAAATTCGTATGTGTAGATGGTCCTGAGTTTGATGCTCACTTGGTTGATTGGGATGAGATGTTCAAACGTATGGGAACTTTCTCTGAAGTGGAAAAAGAGGCTATGAAACGCTTTGAAGAGCATATTCAATCCGTAAATCCTACCTCTACTACCCCTAAACAGAAAGAGAAAATCACAATGGACGTACCTGCCACGAATGAAACTATCGAGCAATTAATAGATCGCAACTCGGAGTGGAGAAAAGAATTGCGTGCAAGTATGAAAACTCCCGAGCGTACGGCTATTAAACGTGCTATTATGCCAGAATTAGATCCTGAATATCGTTCTCATACTCGTTTGGAGGAAGTTAATCAAGGTCTTACAAAAAAACAAGCACTTGCCGAGGCTAAACGTTGTTTGGATTGTGCCAAACCTTCTTGTGTTGAGGGATGTCCTGTAAATATTAATATACCTTCCTTTATTAAAAACATAGAAAGAGGACAATTTTTGGCTGCTGCAAAAGTTTTGAAGAATACTTCTGCTCTTCCTGCTGTTTGCGGACGAGTTTGTCCACAAGAAAAACAATGCGAATCTAAATGTATTCATCACAAGATGAACTCTGAACCTGTTGCAATTGGTTATTTGGAGCGTTTTGCTGCTGATTTTGAGAGAGAAAGTGGTAATATCTCCTTACCTACTAAAGCTTCTGCAAACGGAATAAAGATAGCTGTTGTCGGAAGTGGTCCTTCGGGTCTATCTTTTGCAGGTGATATGATAAAGAAAGGTTATGATGTATATGTATTTGAAGCTTTGCACGAAATAGGTGGCGTACTTAAATATGGTATACCTGAATTCCGTTTGCCAAATGCAATTGTTGATGTAGAAATAGAAAACTTAAAGAAATTAGGAGTACATTTCGAAACCGATTGTATTGTAGGCAAGACGATAAGTGTTAAAGAATTAGAAGACAAAGGTTTCAAGGGTATATTTGTTGGCTCTGGTGCAGGATTGCCTAACTTTATGAACATACCAGGTGAAAATGCCTTGAATATAATGTCCTCCAACGAATACCTAACACGTATTAATCTTATGGATGCTGCCAATCCTGAGTCAGATACTCCTATCAACAAAGCAACTAATGTACTTGTAGTTGGCGGTGGTAATACGGCTATGGACTCTTGTCGTACAGCTAAAAGATTAGGTGCAAATGTTACATTGGTATATCGTAGAAGTGAGGCGGAGATGCCTGCTCGTTTGGAGGAGGTTAAGCATGCCAAAGAAGAGGGTATTACATTTATGACTTTGCATAATCCTATTGAGTACAAAACGGACGAAAAAGGTGCTGTAAAGCAAGCAGTTTTGCAAGTAATGCAACTTGGCGAGCCAGACGCAAGTGGAAGAAGAAGTCCTGTTCCTATTGAGGGACAAACTGTTACTTTGGATGTAGATCAAGTAATTGTTGCCGTTGGAGTATCTCCTAATCCTATTGTACCAAAATCTATAGAAGGTTTGACTTTAGGTCGCAAGAACACCATTGTTGTTAATGAACAAATGCAGTCTTCTCATCATAATATTTACGCCGGTGGAGATATTGTTAGGGGTGGTGCGACTGTCATTTTGGCAATGGGAGATGGCAGAATGGCAGCCTTGAATATGGATAAAAAACTAAATAAACAATAAATCTTTATTATATAAATAGAGTTTTCTTGTAATAAACATGGCAACAGTGCGGGTAAGATTTTACTAACCTTACGAGTTGCCATGTTTTCTTTTTCTTCTATCTAAATATTTCAACTGATTCTCAAAATAAATGGTCTAAATATTTTAATGAATAGTCTAAATATTTTCACAATCTTACACTTTATTTTAATAACTTCAATACTTATCAAATTATTATCAATAAAGAATAAATTATTATTAATAGTTATCAAATTATTATCAATAAAGAATAAATTATTATCAATACTTATCAAATTATTATTAATAGTTATCAAATTATTATTAATAGTTATCAAATTATTATCAATAAAGAATAAATTATCTTCACTAACTATTTTTCTATTATGCGATAAGGAGAATAAAAAAAGATACACTACTCAATTTTGTAGTGTATCTTAAGGTATAACATATTATTTCTAACTAAAAACGTTCTTTATCGTTTTTCTTTTGATTTATCTAATTACAAAACTTTCTCTTATTCAACCATTTTTGTAGAACGCTTGATAAATGTATCCAACGCCTCTCCCTTTAATAATCCTTGAGACAATAATGCCAAGTCTTTTAATTGGGACAATATTTGCGTTTGTTTCTCTGTATCAGTTGTTTGTAATAAATTATAAATTACCGGACTATTAGTATTGATAACCATATTATAATTTTCTGGCATATCTCCATACATACCATACATACCACCGCTACCTAATTCGCTCATATCCTTCATTCTTCTCATAAATTCGTTTTGAGTTATAGTAACAGGTGAAGCTGTTTCATCCAAAGACTCAGTTTGAACGGAGAATTTTTTCTTATCTACTAATGTCTCCATCATTTCTTGTATCTTTTTTGTCTCATCTTCAGATAATTTAGATGGTATTTTCTCATCTTTTTGTATCAATTTGTTAATAACATCGGAATCTATACGTGTAAATCTAATTTTTTCATTCTTTTGTTCCAACATATTAATAAAATGAGAATCCAAGATGCCGTCCAATAACAATACATTGTAACCTTTATCCTTTGCGGTCTGAATATAAGCGTATTGTTGCTCAACATTTTGTGCATAAAGAAAGATAATATTTCCATCTTTATCGGTCTGCAATGGAGCAATTTGCTTCTTGTAATCTTCCAATGTGTAGAATTCTTTATCAGTTGTCTTAAAGACGTAGATATTTTTCATTCTATCATAGAATTTTTCGTCCAAAAGCATTCCATATTCGATAAAAACTTTCAAATCATCCCACTTATTAAGAAATTCTTCGTGTTGCTTATTAGAAATTTCCTCTAATTTTTCTGCAACTTTCTTTGCAATATGAGAAGATATCTTCTTAACATTATTATCACTTTGAAGATAGGAACGAGATACGTTCAACGGAATATCAGGTGAGTCTATAACTCCACGTAACAACATCATATATTGCGGAACAATACCCTCAACATTATCAGTTACAAAGACTTGATTGCAATATAACTGTATCTTATCTTGAGTTGGGTCAATATTCTTTTTAACCTTTGGAAAATACAAAACACCAGTCAAATTGAATGGATAATCTACATTTAAGTGTATGTAAAACAAAGGATCATCAAAATTCATTGGGTACAACTCGTGGAAAAACTTAGTATAATCTTCGTCTTTCAAATCCGCAGGAGTTTTTTTCCATAAAGGCTCGGTATTATTTATTATTCTATCCTCTTCTACTTCTATACGCTTTGGATGACCTTCGCTATCTTTCTCGGTAGGTGAGTCTTGCCAAGTTTTTTCTTTACCAAAACGAATAGCAATAGGCATAAACTTACAATATTTCTTCAACAACTGAAGTATTTTGTACTCTTCCAAAAAGTCTTTGCACTCTTCACTTATGTGCATTACAATCTCGGTTCCACGTTCGGTCTTATCGCACTCCTCTATACTATATTCTGTATCACCATCGCAAGTCCAATGAACACCTTTTGCGTCTTTGTAGGATTTAGTAAAGATCTCAACTTGATCAGATACCATAAAGGAAGAAAAGAATCCCAAACCAAAATGTCCAATCAATTGATTAACATCTGCTTCACTCTTACCTTTGAATTTTTCCAAGAACTCCTCTGCTCCCGAAAAGGCTATCTGAGTTATATATTTCTCAACCTCATCCTTAGTCATACCAATACCATGGTCTATAACGTGAAGAGTTTTCTTGTCTTTATCTATCTTAACATCAATTGTCAAATCACCTAACTCTCCTTTGGCTTCACCCAAAGAAGATAAGGTCTTTAACTTCTGCGTTGCATCAACTGCATTACTAACTATCTCTCTTAAGAAAATTTCGTGGTCTGAATATAGAAACTTTTTAATTACTGGAAAAATATTTTCCGTCTTAACATTAATCTTACCTTTCATTATTTTATCCTCTTTTCTTTTTCTCTTACTATTTATTAGAACAAAAAACACCTATTCAAAGAACATTCCATAAATTTCTTATGACATTTTGTCATTAAATGCACTTTTTTTCTAAAAAAGCATCAAAAAAGTTGTTTTTGTCATTTTTTTTACAAATCTTTGCAAAATAATTCTAAAATATAAAATTTATGAGAAAGTTTCTAAAATTTTTAGTCCCATTACT
>CAVGDP010000148.1:0-7102 GCA_963627985.1 uncultured Eubacteriales bacterium
TTACACAAAAAACGTCCCTCAAAAAAGACTATATAGGGAAAATAGAACATTTTGGTTTTTTAAGATAAGGGATAGTTTTGTTTGTTTTTCGCTTTGCTCTTATCTTATATTAAGAATAAGTGGAAATGGTTTGATATTATTGAAAGAAGATTACATTTTGAGAGGAGTGTTTCCAATATTTTATAAAAATTATTCCAAATTTTATACCTTTTCTTTGTAGATAGTTATGTAATTTTGCAATTCAGAAAAATGAATTATGTAATGGAGATAATAAATATCCATATTAAACTCTAAAATGTAATAAAGTGAAAACTATAATAAGATTTTTTCTAAATAATCGTTTAGTTACGGCAATTATTCTCTTACTTATCATAGTTGGAGGTATATATACAGCTCCATTTAATTGGAAAACATATTTTTTCCCTCGCAATCCTGTACCCGTTGATGCGATACCGGATATTGGAGATAATCAACAAATCGTTTCTTGTGAGTGGATGGGTAGAAGTCCAAAGGATGTACAGCAACAAGTAACCTATCCCTTAACAAGTCAACTTATGGGAATACCAGGAGTAAAGACAATACGCTCCACTTCTATGTTCGGAATGTCCTTTATATATATTATATTCTCGGATGATGTGGATTTCTATTTCTCTCGTTCAAGAATATTGGAAAAACTTAACTCCTTGCCAGAAGGATTATTGCCCTCGGACGTAAAACCAACCTTAGGACCGGACGCAACTGCCTTAGGACAAGTTTTTTGGTACACTTTGGAAGGGAGAGACCTCAAAACAGGCAAACCAACAGGCGGATGGTCGGAAGAAGAGTTGAGAACAATACAAGATTATTATGTCAAATACAATTTATCTGCGGCAGAAGGAGTATCGGAAGTTGCTTCCATTGGAGGAATGGTAAAAGAATATCAAGTAGATTTGGATCCGCAAAAAATGCTTGCTCACAAAATTGATATAATGCAAGTAATGCAAGCAGTAAAAGATGCTAATATAGATGTAGGAGCAGGTACAACGGAGATTAATCGTGTAGAGTATCTAATAAGAGGTTTGGGTTATATAAAATCTGCAGAAGATTTGGAGCAGACAGTAATTACCTCGGTGGAAGGTACGCCAATATGTATTAAGGATATTGCAAAGGTTAATATAGGTCCAACAGAGAAACGTGGAGGTTTAGATAAAGAGGGAGTAGAGGCAACAGGTGGAGTGGTAGTTGCTCGTTATGGTAGCAATCCGATGGAAGTTATCAATAATATAAAAGATAAAATAGAACAGACTGCACTCTCTTTGCCACAAAAAACACTAAAAGACGGCACAATTAGTAAAGTTACTATCGTACCTTTTTATGATCGCTCTCAATTAATAAAAGAGACTATCGGCACTCTTGAAAGCTCGCTTCTACATGAGATTATTATTTGTATTATTGTTGTTCTTATTATGGTATTAAATCTACGTGCTTCGGTAGTTATTTCTGTAATGGTGCCGTTAGCTGTTTTGCTTACATTTATAATAATGAAACTAACAGGAGTACAAGCTAATATTGTTGCTTTGAGTGGTATTGCTATTGCAATAGGTGTTATGGTGGATGTGGGAGTTGTCTTTACCGAAAATGTTTTGCGAAATATGGAGAGAAGTACTCAACATAAATCAATAACAACAGATAATAATACATTAAATAATGAAGAGAATGAAATCCTACCAAATCAAAATAAATCCTCTCTACTTGCTATAATAAATAATAGTATAAATGAAGTAGTACCTGCCGTTACAACGGGTATGGCAACAACGATAATTAGTTTTTTGCCAGTCTTTGTTATGCAGGCACAAGAAGGTAAAATGTTTAGACCGCTAGCCTTTACCAAGACTTTTGCACTCTTGTCCGCCTTTATATTAGGGCTGGTTATTTTACCGACATTGATTTATTGGATTTTTGCTATTAGTCCTAACTTATCAAAAAAAATAGCAAAATGGTCGGGAAAATACCATCTGAGATTACCAAATAATAGAAATAGAAAACTATTAACTATCGTTTTAGTTGTATTTGCTGCCATTTATATATTATCTTTTAAATGGATGCCTTTGTCTGCAAACAAGGGAATATTGAAAAATATCATTTTTGTAATATTTATAGTCGGAATAATACTACTTGTCCTACTCCTATTAATAAAAAAATACGAGAAAATACTGCGTTGGTGTCTAAATAATAGAGTTAAGTTTCTAATAACTCCATTAGTTTGTTTGGTATTTGGAATAGTAATATGGATAAATACAGGTAGCGAATTTATGCCTTCTTTGGATGAAGGATCTTTTATGCTTATGCCAACTTCAATGCCACATAGTGGCGTGGAACAAAACGAAGAATACATAGGTATTATGGATAGGCGAATAAAGAATATACCCGAAGTGGAGACTGTTGTTGGTAAATGGGGGAGAGTTGCTTCTGCTTTGGATCCTGCACCTATACAAATGTACGAAAGTACTATTAATTATAGAAGTGAATATTTATTAGACGAGAATGGCAAACGTGCCCGCTTCAAAACAGATAATAAAGGAAGATTTATCTTAAAAAATGGAGGTAAATACGACCCTAAAAAAGAATTTCGCATATTACATCAAGATTCTTTAATCAAATCTTCCTATGGAAAGTATCTTCGACAATGGAGAGATGAGATAAAATCCTCTGATGATATATGGCAAGAGATAATTAAAGCCTCCACAATACCAGGAGTTACGTCTTCACCAAAACTTCAACCGATTTCAACGCGATTAGTTATGCTATCAACCGGAATGAGTGCCCCAATGGGTGTAAAGATCTATGCTTCCACTTTGGAGGATATAGAAAAGACCGGTTTGGAATTAGAAAAAAACCTCAAAAAAGTCCCTTCAATAGACGACAAGAGCGTATTCTATGATAGAAGTTTGGCATCTTCTTATTTGGAAATAAGATTAGATCGTCAAAAGATGGCTCGTTATGGTGTTAGTGTAGCTACTTTGCAAGATGTTATAACAGCAGCTATCGGTAATATGCCAATGACAAGCGTTGTTAATGGTAGAGAGCGTTTTAATGTCCGTGTTCGTTATCCTAAACAATTAAGAGAAAGCCCCGAAGAAATAGAAAAAATTCTTGTACCTACCTCCACGGAAACACAAGTGCCCTTATCTCAATTAGCAACAATAGAATTTACCAAAGGAGAGCAGATGATAAAGAGCGAAAATACCTTCCTAACAGGATATGTTATATTTGACAAGAAAGCAAATCTCTCCGAGATGCAAGTAGTTCAAGAGGCACAAAAATATTTAGACAAAGCCCTTAAAGAAGGTAAGATACAATTGCCAAAAGGTGTTAGTTTTCATTTTGCAGGTAACTACGAACAATTAGAAAGAGCCAACAAGCAACTCTTAATAGTGATACCTATCGCCTTATTGTTAATCTTACTGATATTATATTTTCAATTCAAAAGCGTTATAGCGTCCTTAATACATTTTTCGGGCGTCTTTGTCGCTTTTGCAGGGGGTTTTATTCTTTTATGGCTCTATGGACAAGATTGGTTTATGAATTTCTCTATCTTTGGAATAAACTTAAGGGAAGATGTCTTTAATATGCACACGGTGAATCTATCGGTAGCCGTTTGGGTGGGCTTTATAGCCTTATTTGGAATAGCAACAGACGATGGAGTATTGATGGGAACGTATATTCATCAAGCCTTTGAGAAATATAATCCGAAGACACGAGAACAAATAATGGAGACTGTTATTACAGCAGGTAAGAAACGTGTCCGCCCTGCCGTTATGACGACTGCAACCACACTAATAGCCTTATTACCTGTCCTTTCTTCTGTCGGCAAAGGTGCAGATATAATGATCCCTATGAGTATTCCTTGTTTTGGAGGTATGCTTTTGCAAATAATGACTATGTTTGTCGTACCTGTCCTACAATATACTTGGCGAAATAATGCTAATAACCGCAAAAATAATGAGATTGAGCAATAAAATCCTAAGAAAATGAATCCAAAAACACAGAATATTAGACTTTTTGTTAATAATAATGAAAGATATTGGGCAAAAATATCTTTGAGTATTGTATTTCTTTTATTCTTTTCTACTATTGTCGCAATAGGAAATACAGCACAAAATAATATTTCTATTACTTATCAAAATAGTATCGGAAGTTATTCAAATAGTATCGGAAGTTATCAAAATAGTATCGGAAGTTATTTTGATAATAATACTTCTAATTATAATACCGATACTATTTATCAACATTTGAACGAATATATCAATATTGCAGTCAAGACTTCCTCTACCATTGCCTCACAAAATAGCGAGATTGTAGCTAACGAAGAGCAGATTAAGGGTCAAACAGCGTTGGAAAACCCTGAATTAAGTTTAAGTGTCTTACCTAAACCGATGATGAACGTTAATGGAGAGCAAGTTGCTACAATATCTTTGATGCAAATGTTTCCTTGGCCAGGTGTTTTGAGTCAAAAAAGAAAACAAATGAGTTGTATGACAAATAGTTTAGAGCATAAAAAAGTATTATTACAGAATAGAATCGCTCTTCAAGTCCAAACATCTTATTATGAAATGCAGAAAATACAAGAGAAAATCAAAATCTTTGTATCCAAACGAGAGATATTTCACTCAATGATTGATGAATTATTATACAAATATAAGACGTCTTCTCCTCAAAGTACTGCACCTTCTCAAATACCAGACTTGATAAACTTACAACTGCAAGAGAAAGAAATAGATTTGCAGATAAAAATCCAAACAGAAGAACTGAAAACCAAACAACAACAATTCAATATTCTTCTTCATCGTCCCTCCTCTTTGGCAATAATCTTGGATACTATTGTAGAGAAAAGGATTAATATTGATGCTTTCACTTGGGAACAAATAGAGAAGTCTTCACCCGAATTATGGCTATTGAACGCCCAACAAGATGCCTCAATACATAGTATACAAATGCAGAAATTATCTTCTTTGCCTTCCTTTGCTCTTGGAGTGGAATATATGATAAACAAACAAACTTCGATGCCTAAAATGGAAGAAATGAACGGTAAGAATATGTTTATGTTTATGTTTAAGGTCTCTTTGCCGATAAATCGTAAGAAATTCTCTTCTAATATTAGCGAAGCAAAACATAGAAATCTTTCCTTAAATAAAGATTATGAGCAGAAAAGAGAAGATATATTAAGCGAGTTTCTTTCTTTGAAACAATCCTATCAAAATGAACAACAAAAGAAACAACTCTATGAACAACAATTAGAATTATTGGAGCAGAATATTAAGATTTTGCAGACAGCGTATGCTAATTCTCAAGCAACGATATCAGATTTATTGCTTATAGAGGACAAACTTTTTGATTTAAGATTGAAAATAGTAGATAGCGTAACGGAAATAAACAAAATAATTGCACAACTTCAAACAATGATAGCGAATTATGAATAAACTACAAGAAATATTAAAGAAAAATAAAGCCGTTTTGTACATAATAATTCTATTAATTGGCTTCTTGGGAGGATATCTAATCTTTGCACCTTCTTCCAAAGACAAACAAACAGAAAAAAGTCTCGTCAAACAATACACTTGTTCAATGCACCCCCAAATAAGACAAGACAAACAAGGCAAATGTCCCTTATGCGGTATGGATCTTATAGAGGTAGGTAGTCAGGATGCTAATTCTAATATAGATCCTAACGCCATAATGCTAACAGATGAAGCGATGGCTTTGGCAAATGTGCAGACAATGGTCGTTTGGCAAGAAGACGGAGAGAAGATACTAACTTTGTATGGAGAAATAGGAGTAAATGAGCGTCAAAGTCAAATACAATCGGCATACGTTAATGGAAGAATAGAGAAATTATTTATCAACGCTGTTGGAGATAAAGTACACAAAGGTCAAACCATAGCAAAGATTTATTCACCCGAAGTATATACCGTGGCACAAGAATTAATCGCTGCTTTGAATTACCCAAACACTTCACAAAGAGAAGCTTTGATAGAGGCTGCCAAAGAGAAACTTCTACTATGGAATATATCCCAAAGTCAAATAGACGAAATAATTGCCACCAAGAAAGCAACCGCTTACACTATGCTTAAAGCAAATACGAGTGGGACAGTTGTAGAGAAGACAGTAGAACAAGGAGATTACATAACCGTTGGCAAATCATTGATGAAAATTGCAAACCTATCTTCTTTATGGCTCAATTTGAAAGCATACGAAAGTGATTTGCCGTTTTTGCGTAAAGGGCAGAAGGTTAATTTTACTTGTGAAGCACTGCCGAGCAAACATTTTACGGGTGTAATAGATTACATAGACGATATGATAGACAATAGGACGCGTACGGCAAATATAAGAGTTGTGATTAATAATCAATCGGGTAGTTTCAAACCGAATATGTACGCACAAGCCGAGATAATGGCGAACCTATCCGATTATAAAGGTAAGATAATTGTACCCAAGAGTGCTATTCTTTGGAGTGGGAGATATTCTGTGGTGTATGTGAAGGATATGGAACAAGAGCAACCGACCTTTGTTATGCGAAAAGTTGAATTAGGTCCTTCTATTAGTGGTGGATATATAATAAATAGTGGTTTAGAAGAAGGTGAAGAAATAGTAACTAATGGCGTATTTCAGATAGATGCCGCTGCTCAATTAGAAGGCAAACAATCTTTTATGAATTAATAATAAGTGTATTATGATAGGGTTTTTGTTGCTACTGTAAAGGAAATTTATGGTACTGTATTAAATTTATACATAGTTCGGCATATAGCAAATTTTACTTGAATAAATTTTCCGTTCAGTTGAATAAATTTTTCTTCAACTAGATGGAAAATATTATCAACAACTGTGAAAATATATTCAAGAAATTTGAAAATTATTATTAGTGTTCGGTAAAAATCTGCAGATAAAATAATTTCTTACCAAGAGTTACTATAAAACCACAAAAATATTACAATATTTTACGCTCCCAAAATGTTCTATTCTCCCTATATAGTCATTTACGGTAGTCATATTTTGAGTAAAAATGGAGGAATTCTACACTCTTGTAATTATTTAATTATGTAGTATTTAGAATAAGTACTGAAAT
>CAVGDP010000149.1:0-6909 GCA_963627985.1 uncultured Eubacteriales bacterium
AATAGTTATTGATGTTATTCGAATAGTTATTGATTTTATTTTGACGAAATGCGATACTATTCGAATTTCTATTTCTTTAAAATGATCTATTTTCCCTATCGGGTATTTTTTTTACTCAAAAAATATTTCCAAAATTATGGATAAATAAATTCTATATAGTTGTCCAAAGAAACTATTCACATTATTTCTTAACCCTAAACGCTTTCAAAAAACAAAGTAGAATAAATACACCCATTAGACGCTAATACATTAATATATATTATAGAGTCTAAGTATGAATAATAGGTCTGTTGGTCAATTGCTTAATTAATCTAATTCTAATTTGTCTCGTTTGCTTGGCACAAAGATATTTTTGAAACCTACTTCTTTCAAATGTTTTACAAATTTGAGTTGTGTTTGTTCTTCTCCGTGCACAATACAAATACGTTTTAACTTGTTTTTGTCTTGACAAGAGATAAATTTAATTAATTCTTTGTAATCACCATGAGCAGAATAGGATTCTAATCGTTTAATATCTGCTCTTACAGTGTGTTTAATACCAAAGATAGAGACAATTTTATCTCCTCTTAAAATTTTGTGTCCCAAAGTTAAAGGAGAACAATAACCTACACCCAAAATAGTAGTAGATGGTTTTTCTATATTGTTGGCTATATGGTGTTTTACTCTACCTGCTTCCATCATACCACTGGAAGCAATGATAATACAAGGTAAGAGTGAATAGTTGAGTTGCTTACTTTCTTTAGCAGATTGTACAAAATGGAGTTTTTCAAAACCAAATGGATCAGGGTCTGTTTTCATAAACTCTTGAAGTTTTTCGTTGAACTCCTCTTGATGAAGTCTAAAGATATTTGTTGCATTAAAACTCAAGGGACTATCAACGTATACTTCAACATGAGGTAATTGTCCCGTTTCCCATAGATAATTTAGAGCGAAAATTATATCTTGAGCCCTTCCGACAGCAAAAGAAGGGATTATTAGTTTGCCTCGTTTTTTTATACAAGTTTGTTTTACGATTTTTAATAATTCTTGGTCGCTTTCAGCCAAAGGTTCGTGTAAAGAGTCGCCGTATGTGGACTCCATAATCAAATAATCTGCTTGTGGAAAGACTTGTGGCTCTTTTAATATTCTACCATGATAACGTCCAATATCGCCAGTAAAAGCAATTCTTGTGATTTTTTCCTCATTAGTTGAAGGATCTTTCTCAAATACTTCCACATTACAAGTACTACTACCTAATATATGTCCATTATCGGTAAACATAATAGAAAAACTACCCCAACGAACTTTCTTATTATAAGGAATAGAGACGAAATATTGCATGCTTGCTCTTGCATCTTCTGCAGTATACAAAGGATCTACGGTAGGTAATCCCTGTAAGGCTCTTTTCTTATTGAAAGTTATTGTATCTTGCTCTTGTATTTTACCTGCGTCAACCAAAAGTATTGCACATAAATCACGCGTTGAAGGAGTACAGATAATAGTACCCCTAAAACCATTTTTGATTATATAAGGTATTAGACCGCAATGGTCAATGTGTGCGTGGGAAAGTAATAAATAATCTATTTCTGAAGGATTGAATCCTAAATCTCTATTATCGGCATCCGTTTCTAAACCTTTACCTTGATACATTCCACAATCGAATAGAATCTTTGTACCATCGTTCAAAGTTAATAGATGTTTGCTACCTGTAACTTCTTTGGTTGCTCCTAAAAATTGGATATTCATATTTATGTATTTTTTAAGGTTCTGTTAAATTTTTAGCAAAAGTAATAATTTTATTTCAAAAGGAGTTAAATTTATTGAAAAATATTGTAATTTCGCACACCGAAAATAGAAAACGGAAAAGAAACATATAACAAGATAGAATAATGAAAAGGTTAATTTGGGTATTTACTTTGTTTGTAAGTTTATTGGTGATAGAGAGTTGTAATAAAAATTTAGATACAACAGAACCTATCAAAGATATTACAAAAGAAAGTAGTATAAGTATTATGAATAATATGACTATTAATAAAATACGTTTGAAGGATACAGTTAATAATATACGCGGGGAACTTACTTATGTACGCAATGTTTATAAAAAAGCCGAGAATATAGATCTAAAACCTTCTATGATATTTATAACAGATGATTTGAGTAGATTTACTCATACAATCAAAGCAATGGACTATGTAGATAGAAAAGATACTAATTACTATTATATGTCCATAAAAAGTATTTATGAACAAGACGGATTAGTAAGTGTTTTGTATGAAAAGAAAGCTCATCTCAATAGGACAAAAGATACTCTTCACACGATCTTAACTTATAACTATGATAACAAAACAAAAAAAGTTTATACGTTTAAGGATATATTTAATGTGGATGCAAATAATCTAAACGAGTTTAATAAAACGTTTAATACTTCTTTTGCAATTGGTGATTTAGATACTTTATCTTTTAATTTTGAAAAGGGAATAGTTTGGTTAAATGTAAATAAGAATAATACTTTTCAAAGATTTGGGCAAACGAGAAGTAAGGTAAAGAAATTTTTAATTAATGACTAAAAAGAAAAAAAAGAAATTGACTAAGCGAGCATTAATAGTATCTATTGTATTATTTATTTTGGCAGTTTTCGCTTGTGTAATTTATGGTTATGGACAAGATTACTACAAACGTTATTACGGTTGCCCACAATTAGCAATAGATTCAGTGAAATATCCTGTTATGGGGATAGATATTTCTGTGCATCAAGGCAAAATAGATTGGAAATTGGTGGCAGATAATAAAGTATCTTTTGCTTTTTTGAAAGCGACCGAGGGAGAAAGTTTTATAGATAAGAATTTCGAAGATAATTGGCAAAAGGCAAGAAAAGAAAATATAGTTGTGGGTGCATATCATTTTTTTAGATTTAATAAAGATGGTAAGATACAAGCAAAGAATTATATAGCAAATGTAACATTGGATGAGAATGATTTGCCACCTGTAGTAGATTTTGAGTCTTCGTATGGTAATAGATTCAGAAAATATAGCGTCAAATATATACAAAATCAACTTTTGAAATGTTTGCGAGAAATGGAAAAGCATTACAAACAAAAACCTATCATATATACAAATATTGAGACGTATAACAAATATATCAAAGGTAGTTTTGATGATTATCCATTATGGATTTGCAAACTTTGTAACGAACCTTCTGCTACTATTAAGTGGAAATTTTGGCAATATACGCATAAAGGTTCGGTTGCGGGAATAAAAGGATATGTTGATATGAATATTTATAATGGTTCGTATTCGGAATTTGTTGATTATATCTACACTTCTCAAAATAAAAAAAGCACAAAAAATGGAAAACAGCAAAACCGTTCTACTAATAGACGAAATCCACAAAGTACTAATAAACAAACTTGAAAAACAAGGTTATAAAGTGGATTTCTTTCCGCAATATACCTATACGGATGTATTAAATAATATATCCAAATATGATTGTGTGGTAGTTAGAAGTAAAGTTAAGATAGACAAAGCAATAATAGATAAGGCAACTAATCTAAAATGTTTCGCAAGAAGTGGTGCTGGTATGGATGCTATTGATGTAGAGTACGCAGAAAGTAAGAATATTAAATGTTTGAACTCACCTGAAGGTAATAGAGACGCAGTTGGAGAGCATACTTTGGGATTATTGTTAAGTCTGTTTAATAAAATAAATTTTGCAGATAGAGATGTACGTAGTGGTTTATGGCAAAGAGAAGAGAATAGAGGCTTGGAGATAAAAGGAAAGGTAGTCGGAATAATTGGTTATGGCAATATGGGACATGCTTTTGCTCAAAGATTATTGGGTTTTGATTGCGAAGTAATTGCATACGACAAATACAAGAAAGGATATTCGGATTTATTTGCCAAAGAAGTTACCAGGGAAGAGTTATTTCAAAAAACAGATATTTTATCTTTGCATATACCTCTAACAGATGAGACAAACAAAATGGTAAATACGGAGTTTATCAATAGTTTTAAGAAAAATATTTATCTATTAAATACTTCACGAGGCAAGATTGTATCTATACACGATTTACTTCTTTCTATGCAAAAAGGAAAAGTAAAAGGTTGTGGCTTGGATGTGCAGGAAATAGAAAATTATAATCAACAAATAGAGATAAATGCAGAATTGAAAAAAGATATTGCAACATTATACGAAATGAAAAATACTGTTTTTACACCACATGTAGCAGGTTGGACGGTAGAATCTTATTATAAATTGGCAGATTATTTAGCAGATAAAATTATAGATGTATTAGGATAAGAAATCATAAAAAAGAGAATATTATTCTATAATATAAATGTATTAATAATTTAGAATAAAATAGAGGTAACTAATTTTTTGAATAAATATAGATAAGAAAATATAATGATTAATATATTAGATTATTACAATAAAAACAATAAAATTACGTTACCACACTATATTCAACCAATAATAAAATATAAATAAACAATATAAAAAACAAAAAAGTATGAAAAAGATTTTATTAAGTATCATTATGAGTTTGTACGTTTTGATACCGATAGCAAAAGCAGACGAAGGTATGTGGCTTTTGATGTTTTTGGATAAACAAACTTATAAAGATATGAAGGCGAAAGGATTGAAGCTTACGCCGAAACAAATTTACGATATTAATAATGCTTCATTAAAAGATGCGATTATTCAATTCGGTAGAGGATGCACAGGAGAAATAGTTTCTTCACAAGGTTTAGTTTTGACTAATCACCATTGTGGTTATTCTTCTATTCAATCTCATTCTACAGTAGAACATGATTATTTATCTAACGGTTTTTGGGCTTACAACAAAAACGAGGAATTACCTACTCCGGGATTGACAGCCAAATTTTTTATTCGTATGGAAGATGTTACCTCGGAAGTACTTCAAGGCGTTACAGATAATATGAATGAGAACGACAGAAGAGAAATCGTTCGCAAAAATTCTAAAAAAATTATAGAAAAGACAACAAAAAATACTTCTTATTCGGCAGAAGTATCTACGATGTTTAATGGTAATCAATACATATTGTTTGTCTATCAAGTATACAAAGATGTCCGTATGGTAGGTGCACCTCCTTCTTCTATAGGTAAGTTTGGTGCAGATACAGATAATTGGATGTGGCCAAGACATACTTGCGATTTTTCTATCTTTCGTGTTTATGCAGACAAAGATGGTAATCCTGCAGAATATTCTCCTTCTAATGTTCCATTAAAACCAAAACATTATCTACCAATATCTTTGAAAGGAGTTAAGGATAATGATTTTGCTATGATAATTGGTTTTCCTGGTACAACGGATCGTTTTCTTCCTTCGGCAGGAGTTAAACATGCAATAGAGATATATAACCCTTCTGTAGTAAAAGCACGTCAAGCATTAAGAGATGTAATGGATGCAGATATGAAAGCAAATAACAAAGTAAGAATTCAATATGCTGCCAAATTCGCTTCTCTTTCTAATTATTGGAAATTTTATATTGGTCAGACAAAATGTTTGAAAAATCTTGATGTATATGATACTAAAAAGGAATTAGAAAATCGTTTTGAGAGTTGGATTAAAGAAGACAAGACAGGAGAGCGAGAAAAAATATATGGTAATGTCCTTGCCGAGATAGAAGAGTATTATGACAAAACGTCAGATTATGATTATTTGCGTGTTTATACTAATGAGGCTATTTTGAGAGGATCTTCTGCTTTTGCTATTGCAAGATCTACCAAGCCATTAGTTGATATGGCAGAGAAAAAGAATTTTACTAACGAGGAGTGGATAAAACGCAATGAGCAAATGAAATCTGCCGTAGATGCTATATTCAAAGATTACGATGTTGCAACAGAAGAAAAACTTTTAGCAGCAGGTTTGTCGGTATATTTTCGTAATGTTCCATTGCATTTATTAGGAAATGATTTTATTTCGTATGCTTTTGAGAACGATTATGATTTTAATAGAATTGCTTCGGATATTTTCCATAATTCTACATTAACTAGTCAAGAGAAGTTTGAACAATTGTACGACAATGGCGATATTACTCAAATCAACAACGATCCTTTGTATATTATTACGATGCAATTACTTGATAATTACTCCAAAAAGATGCAAGAGATATCCTCTTTGAAGGATAAATATACAAAAGCAAGACGTCTTTTTGTTAAAGGAGTTATGGAAATGCAAAAAGATAAGAATTTTGCCCCAGATGCCAATAGTACAATTCGTTATACGTATGGACAAGTAAAGAGTTATTCACCTACTGACGGAATTGCTTACAATTATTATACAACTTTGGACGGAGTAATTGCCAAAGAGGATAATTCTTCGTGGGAATTCAAGGTTCCAAGTAAATTGCATCAACTTTGGAAAGAAAAAGATTATGGTCGTTATGCGGTTAATGGTACTGTACCCGTTGCATTTATAACTAATAACGATATAACTGGTGGCAATTCGGGTTCTCCTGTTATTAATGCCAAAGGAGAATTGATAGGTTTGGCTTTTGACGGTAATTGGGAGGCTATGAGTGGTAATATTGCTTTCAATCCTCAAATGCAACGCTGTATTAATGTAGATATTCGATATGTTTTGTTTATTATTGATAAGTTTGCTAATGCTCAAAACCTTATCAAAGAAATGAAAATCATAGAATAACCTCAAAAACATAACAATAAAATAAATAGACTTCTATTTGAAAACAAAATAAACAAGAAAAATAGAAACACTTATTATAAATAATTAGATTCGTACGAAACACATAGCTTTGTTGTTTTGTACGAATTTTTTGTGTTTTTGCTTCTCAAAAAAATAAGGTATTTTTATAAAAATGAAATGTGATTCTATTTGAATGAAATGCGATTCTATTTGAATAGTTATTGATGTTATTTGAATAGTTATTGATTTTATTTGAATAGTT
>CAVGDP010000150.1:0-5236 GCA_963627985.1 uncultured Eubacteriales bacterium
GAATAGTTATTGATGTTATTAGAATAGTTATTGATGTTATTAGAATAGTTATTAATACTATTTGAATAGTTATTGATGTTATTTTTATAAAATGCAATACTATTCGAATTTCTATTTATTTAAAATGTTCTATTTTTCTTATCGTAAATTTTTAATGAATGTTTCACAGAATCAAAAATATTAGAAAAATCATAATAAAACGAGTGATTAAAGTTTTTTTTAGAAATATGAGGGTAGAGTATTGTTATATTTGGAAATTTTATTGAAAAGAAATTAGTTATATCTGAATGGAGATATTTTATGTATGCTAATCAAAAAATAACTTTCCTTATCATAAAAATATTTAATAGACAATAAATAATATTTATTGACGTTACCTCCATTAGTGCATCAAGAAAATATTGTCGAAAAGAGGATAATTTTGTTTAATCTTTTAAAAAAAATTTGAATATGAGAGATAATAGAGACGCATTAGATTATGGACAGATGAGAATACCTGTCCTATTTGGTAAATTATTTATTCCTACATTATTAGGTCTTTTATCAGGTGTCGCCTTGAACCTTGCAGACGGTATCTTTGTAGGTAGAGGAGTGGGAAGCGATGCTTTGGCAGCAATAAACATTGTTGCACCGTTATTCCAAATAGCAATGGGAGTTGCGTTAATGTTTGGTAGTGGTGTGAGTGTAGTTGCTTCGGTACATCTTAGTAAAGGTAATAGAAAAGCGGCTAATATTAATGTAACACAAGCATTTACAATTACAATGTTAGTTCTGTCTATTATAGTTGTGCTAATAAATGTATTTCCATACGGAGTAAATACTCTATTTGGAGGTAGTGATGAGTTATATAAATATGTGTATGATTACCTTATA
Source organism: uncultured Eubacteriales bacterium (assembly GCA_963627985.1). Taxonomy (GTDB): domain Bacteria; phylum Bacteroidota; class Bacteroidia; order Bacteroidales; family P3; genus Scybalousia_A. The sequence goes on from CAVGDP010000150.1 coordinate 874, forward strand.
GGTGTGTCGGGAGCGTTGTTTTTCATTGCAATAAACATGGTAGGAGTGTTTGTAATTCGTTTGGATGGAGCACCTAATTACGCAATGATTGTCAATATGATAGGAGCGTTGTTGAATATCTTTTTGGATTGGTTATTTGTCTTTCCTTTAAGGATGGGGATATTTGGAGCAGGAATTGCAACAACTATTGCATCGGGGGTATCTTCTATATTAGTAGTATGGTACTTTTTTAAGAAAGCAAGAATAATAAAACTCTATAAACCAAAGTTTTCTTCTACTGCAATAAGACTAACTTTTCGCAATTGTAGTTATATGCTACGCTTGGGATTTTCTACTTTTATTGCCGAGACGGCTATATGTTGTATGATGATAACAGGTAATTATGTTTTTATGCATTATTTACATGAAGATGGAGTTGCGGCATTCTCGGTGGCGTGTTATCTATTTCCTATGATATTTATGATAGGTAATGCTATTGCACAATCATCCTTGCCGATAGTTAGTTATAATAATGGTTTGGGTAGCAAACAACGTATAAGAGAGACGCTTAACTTATCCATAATATTAGCTGGTATATTGGGATTTGCTATGTCTGTAATTGGATATTTATTTGCTCCACAAATAGTTAATCTATTTATCGATGAGGCTTCTAATGCTAATACTTTGGCAGTAAAAGGTGTACCGATATTTTTATTGACTTGTTTGCCATTTACGCTTAATATTGTTTTGATAGGTTATTTTCAAAGTTTGGAACGCTATCGTCCTGCAATAATGTTTATGTTGTTAAGAGGTTATATAGTAGTTATTCCGTGCTTTATTCTTTTGCCAAGAATATTAGGTATTAGTGGTTTGTGGTTAGCAGAACCTATATCAGAGACAATAGTTTTGATTTCTTTTGTAGTTTATATAATCTACTCTTCTAAATATATAAAAAGAAAAAAGTCAGATTGTTAGATATTATAATTATAGACCGTAAGAGAAATAAAAGATATAGAGAAAATAAATAAATATGTGGAAAATAGATAATGGCACGTGTTTTTTTTGTAACTTTGCACCAAAATTAGTGTATAACAAATCAATTCTATAAATAAGATGAGCAAAAGAATAAATATAGAGCAAGCAGCCTCTATGATTAAAGATGGAATGACCGTTATGATAGGCGGTTTCTTGGGTTCTGGTTCTGCGAATAAAATAATAGAACAAATGGTAAAAAATCAAGTAAAAGACTTAACAGTTATTTGCAATGATACATCATTTGTGGAATTTGGCAGTGGGTTATTAGTTGCTAATGGTTGTGTAAAGAAAGTTATAGCATCGCATATAGGTACTAATCCAGTAACAGGACAAAAGATGATTAGTAAAGAAATGGATGTACAACTAATACCTCAAGGTACATTAGCAGAACAAATACGTTGTGGTGGAGCAGGTATAGGTGGTTTTCTAACTACAACAGGTTTGGGGACGATTTGTGAAGAGGGCAAACAAAAATTAACTGTTGATGGCAAGGAGTATCTTTTGGAGAAGCCTTTGCGTGCAGATGTTGCGTTAATAGCAGCTAACACTTGCGATAAATTTGGTAATTTGCTTTACAAAGGTACGGCACAGAATTTTAATCCACTTATGGCAACAGCAGCAGATTTAGTTATTGCAGAAGTTAAAAACGAGGTACAAGAGATTGCACCAGAAAATGTTAGGACACCTTATTTATTTGTAGATTATATAGTAAAAGTTCAATAAATTAGAGTAAGGACTATTTTTGTATTAGAGAATAAGTCTTTGCTTTTTGTAATAAAAATTAATAAAACAATGGAAGAAAAGATAACAAGCACAATAAGAATAAGATTAAGTGCACACGATGCTCATTATGGTGGTAATTTAGTAGACGGAGCGAGAATGTTGAATTTATTTGGTGATATTGCTACAGAGTTATTAATCAAACAGGATGGGGATGAAGGTTTGTTTTGTGCGTATGATAATGTAGAGTTTTTGGCACCAGTACATGCGGGTGATTATATTGAAGCGTATGGTGAGATAACTAAAGTCGGTAATACTTCACGTAAGATGATTTTTGAGGCGAGAAAGGTTATAGCACCGAGAACGGATATAAGTGATTCTGCGGCAGAAGTGCTAAAAGAGCCAATAGTAGTTTGTCGTGCTTCTGGTACATGTGTAGTGCCAAAGGATTGTCAGAGATACAATAAATAAATGAATAGGGATCTAACAGAGATAAACAAATAATCACGTTATAAAGTCAAAAGATTATCTACAATAGAAAAGCAATCGAAAGAAATAAACGTTATTTTAATAGTAATCTTTATAACTTTTTAATACTTAAATAATGGAATACTTAAATAAAATATTACAAGGTAATACCATAGAAGTATTAAAGAGTATACAGTCGGATAGTGTAGATTTAGGTATAACATCCCCACCTTATAATAAAGGAGAAAAAAATAAAGGTTGGTTAGTAAAGAATGTTATGTATAATTCTATGTGCGATTGTATGAAGGAAGAAGACTATCAAAAAAATCAAATAGAAGTACTTAACGAACTTTATAGAATTATAAAACCAGGCGGATCTTTCTTTTATAATCACAAAACACGTTGGGATAGAGGTGAAATGTATCATCCTATTAGTTGGATTACAAAATCTAATTGGGTTGTTAGACAAGAGATTATTGGGGATAGAATGATTGCCGCTAATATAAGAGGATGGAGATTTTGGCAAGTTGATGAGAGAATATATTGGTTATATAAACCTATTGCAAATAATAAAATAGGGCAGGAGTTATTATCAAAACATTCTTTATTAACTTCTATTTGGAGATTTCCACCCGAAAGAGATAATCCACACCCTGCACCTTTTCCGATAGAATTACCAACACGAATTATTACATCTATACTAAATGATAATAATGGAGTTGTTATAGACCCATATTGCGGTAGTGGGACGACATTAGTTGCTGCAAAACTATTATCAAAAGATTATATAGGAATAGATATATCACAAGATTATATAGATTTTGCAACAAAAAGATTGGATAATTGTTTTTCGGAAAAACATAAAGTAGATAAAGAGTTGCAGAAACATTTTGTAGAAAAAACATTCAAACAAAGAAAAGAGAATAAAGAGAATATCGGCAAATTCAAAGGTTATAAAGAGGAGAATAGTTTTATTGCAGAAAATATAAATAAAGAAAACGCTGCACTATCACTATTTGATATTGCTGATATGTAGATAATTAAAAAGAAAAGAAGAATTATGGAAAAACTTATAATTACGGCTGCTATTTGTGGTGCAGAGGTTACCAAAGAGCAAAATCCTGCTGTCCCTTATACAGTAGAAGAAATAGTAAAAGAAGCAAAAAGTGCGGTAGATGCAGGTGCTGCTATCGTGCATTTACATGTAAGAGAGGACGATGGTACTCCTACTCAAAGTAAGACACGTTTCCAAGAATGCGAAGATGCTATCTACAAAGCATGTCCAAATGTTATTCTTATACCATCTACTGGTGGTGCAGTAGGTATGACACCCGAGGAACGTTTGCAATCAACTGATACTACACCTATACCAGAGATGGCTACATTAGATTGTGGTACTTGCAATTTTGGAGATGAGATATTCGATAATACTATGCCGACCATGAGAGCATTTGGTAAACGTATGATAGAGAGGAATATCAAACCAGAATATGAATGTTTCGAGATGGGACATTTAGATACTATCTTGCGAATGGCTCAAAGAGGAGAAGTACCTTCTGACCCTATGCAATTCAACTTTGTATTAGGCGTTTATGGTTGTACTCCTGCCACCGTACCTAATCTTTGTTGGTTAGTAAATTCAATACCTCAGGGTAGTACATGGACAGTTACAGGAATAGGACGTCATGCTTTTCCAATGGCTGCAGCAGGTATTGCTATGGGAGGTAATGTAAGAGTTGGATTTGAAGATAATCTATATTTATCTAAAGGTGTTTTGGCAAAGAGTAACGGAGAGTTAGTAGACAAAGTTGTTCGTATTGCAAAAGAATTAGGTAGAGAGATTGCAACTCCTGATCAAGCAAGGGAAATTCTTTCTTTAAGAAAAAGATAAGAAGATACTTATAACTTGTCTGTCCTGTTTAATTTATGTATGGTTATAGATAGGATGGGCAAGTTATATATAGAGAAAATAAAGTCAAATATCATTCAAATCTTACCTTATAATATTTGATAAAGAGTAAGTAATAGTCTTATATCTATTCTATTATGGAGTATAGATAAATGGAATAGGATGTATAATTGTCGCTGTCTGCAAAAAGTAGTGGCATAAATAAAAAATCTTGCAATGTTTCACGCCCCCAAAATGTTCTATTTTCCCTAT
>CAVGDP010000151.1:0-10322 GCA_963627985.1 uncultured Eubacteriales bacterium
TTCTAATAGTTATTAAGTTTATTCTAATAGTTATTAAGTTTATTTGAATAGTTATTGATTTTATTTTGACGAAAAATGATACTATTAGAATTTCCATTTTTTTTAATGTTCTATCTTTTCATATCGTAAAAATTTAAGCAATATTTCACGCAGTGAAAAAGGGTAGAGAAATCATAATTAAAGGAGTGTTTGAAAGGTTTTGGGAGATAATGGGGAAAGGAGATTATTATTTAAGGGAATTTACTGAAAATAAGTTATTTCTATTTGAATAAAGGTATTTAATGAATAGTAATAATTCAAATTAATAACATTTCTTTATAGTGTTATCAAAAAAATGTTATAATTTTGCAAAGATTAAGGAACATAAATATATAATAATAAACTAAAAAAGATTAATTATGTGTGGAATAGTTGGATATTTAGGAAATAGACAAGCATACGATATTCTTATAAAAGGATTGCACAGATTAGAATACAGAGGATATGACAGTGCAGGCGTTGCATTAGTTGATAATAACGGAGATCTTAATGTTTATAAGCAAAAAGGTAAGGTTAAGAACTTGGAAGAATACTGCAAAGACAAAAATATTAGCGGTACTGTCGGCATAGCACACACAAGATGGGCTACACATGGAGAGCCTAACAATACTAACGCTCACCCTCATTACTCTCAAAGTAAGAATTTAGCTATTATTCACAATGGTATAATAGAAAACTACTTGTCTTTGAAGCAATTCTTAATAACAAAAGGCTACACATTCCAAAGTGATACGGACACAGAAGTTGTAGTACAGTTAATAGAGTACGTAATGCAAGAACAAAAATGCAATGATTTATACAAAGCAGTTCATCAGGCATTATCGCAACTTATTGGTGCGTACGCTATTGGAGTAATAGAGAGAGGTAATCCAAATGTTATTATTGCCGCAAGAAAATCTGCACCATTAATTGTAGGTATTGGCGAAGGAGAATATTTTTTAGCCTCTGACGCTTCCCCAATTATTGAATATACCAAAAAAGTTATCTATTTGGATAACGAAGAAATAGTTAAGATAGACAGAGAAAAAGGTGTAGAGATACATAATTTGGAAAATGTGGAACTAAAACCTGTTATCAAGGAGTTAAGTCTATCATTGGAGGATATAGAAAAAGGTGGCTTTGAACACTTTATGCTAAAGGAAATATTCGAACAACCAAAGAGTTTGAACCTTTGTATGAGTGGGCGATTAAGTAAAGAATTAGAGGAAATAAAACTTAGTGCTATAACTAATTTTGGTGATAAATTTGAGAATTGTTCAAGAATAGTTATAACGGCTTGTGGTACCTCTTGGCACGCTGGACTTATTGGTAAATATTTATTTGAGTCTTTGTGTAGAATACCTGTTGAAGTAGAGGTAGCAAGTGAATTCCGCTATCGCAATCCTGTTATTCTGCCAAACGATATACTTATAGCAATATCGCAATCGGGAGAAACTGCCGACACTTTGGCTGCTATGGAATTAGCAAAGAAAGATGGTGCCTTGGTTTTTGGTATCTGTAATGTGGTAGGCTCTTCGGTCGCAAGAATGACAGATACTGGCGTTTATACACATGCAGGTCCTGAGATAGGTGTTGCTTCTACCAAAGCATTTACTACACAAGTTGCCGTTTTGATAATGATCGCCTTGACGGTTGCAAAAAAACGTGGCACAATCTCCGCAGAAGACTATCACAGGATAGTTGGCGAATTGGCGAATATACCAGAGAAAATAAATAATATACTAAAGCAAGTAAACGAAATAAAAGATATATCAAGGATCTTTACATACGCAACTAACTTTATTTATTTGGGTAGAGGTTATAATTATCCTGTTGCCATGGAAGGTGCATTGAAGTTGAAGGAAATTTCTTATATTCATGCCGAAGGTTATCCTGCTGCCGAGATGAAACATGGTCCTATTGCACTAATAGATGAACAGATGCCAATAGTTGTAGTTGCTCCGCATTATGATTTATATCAGAAAATATTATCTAATGTAGAAGAAGTAAAAGCAAGAAAGGGTAAGATAATTGCAATAGTTACCGAAGGAGATGTTGATATTCGCAAGATTTCTGATTATGTTATTGAAATACCAAAAACAGAAGAATGCTTATCTCCTCTTTTAACCGTAATACCTCTACAACTTCTATCTTACTATATAGCAGTTGCCAAAGGAAGAGATGTAGATCAGCCGAGAAATTTAGCAAAGAGTGTAACAGTAGAATAAAAAGAAGAAATACTTTTCTACATTACAGATTGCAAAATAGTTAAAGGTTAGCAAACTACAAAAAACATAAAATTAGATGGACTTTTCACAAAAAGATTCAGAGCAGATACGGAAACATAATCTGACAGAGGAGGAAATAAATAAGCAATTGACAGATTTTAGAAAAGGTTTTTCTTATATAAATCTTTACAAACCTGCTACAATAGATGATGGTATAAGAAAATATAGCGAAGAGCAACGAAAAGAATTAATTGATTTGTATAATAATACCAAAGACAATTACACAATTACGAAATTTGTCCCCTCCTCTGGTGCTGCTACAAGAATGATGAAAGACTATTATGCCTTTCTTAACTCTTATAAAAATGAGCAAGAAACACCTTTGGAGAATTTTCCTACCATAAAACAAGCTATTGAGTGTATAAATGAATTTGCTTTCGTAGATAATCTCAAACAAGTATTGAAAAGAGATAATTATTCACTTGAAAATTGCTTACAAACAAAGAATTACCGCACAATAATAGAGTATATAGTTAGTGAAAAAGGCTTATCGTATGGGACATATCCAAAAGCATGGATAGTTTTTCACAAAGATAATAAAGATAATCACTTAAAGACTGCTTTTGAAGAGCATTTAAGAGAGGCAATGCGTTACGCAACCTCCCAAAAAGAGACTTCGTTGCATTTTACTATTACAAAAGAACATTTATCTGGCTTCGAGAAATTAAGAGATAAATTAGTACCTAAATATGAAAAACAATACGGCGTAAAGATTAATATAACTTTCTCGTTTCAACAACAATCTACTGACACAATTGCTGTTGATATGGACAATAATCCAATACACGACCCAAAAGGTAATTTAGTCTTTCGTCCTTCTGGTCATGGTGCGTTGATAAATAATCTTCAAACGATAGACTCTGATATTGTTTTTATAAAGAATATTGATAATGTATCATCTTTGTATGCCGATGCTACGGCAGAGAATAAAAAACTTTTGGCAGGAGTACTTATTCAAACGAAAAATAAAGTTAATACTTTGATAAATAGATTAAAACAAAGGTCTATTACTAAACAAGAATTAGTAAGTATTACTCAAACTATGCGAAAAGGGCTTTGTATGCCAACAATCAAAGATCATACTTGTTTTCCTACTCAAACTTTCTACAAACGTTATCTATTAGAGATACTTAATCGTCCTATTAGGGTTTGCGGTATGGTTAAGAATACGGGCGAACCAGGAGGTGGTCCTTATTTTGTATATAATACGCCGACAAACACAGATAATAGGGAGATAGATAATAAAAATCAGGACATTACACTCCAAATAGTAGAGAAGGCTCAAATGAATACCGACTCGGAAGAAGTTAAGAATATAATATATAGTTCTACTCATTTCAATCCTGTTGATTTGGTTGTGAATTTCAAAGATTATCAAGGCAAGAAGTTTAATCTTAGTCGCTATATTGACCACAACACTGGGTTTATCACCGAAAAGAGTTTCGCAGGCGAACAAATTAAGGCTATGGAACGTCCAGGTTTATGGAATGGTGCTATGGCTAAATGGATTACGATATTTGTTGAGGTGCCATTAGAGACTTTCACGCCCGTCAAAACACTTAATGATTTATTGCGTAAAGAACACAAATAGAATATTGAACAAAAGAGAGTAAATATTTCATTATTTGTGTTTGTTATAGGGGCTGTTATAGAATAAAATACTTTTTTTGATAGGGGCAAACAACTTATAGTTTTGTTATTTATTTGTATCCGTGGCGATATAAATACCTCCAAACAAATAAATATATTGCTCTTTGCACTAATATTTTGGATTAAGAAATGGAGTGAGAGAAGTACTATAATTAGGTATCAAAATATGGAAATTGTACTTTATTTTGAAATAGCAAAATGTTCTATTCTCCCTATAAGGTCATTTTTTAGGAGTGGATTTTGAGCAAAAATGAGCAATTTTTCACCTTTGTAATGATTTGATTATATAATAGTTAAAATAAGTGCTAAAATCATCAAAATAGTTATTGATATTATTCGAATAGTTATTAATACTATTTTGATAGTTATTAAGTTTATTTGAATAGTTATTGATGTTATTTGAATAGTTATTAATACTATTTTGATAGTTATTGATGTTATTCGAATAGTTATTAATGTTATTTGAATAGTTATTAATACTATTTTGATAGTTATTAATACTATTTTGATAAAATGCGATACTATTAGAATATTATTTTCTTTAAAATGATTTATTTTCCCTATTGGAAAATTTTAAGCAATGTTTCTCGCTGTGAAAAAAGTTAGAAAAATGAGAATAAAACCTCTGCTTAATGTTTTTTTAGAAATTGGGCTTATAGTATTTTCTATTGGGGAATTTTACTAAATACTAATTAGTTCTATCCAAATAGATATATTTTAGCAGACACTAATTACAGCAAATACTTAATTACTTATCGCAGATATATCGGTAAAGACAAAAAGAAACCCCATACTTGAAAAAAAATATGGGGAAATATGAATAATATTAGTTGTCAATTTTGCGACGACTTCGGACTTTGAAGTCTTTGGAGGTCTCTTCCAGATTCGAACTGGAGTAAACGGTTTTGCAGACCGGCACCTAGCCACTCGGTCAAGAGACCATATTGTTTTGCGTTTGCAAAATTACAAAGTTTTTTGTTACTACAAAAATTTTTCTTCTCTTTTTTGCAAAATTTATTAAATATTATTCCTATTCTTTCTACTATATAACTAAAAATCATTTACTTTTATTTATCTTATGATTGAAAAAAATCTTCCGGGAAATTAACTAAATAAAGTCTTTCTTTTGCTCTCGTAATTGCTGTGTATATCCAACGAAAATATTCCTTATTTAGCATCTGTTCAGTGAAATAACCTTGAAATATAAACACAACTTTCCATCCTCCTCCTTGTGCTTTGTGGCACGTTAAACAATTAGCAAATTTTACTTGTACGGCATTAAAATACTTATCAGCCAAAGTCTCTCTTTTTGCTAGCTGTTTATTGCCTAATTTTCTGTAATAATATTCAAAAATCTTGTTATACAGTCCTCCGTCTGCGTTTAGATCCAAAGCAGCTTTATCAATAGAAAGAGAATCTAACAAAATAGTAATCTCTATTTCTTGCCTATCGGCATAATCATTGAAAGAGGCAATAATATTAGCGAAATGATATCCATATTTCTCCTCGTAAGAAAGTACTCTTTTGATTTTCAATATATCTCCATTAGCAATAAATCCCTCTTTGGAATAACTGTCTAACCAAAAATAATTATTCTTTACTGCCATTAAGTTATCGCCACTATCTATTTGCGTCTCCTTATCTAATATTCTGTAACGAATGAAATTATTGATATTATTGGCAACTTTATTGGAGCGACAAATACAAATTACTTCGTCCATACCACAAGAATTATATTCAGTACGCAAATATTCTTCGAAATCATTGCCCGATATTGCCTTGAAATCCTTACTATGAGAGAATTTCAATATAGGTAATGAGTAATTCTCCTTATAGATACGATAACGAATATTAGAAGCATTGCGTAAAATATTACTATCTAAGGCTTGACGCACAACTTGTGTAAGCAAATAGGTATAAGATCGCAAAGCATAATGATTATATATATACTCCTCGTCCAAAGCAGGCGAAATATTCTCATTAACAGGCGGAAGTTGTGCCGAGTCTCCTATAAAAATGACTTTGCATCGCTCTCCCTTTTGAATATATGTAATAAAATCGTCCAAAAGATTCTTACTGCCAAAGGCAGAACTATCATTAATACCTATCATTGAGGCTTCGTCAACAATAAATATAGTATCCTTGTATTTATTTTCTTTCAGACTAAAATTATAATCAGAATCGTCTCTATGGGTATAGTATATATGTTTATGAATAGTGAAAGCTGTCCGATTAGAATAAGCACTTAGGACTTTGGCAGCTCTACCTGTGGGAGCAAGTAGAATAGTTTTCTTGCCAAAGAGAGCAAAACTTTGTATCAAAGCACTCATTACGGTAGTTTTACCAGTACCGGCATAACCTTTTAGAATAAATATTGTACTTATTGGGTCAAAAACAAAATCCTCTAATCTCTTTATTAAAATATCTTGGTCTTCGGTTGGAGCGAAAATTAGTTTTTTTAATACTGTTTGATAAAAATCTGGAACCATCTTACTACCTAATAATTAATATTGAAATGAAAATAATTCTATATCTATTATTTTCTCCCTAAGGACGCTATCTCTATTGCTAATAACAAATAATATCCTCATTTTATTTGAATATCTTTGCTTCTATTCTTTTTTCTTATTAATCATTGATGTATTTACGGAAATTATCACTCATCCAAATTTGCAATTGATTGGCTTTGTTAGAATAAATTAAATACGCAGCGTATTGTTTATGGTGAGTTAAGAAACGTTTTGTTTCATCCAATCCCATAACCATAAACGCTGTGGCAAGAGCGTCGGCAGTTGTGGCATCCTTTGCTATAACTGAAGCAGACAAAAGTGAATGCGTTACGGGTTTTCCTGTTTTGGGGTTAATGGTATGAGAATATCTAACGCCGTTTTCTACATAGAATTTTCTATAATTACCACTCGTTACTATGGATTCATTTTCCAACGATATAGTTTGTTCTGTCTTACGCTCCAATTGATTATTTACCGTCCCATTTGGTATTAAGGTATTAGTAGGTCGTTCTATTCCGATTATCCATTTACTTCCGTCTGGTTTTTTATCACCACACATTACCTCACCTCCTACATCTACGACAAAGGAATTAATACCTCTCTTTTTGAGATAATTCGCTATCTTATCCGATGTATATCCCTGTGCTATGGCATTGAAATCCAAAGAAGTTTGAGCAAATCTTTTTACAATTTTATTGCCTTGTAAACTAACATTCTTATATCCTACAAACTGCAAAAGAGAATCTACTTGCTTATCGTTTAACTTTTCCCTATTTTTGTTAGCAAATCCATATTTCTTAACTAATTCTCCTACTGTAATATCAAATATTCCTTCGGTCAAACGTGAAAATTGTTGCGCAAGGACAAAATTCTCCACAAATATATCGTCCAAGACAACATCCTCGTTACGATTAACTTTATTAACTATAGAACTATCTACCCACAAAGATAAAGACATATCTATATCTGCAAAAATCTTTTTAATATCTTGTTTTATAGAAGTTGTATCTGCTGCATAAAATACGATATGATAATAAGTCCCTTGCACAAGACCATCCAAGACAAATCTCTTATCTTGCTTCTGACAAGAAACAAGACTAATCGCAATACTAAATATAGCAATACTTACAGCAAATGCACACAATACCTTCTTCATAACAAAAATTTTTTGCAAATTTCGGAAAAATAAATGAATTAGCAATAATACTCTTATATTTTTGACTATTTCCACCACCTTCTCTGCGATCTCTATCCTATTAGTATTATAGAAAAGAAAACTCACCCGTAATCATCCTCAAACCCTTAAAGGCACTTTTTTAATACCTTCAAAAAACAATTTCTTACAATAATATAAAGGAATTTGCGTTAATGAAATAAAATTTGATAGAATATATTCTATGACGATAAATTATACTTTTATGTTTAGCACATTTGGAAAAAAATTTTTGGTATTAATACTTGTTTTATTTAGTTGTTTGAATATTTACAGTCAAACACTTAGCGATTTGCAGAAAAAAGAAAAAATCAAATCTTTTGATAAACATATCAAAACCATTGCTTCTATTTCTGCTGACAATATAGATATGATTGCAATATATTCTTATCAAATTGAGAAAGCAAACCAATTTGTAGAAGAAAATCAACGATATTCTGCCGATAAAGATATATATGCCAAATATATTGAATTGAAATCTATCATCAAACAAAACAAAGAAATTGTTGATTTCATAACTCCTCGTGCTTCTATGATATATTATACCAAGGCAATAAGTAGTTTGGCTAATAATAAGGGCGATTCTGCTTATAAATACTTACAAAAAGCAATTGATTTGAAACAAGATAACATTATGGCTCAATACGAAATGAGCAAACTCCTTTTGGATTCTAATCTTATCATCAAAGCAACCGATAATCTAACTAATATAATTACTCAAATGAATCCTAATGAGGAAGAGAAATATCTATGTCAGAATCTTTTAGCCTTTGCTTACGATAAGAACTTACTAAAAAGTATGTCTTTGATTAAACAAGGTAAGTATGCTTATGCTTACGATATTCTTATGGAATTAGATACTTGGTGCAAGAAAGATAATTTGGGTATTTGTAGAGGAAATATTGTCAAAAAGAATTTAGAGATTTGCCAAAAGGGTATTTATGATAACCATATAGATATTACAAAGAAAGCTATCTCAAAAGGAGAGCTGAAAGTAGCAGGAGATTTTGTTAAGAATACGTATGATTATTTTCAACGCAATAGAGAGGCAATCGACGATACTGCTTCTTTTGAGAATGTGGTACATATTGTTGTTGATGGCTATTTGAAACAAGCTAAGAGCATACCTGAGGCTCGTAATAATGAAGTTCGTATAGATATTCTAAGCAAAGCCAAAGAACTTTCTGCCATGATAGGAGGACAATATGAGAATGAAGTATTACGACAAATTGCTTTGTTGCAAGGAAGTAGCAACATAAGCGACCCAAAATTAGACTCTATTGAAAATAATACCAAAAATGAAGGTTATAGTATAGATTATAAGCAATACGTACAAGATACTATTTCTTCGGCAGATGATAACGTTGCCCAAATTGAAAAAGATTTTATCAAAAGTGATGATAACAAACTACCACCTCAAAGTGTTGCCAAAGCAGCTACTACTATCAAGGCAATAGATAAACAAGTGGATGATAAATTCTTTGAAACAAGACAATTTATGCAAGTAAATAATTACGAAAAAGCATTAGAAGTCTTGGAGAAAGCTAATCGTTTGGCAACAATGAAAGGAGACAAGAAAGCAGTTGCCGAAATGTATACTCGTGCAATAAGAGAAATTACTGCCAAACGTATGTCCAAAGCAGAATATTGTATTTTCCAGGGAGACACTCGTCAAGCGGATTCGTTAGTTGCCCTAACTAATGATTTGATTGAGGCATATAATATGAAGGAAGATACTTCTATTGTAAGGATTATGAACTCTTATTTGCGTGCTATTGATAATAAAGTATGCCAAAAGAAACAAGAAGAGATTAATGTTTTAGTTTATGATATTTTGGAATGTATTAATAGAAATGACTTCTATACTGCCGAAATCTATATCAACAAAGCGATGCAGATAAAAGGTAATTATGAATGTCGTTTGGATAAAAGCAAGATTCGTTCCTTGAAACGTCAGATTGAAGACCCACTTGATTATGTCAAACGCAAAGAAGATATTGATAACTTATTAGTTAATCAGGATACTACCAAATATTTTGTTGAATATGCTAAATTAGAATTATTCTATAACAAGAATAAATTGGGCGAAATGAGTGTTCGCCATACTCCTTTAAGAACAATTATGGTGCAGATGGGTAATGATAATTTGGCTATCAAAATGACAGACGAATTAGTCAAATACAAACAATACGAAGGTGCTATTGAGTGTTTGGGTGCCTTAAAAGATATGGGTTACAAGGCTCGCCACACAAAGAAAGCTCAAAAACGTATCGGCAAATTAATGGCTTTTGATAATATGAAACGACAAGAAAAAATAGAACAAGCTTATCGTATGACCGACAAGTACAACAACGACAAGTGGTTCAAAAAATTCTTAAAAACATACAAGAAAAATATTATCAAATACAGAAAACTAAATGACTAACTTTGCAGTTATCTTTTTCTTATAAGATTTTAGAATTTTTTCTATTGGTAGAATTTTCATAGAGTTTTATTCTATCAAAATAAAATCAAATATTATCCGAATAAAATCAGATATTATTTCAACGAAATCAGATATTATTTTGATAAGTACTTTATTTATTTTGATAAGTACTTTATTTATTTTGATAAGTACTTTATTTATTTTGATAAGTACTTTAT
>CAVGDP010000152.1:0-7446 GCA_963627985.1 uncultured Eubacteriales bacterium
GATGTTATTCGAATAGTTATTGATGTTATTCGAATAGTTATTGATTTTATTTTGACGAAATACGATAGTATGAAAATTATATTTTCTTTAAAATGTTCTATTTTCTCTATCGTAAAATTTTAAGCAACATTTCACAGAAGGAAAAATGATAGAAAAATTATAATAAAACGAGTGCTTAAAGTTTTTTTAGAAAAAAGGGATTGGAATATTGTTATATTTGGAAATTTTATTGAAAAGGAATTAGTTATATCTAAATAGATATATTTTAGAGGACACTAATATTAATTATTTTCTCATTACAGATTAATTTCCTTACAAGAGGAGTTCTTTCTATTAAGCAATAATCTAATACTATCACCAAAAAACTCCTCTTATTTAGAAATCGCGAACTATTGTTTTCTTATATTTTTAGTCTATTACCTTATTGAAATTACCTTTCAAATCGAACTGCAATTTCTTGGTGTCATCTTTTTTGGCAATATGCACCTCGTAACATTTAACGTTCTTAATATCCGTAATATAAGCCTCTTGAAGTTTGTATTCTGGGTAAGAAGATTTTATAAAATCGGTAATATCCGTAGGAATGTATTGTTTAGGAATTACATAATACATACCAGTAGAATTTCTTGTAAACTTCATTATACAAGCATTGTCATTAGATGTAAAATTAGCGAAATAAGTAGTACTATCTGCCATTTCCCAACGAACATCTTTTACTTCGGGACGTTGTTTAATAAAGTCTTTCAAATATCTTTCGGGTACATCTCTCTGATCTACCGATTTGTACGGAGATTTTTTAGTACTACCACAACTTATCATCACAAGAGCAGTAGCAAGTATGATAACATATTTTTTCATTGTTGTATATTTTTACTGTCTTTTCGTTTGGCAAAAATACAAAATAAGTTTATTGTAGCAAAATTAATTAATGAATTTTTTGAAAAATATTTCCAAATCCACAATTCCTAATAGATTAATAGCAGTTAAGATTATAACACCAATAATAATGATTTTGAGTGCTTTATTGCCTTTTTTTAGTGCATAACGTGTAGCAATATATGAACCAATAATATTACCTATAGAATGTATTAAACCATAGATCCAATATTTCATTTCTATACCTCCACGTTGCAAGAAAACTATCATCGCAATTATTGTATAGAGAAACATAATAGTATTTTTGGCAACTGTTGTTTTCAATAAATCGTACCCAAGTACAGAACCCACTACGGCAATAAGTAAGAAACCCGCTCCTGTTTGTATAAAACCGCCATAGAAACCTGTTATTAAAAACAAAGGAAAAGCAATTAGATATAATTTGAGTGAGAATTTTTTCTCTTCTTTTTGTTTAGTTTTTCTTTCTACACATAAAAATACAATCATCAATAAGAGAACAACAACCAAACAAATATCAAATATGCTCTCGTCCAATTTGATAGCAACCAAAGAACCTACAAATGAACCAATTAGAACAGGTATTGCATAGAGAAGTAATATTTTATAATCTATTAGATGTTTTCTATAAAAGACGTATGTAGCAAAACCATTTTGTATTAATACCCCTACCCTATTGATTGCATTTGCTACTTGAGCAGGAAGACCTAAGGCAAGATATAAAGCAATCGAAAGGGTCGTACCTCCTGCCGATAAAGTATTTATAAATCCTACAAAAATACCTAATATAATTAATATAAGAACTATTGAGATTGTCATATTTTTTCTATTAATACCGAAAAATCTTTCGTGACACAAGATCACGAAAGACCCAAAAATAAATTAATTATGAAACGAAATCAAAAAGATTAACATCTTTTTGCAACCATGTTCTTTACTTGTTTATTTTTTTATTCTGTTCGTTTAATCGTTTTGCCTTCTTGTCAAAGGATTTGTTGTTGATATGACACTCTCTACTATTTTCTCTCTCATTTTGAGTCATTACCTCTCGCATAAATTTCTTTTCTAATCTATTTAGTTTCAAAACTTTTTGTATAGGTAATACTTCTTTGAAACGATGAGTGTACATTTCATCAATTTCTAATAAACGTTTTTCTGTTTTTAATCTTTCCTCTATTAATTGTGTCGCAACATTATCCTCTAATTTATCTTCCTCCACTCTTTCGTGCTTCTGCGGACTACATTTTGTTAATTGGCACTGACTTTTCCAAGAATGTTGATGGCATTGTGTTATCTCGTTATCATATTGCAAATAAACCTTCCAAAATTTATCCATTTGCTCGTTATCTAATACCAATTCCTTTTGTAGAAATTCGTATTTCTGTTTAAGAATCTTATTATGCAATTCTTCCCATTCTTGATTATCTATTTGTGAAAAACAAGTTAAGGTTATAAAACAACCAATTATCGCTACAATTATTATTCTTATGTTTTTCATATTATATTCTTTTTTTATTATTTTACTAAACTATTATATATTAATTCGTAAGTATCCTCATTAAGATAGTTTTCCAAATAAGATAATTCCCTTTCGTTATATCCTATTTTATCTTTTTGCGAATAACTTGTGCGTTTTTTCCCTTTTATTTGGGTATTAGTTATTGTTTTTTCTATATTTGTGTTTTCTATTTCTACTTTTGCTATCTCGTTATCAGTAGTTACCTCAACAGGTGGAGTTGTTGTTGGTGTAATTGTTGCTAACCGCTCCAAATCAATAGGATTCTTTGTCCCAAAATCAAATTTCGCATAAAACACACCTACAACTGCCAAAACAAGAACACAAGTGATTGACAAAAGAACTTTTCTGCGTCTTATCCTTTGTCTTTTGTGATAAGTACCAAGTATTCTATCTTCCATATTTTGAAAATAGCCTTCAGGAACTTGCCATTCCTTGTTTATAGGTTCTAATATTTCATCATTATCCTTAATCATTATTTTAAACTTTTATTGTATTATTTTCTCTTTCTAACTCTTTTCATACATTTTGACAAAAAAAAAGTTTAAAAGTTTAATCCTTCTTGTAATAATATTTCTTTTATTTTCTTTTCTGCTATATGATACGATGTTTTTAAGGCACTTTGTGTCGTCTGCATTATTTGTTCCATCTCTTTAAATGGCACATTGTTATAATATCTCATTATAAAAACTACTCGTTGTCTATCAGGAAGTGTTGCAATTGCTTTTTTGATAATTTTTTCTATTTTCTCGGCATCCAGATTATTCTCATTTGTTGTTTGTTGCCAATCAACAGTATCCAAAGGTATGACACTTAGTTTTTTTTGCCACGATTTGCTTTTTAGGAAATTAATCGTCTCATTATATGCTATACGATAAATCCAAGTAGTTAAGGAAGAATCTCCCTTGAAAGAAGATATATTGCGAAAAACTTTTATATAAACCTCTTGAATTAAATCATCGCAATCTTCGTGCGTGAAAACCATTTTTCGTATTTGCCAATAAAGTTTTTCTTTAGTTTGCAAGACTAATTCTCTAAACCCTTTCTCTTTGGTTTTCTTATTTTGAATTAATTCTAATATTTGTTTATCGTCTAACATTGCGATTAGAATTTATTTTTTGAAATAAACAACGGCTCCACTACAAGAGTTTTGTCTTGCACCTGTAACATCTTGCAAACAATTTATCTCACCACGTATTCTTCTTACGCCAAGAAAAGCAAAAATTAACGCCTCCTTATATTCTATTAACAAATTATCGGGGATTATTAACTTTTGATTTGTGTATCTTTGTATACTATCAACAAGAAAAGTATTATAAGTCCCTCCTCCTGTAACTAACGTACATCCTTTGATATATTTAGCAATTTGATAAGCAATATGTGTGGTATATGTTGCAATCTTATCTTCTGTTGATAAGTCAAAACTATCCAAAATAGGAAAAACATATTCTTTTACAAACTCCTTACTCAAAGATTTTTTGCAGTCTTGTATATAATAAGGTATATTGTTTAACTCTTTTAATAAATCATCATTCGTTTTGGAGTTTTGGGCAATTTGTCCTTTGTTATCATATAGAAGATTTAATCTTTTGGTTAAATTATTCAAAACAATATTTGTTGGACAAATATCATAGGCTATCCGTTTGTTATCTTTATCGTACGAAATATTAGAAAAACCACCCAAATTAAGACAACAATCGTAATCACTAAATAATAATTTATCCCCAATAGGTACTAATGGAGCACCTTGTCCCCCTAAGGCTACATCCAAAGAACGAAAATCTCCAATAGTTGTACATTCTGTCTCGGCAGCAATAGAATTAATATCCCCAATCTGTAATGTAAATTGCTTATCTATTTGATGAAATATTGTCTGTCCGTGAGATGCTATAAAATCTACATTTATCTTATTATTGTTTATAAATTCTCTGGTTTTCTTTCCAAAATAATGACCCATGCGAACAGAAAAAGACGCCAATTCTTCTGAAGAACAATTCTCCATACTTAATATTTTGTCTTTTATATCTTGTTCGTATGGTATAGTTTGAGCCTTCTCTATATTATATTGTATAGAATAAGGAGCATACTGCGTACTGTTATCTTTTATATCAAAAGTACAATATGCAATATCCAATCCGTCAAGCGATGTACCAGACATTAAACCAATAACTCTATAAAACATCTTGCAAAATTTCCATTTGAGTTTTTCTTGATCCCTTAATAAGTATCAAACTACCCTTTATATTTTGTGTTTGTAAGAAATCCTTCGCCTCTTTACTCGTCATAAACCAAAGACAATTACTCTTAACGCCATATTGTTTGTAATTCTCCCCCACAAAGATTATTTGTTTCAAATTCATAGATAACATTATCTTTGCAATATTTGCATGTTCTTCCTTGCTAACTACACCTAATTCGCACATTTCTCCCATAAACACCCTTTTATCTTTTGCCTCCATCTGTTCAAAAGACTTTAAGGCACATTTACAAGATGATGGATTAGCGTTATAACAATCCAATATTAGCGTATTATATTTTGTTTTCTTTACTTGCGAACGATTATTCTTAGGTATATAATCCTCTATCGCCCCTTTAATATCTTCCATTTTTATACCAAAATACAAACCAACAGTTACACTTGCTAATATATTATAGACATTATATAACCCAACTAAATGCGAATGTATTCTAACTCCTTGTACTTCTATTGCTGCAAAAGGTGAATTAGTATCTATTTGTTGTGCATATACTTCGGCTTCTTGTTCAAAAGAATAACTTGTATACACTTTTGGTGAATGAGAATATAAGTACTTATCGTCTTTATTAACAAACACCTTACCTCCTTCACTATCTACATATCTATATAATTCAGTTTTAGTCTTAATTATATTCTCCAACGACCCAAAACCTTCTATATGTGCCGTACCAATATTCGTAAGCAAACACATATTAGGCTTTGCTATCCTACATAACTCATCTATATCCCCAACATGCGATGCTCCCATCTCAACAATTGCTATTTGCAAATCTTTTTTCCAAGAAAGTATCGTCAAAGGTACACCTATTTGATTATTTAGATTACCTTCACTCGCCTGTGTTATATACTTTGTTTTAAGAACTTCGTATAATAATTCTTTGGTAGTAGTCTTGCCATTTGTACCACTTATTGCAATAACCGGAATATCAAATTTCTCTCTATAATACGTTGCAAACCTTTGCAAGAAAACTAATGTATTCTCTACAAGTATTGTCTTCCCCTCAACTACATAATCACTATTATCTATTATTACCAAACTCGCCCCATTATCTATCGCACTTTGTGTAAATGTATTACCATCGTATCTTTCACCTCTTAACGCCACAAATATACTACCCGAAAGTACTTTTCTAGAATCAATCGTTATGGAATGTGTTTGTTCAAATACATCCATAACTTCACTTAATAGAATATTATCTATTTGTCTAATTGTTGTATTATTTGCCATATTTTTTCAGAAGATTTTTCCCATGAAAATAATTTCAATCGTTTTTCACCTTTTTCTATTAATTCTTGTCTTAATTGTTTGTTTTCATAGAGTTGATACATAGCCATACATATCTCTTCCACGCTATAAGGATTAACTATTATTGCACTATCACCTGCAACTTCTGGTAAGGAGGTAGTATTAGAAGTAATCACGGGGGTATGTGCTGCCATTGCTTCCACAATAGGAATACCAAATCCTTCAAATAGCGAAGGAAATACCAACCCTATCGCAGCACTTGCAATCAAAGCCACATCCGAAGCCTCTTTTCTCCCAACAAATACAATATCATCCTTATATTCTATATTATTATATGTATCCTCTATTTCACCTTGCCACCATTTCTTTGCACCAACTATTACTAATTTCGTATCACTACCACTCTTACGCTTAAATTCATCAAAAGCCAAAAATATATTAGTCAAATTCTTTCTCTTGTGTATCGCTCCAACAAAATAAAAGTAATCCTTACCATTAGTATATTGCATCTTGGTACGCAAATTAACTTCTTCATTTTGTTTTACATAAACTTCATTCGGTGCATTATACACAACTTCTATTTTTTCTTTCTCGATACCAAAACTTTCCGCTATATCCTTTTTGCTATATTCACTAACGGTAATTATTTTTTCGCTTTTCTTTGCATTCAATGGAAAATAATGCATAAAATATCTCTGATGCGATTTATTTCCTATATATTTATTGTTATGAAAGAAGTTAATATCGTGTATAGTACAAATAATTGGAATCGTGTTTATTCTCGGAATATAATTTTCGGGTGAAAAGAATACATCCACTTTATATTTCTTGCAATAGAATGGTAATAAATAATCAAAATATACTTTCCACAGCAAAGGGTGTCTTGTTGGTAATGGTATAACTACGGGAATAATATTTTTGGAGAATACAAAACTCTTATCATATTTTCTATCGAAGAAAAACACAAATATATCCTTTGGATTATTATTCGTCATACACATTAATATCTGCAATTCAAAATAACCAATCCCTTCTAATTTATTCTTTATCAACAACCTTGTGTTTACACCTATTATCAAAACTACTCTATTATTTTATGATTATTTATTCTTTCATTTGAATACAAGTGCAAAGTTAAGATATTTTTTATTTATTATCGTTATTCTTCCCTAATAATATTGAAATATTTTCATAAATACTCAAAATCAACCTCTCAAACTACCACTAAAATTATTCTAATTACCTAATATATCATAGTTACGAGATAAAAATAACATAAACAAAGAACTAAAAATTTGTTTCCAGCAAGTCTTCACCTTAACACCTTTTTTGAAACCCCCAAAATGTTCTATTTTCCATATAAGGTCTTTTTTTAGGGGTATATTTTGAGTAAAAATTGGCAAAATTTTCACATTTGTAATTATTTAATTATGTAGTATTTAGAATAAGTGCCGAAATCATCAAAATAGTTATTGATTTTATTCTAATAGTTATTGAAGTTATTCAAATAGTTATTGAAGTTATTCAAATAGT
>CAVGDP010000153.1:0-6980 GCA_963627985.1 uncultured Eubacteriales bacterium
ATTAATGTTATTCGAATAGTTATTAATGTTATTCGAATAGTTATTGATACTATTTGAATAGTTATTGATGTTATTTTGACAAAATGCGATATTATTCGAATTTCATTTTCTTTAAAATGTTCTATTTCCCATATAGTGGGTTTTTGAAGAGGAGAAAAAATCATAATAGAATTTATCTCCAAAAAGAAAATAATGGATTTTTGTGTGAAGTAATTATATGAGCAACGAAAAATAATACTCCCTCTCCAAAGAGGTATTTTATGAAATATATAGTACGTATTTTCGGATATTTACTTACTTTTTCCGTGTTTTTAGAGAGACAAGAACAGAAAAATTGCTATTTCATTTAAGATTAATAGTTTTATTTGTAATTTTTTTCGTTTGATTAATATTTTTATTGAAAAAAGATTTGTAATTTTGCAACTTGATTTTTAATAAATATATAAGATAATATGTCAAAAGTTATTAAAATACCTAAAGGTTTGAATATTCATCTTTTTGGCGAGGCAAAACAAGAAGTAAAGAATACTAATGAAAGTCTTTATGCCTTGAAACCTTTGGATGTAGTGGGTGTTACACCCAAACTTTTGGTAAATGTAGGGGATAAGGTGGAGAAAGGAAGCCCTATTTTCTATATTAAACAAAATCCTAAGGTAAATTTTGTTTCTCCGGTATCGGGAGAGATTACAGAAGTCAAAAGAGGTGAAAAGCGTGTGATACAAGAGATTCGTATCAAAACTGATGGGAGTGATAAAGCAATATATTTCGGTACGCAGTCAATAGCAGAATTGACTAGTGAGCAAATTAGAGAGAAAATGCAGAAGAGTGGTCTATGGACTATGTTACGTCAGCGTCCATACGATATTATTCCCGATGCAGATGCAACTCCTAAATATATTATTGTCAAAGGATTTGATTCTGCTCCTTTATCACCTGATTATAATATTTTGGTTAAAGGGGAGAAAGCAGCAATGCAAGTTGGTATTGACGCCCTAAAAAAACTTACTTCCAAGACTATATATCTGTCTACAAATAAACAAACTGGTGAAGAGATTGCTTCTTTGCAGAATGTAGAAAGAATAGTCTTCGAGGGCAAACACCCATACGGTAATGTGTCAATCCAAGCCGAGAGAATCTCTCCTATCAATAAGGGTGAGAGAATATGGTACATTAATATCCAAGAT
Source organism: uncultured Eubacteriales bacterium (assembly GCA_963627985.1). Classification (GTDB taxonomy): domain Bacteria; phylum Bacteroidota; class Bacteroidia; order Bacteroidales; family P3; genus Scybalousia_A. The sequence goes on from CAVGDP010000153.1 coordinate 1,185, forward strand.
TTAGTAGCCGTAGGCAAACTATTTTTGGAGGGGAAATACTATTCCGAGCGTATTATTGCCCTTACGGGAGAACAAGTCAAAGAACCTTGCTATTACAAGGTAATAAAGGGTAGTAATATACAATCTTTGGTTGAGAATAACGTAACGGATAAACATCTTAGATATATATCTGGTAATGTACTTACGGGTACACGTATAGAAAAGGATGGTTATTTAGGCTATTATGATAATCAAGTAACGGTTATAGAAGAAGGAGATTACAAAGAAGGTTTAGGATGGTTGCGTTTGGGTGCAAATAAATTTAGTATCTCAAAAACATTCCTTAAAGGCTTTACTGCTTTCTGCTCCAAGAAACCTGTTCATATAGATTCTAATATGCATGGTAGCACACGTGCTTATATTTTCACCGGAGACTTCGAGAAAGTTATGCCTATGGATATATATCCTATGGAGTTGGTTAAGGCTTGTCTTACCAAGGATATAGATCGTATGGAAGAGTTAGGTATATACGAGGTGGACGCAGAAGATTTTGCTCTGTGCGAAGTAATAGACGTTTCCAAAACTGATATTCAAGATATAGTTAGAAGTGGTTTGGAACTAATGCGTGAGCAAGGTTTGTAAGATAGTTTCTAATAAGATAGAACTTGTTTTAAGTGTAATTAATAAAGAAATAATATAGAGAAATGAACTTTGTAGAAAAATTCTTTGAACGAACAAGACCAAAAGTTGCAAAGGGAGCAAAATATCATTGGTTAGCGTCCACATTTGAAGCTTTTGAGAGTTTTTCGTTCGTAAGCAATAAAACAGCAAAGGTAAAAGGTGCTCATTTTAGAGATGCAGTAGATTCCAAAAGAGCTATATTTGCCGTTGTTATTGCGTTAATACCTGCATTGTTATTTGGTATGTATAATGTAGGATGGCAACATTTCAATATTTGTGGACAAATTGAACAAACAGATTTTTGGACAATTTTCTTCTATGGTTTTCTAAAAGTGTTGCCTATGATAATAGTTTCCTACGTTGTAGGATTGTTTATTGAGTTTTTATTTGCGCAAATACGTAATGAAGAAGTCAATGAAGGCTATTTAGTAACAGGACTTTTGATACCTATGATTTGTCCTCCAACAACACCTTTGTGGCAATTAGCATTAGCAGTTATCTTTGGTACTGTTATTGGCAAAGAAGTATTTGGTGGAACGGGTATGAACTTTATGAATCCTGCTTTGGTAGCAAGAGCATTCTTGTTCTTTGCTTACCCTTCTCAAATCTCTGGAGATATGGTTTGGATATGCGATATGCCAGATGGACAAACTGGTGCTACACCATTAGGAGATATGTTGGGTGGAAGTGCTACTCCTGTAGCATCTATTAGTGATATGATTTGCGGATTTATTCCTGGTTGCGTTGGAGAAACATCTTTGATAGCAATACTTATTGGTGCATTCATATTATTATTAACCGGCGTTGCTTCTTGGAGAGTTATGTTGTCAGTATTTTGTGGCGGAGCAGTAATGGGAATTGTTTTCAATTTGATAGGTGCTAACGAATATATGCAATTACCTTTCTATTATCATTTCATAATGGGAGGATTTGCGTTCGGAGCTGTATTTATGGCAACAGACCCAGTAACTGCAGCACATACTAATTGTGGAAAATATATTTATGGTTTCCTAATCGGCGTTATGGCGGTATTGATTCGTGTAATAAATCCAGCTTACCCAGAAGGAATGATGTTGGCAATACTTCTAATGAATGTCTTTGCTCCACTTATAGATTACTATGTAGTCAATGCCAACGTTAAACGTAGAAAGAAAAGAACGCTATTAGCAACTAACAAATAGAAGGAGGATAGAGAGATGAAAAATTTTAGCAATAGATACATATATATATATTCTATCGTATTGGCTTTGGTAGTTGCGGCTGTATTGGCATTAGTTGCTGTGGGTTTGAAACCTTATCAACAAAAGAATATTGAGGCTGAGCAAATGCAACAAATACTTGCTTCTGCAGGTATTAATGTGGAGAGAGCCGATGCCGAAGTTAACTATAATAAATATATTGTTAAAGAATATACAGTTAATAAACAAGGCGAGATTATAGACGAATATTCTAACAAAAATAAAGTAAAAGGAACAGATCGTCCTTTCTATGTAAACGTTAAAGCACAATACAAACAATACAAAGCAGGTGCTCAAGCCAAACTTCCTGTTTATGTCTGCAAGAAAGACAATGGCGAAATAGTTTATATTGTTCCTGTACGCGGAGCAGGTCTTTGGGGAGATATATGGGGAAATGTTGCTTTGAAAAGTGATTTGAATACAATAGAAGGCGTTACCTTTGACCACGAAAGTGAAACACCCGGTTTAGGATCTAAAATAAAAGATGATCCTTCTTTTGCTGCTTCTTTCAAAAACAAAACTATCTTTGATAATAATCAATTCGTTGGTATTGAGATAAAGAAGCGTGCAGGTACATCTGATCCACATAAAGTAGATGCTTTGTCCGGTGCTACTTTAACTTCTAATGGTGTTGCTTCTATGTTGGAAGATGGTTTAAAGTTTTATTTACCTTATTTCAAAACATTAAAAAACTAAAACAGATATGAGTACAGCGAAAAAAGATCCATTATTCGGACCAAGAGATATAAAATTATTGAAAAATCCTTTTTCAAAAGAGAATCCGATCATCGTACAGGTACTTGGTATCTGTTCTACGTTGGCAGTTACTGTAAAACTTCAACCTGCTTTTGTTATGGCTGTATCGGTTACAGTTGTTGTTATGATGAGTAACTTCATTATTTCTTTGATGAGAAATACTATACCGCCACGTATTCGTATTATTGTACAATTAGTTGTGGTATCTCTTCTTGTAATTATCGTTGATCAAATACTAAAAGCCTTTGCCTACGATATAAGTAAGCAACTTTCGGTTTATGTAGGTTTGATTATTACTAATTGTATTGTTATGGGAAGATTAGAAGCTTTTGCTATGAGCAACAAACCTTTGCCTTCTCTAATAGATGGTTTGGGCAATGGTTTAGGATATGGTGTAATACTTATTGCTATGGGAGTTGTTAGAGAGATATTAGGCTCTGGTACTCTTTGGGATGTAAGAATTATGCCAGAAGGTTATATTCCTAATGGTTTGATGATTATGCCTGCAATGGCTTTGATACTTTTGGGTATAATTATTTGGGTTCATCGTTCTAAAAACAAAGATTTACAAGAAAACGAATAGGAGAATAATATATGGAATCGTTAAATATATTTATTAAGTCTATATTTATTGACAATATGATATTTGCCTTCTTTTTAGGCATGTGTTCGTATTTGGCAATATCCAAAACAGTTAAGACTTCTATGGGATTAGGAATAGCAGTAACCTTTGTTCTTGTAATTACTGTCCCTATCAACTATCTTTTAGATAAATATCTTTTACAAGCAGGGGCTTTGACTTGGATTAGTAATAGTTTTGCTAATATTGATTTGAGTTTCTTGTCCTTTATTATCTTTATCGCAGTTATTGCAGGTATAGTACAATTAGTAGAGATGTTCGTTGAGAGATATTCTCCTTCTTTGTATTCGCAACTTGGAATATTTCTTCCATTAATTGCCGTTAACTGTGCTATTATGGGTTGCTCTTTGTTTATGCAAAAAAGAGATTATTCTAATATTGGAGAAGTGTTTTCTTTTTCTTTGGGTAGTGGTATTGGTTGGCTTTTGGCTATCGTTGGTATTGCTGCCATAAGGGAGAGATTGAAGTATAACAATATTCCACCTGCATTGAAAGGATTGGGAATAGCATTTATAATAACAGGTTTGATGGCTATGGCCTTTCAAGCATTTAGCGGTATTAAACTATAGGAGGAATAGACGATGCAGATTATATTAAGTATAATAATATTTTTAATAATTATCTTGCTATTAGTAACAATACTTTTTGTAGCAAGAAAAAAACTTGTCCCTTCGGGTAATGTAACGATTAACATTAATAACAAAAAAGATGTTACTGTACCTATGGGATCTTCTTTACTCTCTTCTCTTGTAGAACAAAAAATATTCCTACCTTCTGCTTGTGGTGGCAAGGGGTCTTGTGGACAATGTAAATGTCAAGTATTAGAAGGTGGAGGAGAAATTCTTCCTACCGAGAAAGCACATTTCTCTCGTAAAGAACAAGAGAATCATTTCCGTTTAGGTTGTCAAGTAAAGGTTAGAAACGATATGAAAATCCAAATACCAGAATCTGTTCTTGGTGTTAAGGAATATGAGTGTACCGTTATTTCTAATAAAAACGTTGCTACTTTTATCAAAGAATTTAAGGTACAATTACCAGAAGGTACTCACATGGATTTCATCCCTGGTTCATACGCACAAATCAAAATACCGACCTTTGAGATTAATTATTCAGATTACGACAAAGGACTAATAGGAGAAGAATATTTGCCAAGTTGGGAGAAATTCAAGATGTTTGACCTAAAATGTACTAATACAGAACCTACAATTCGTGCTTACTCTATGGCTAATTATCCTGCAGAAGGTAATGTATTTATGCTAACAGTACGTATTGCAACACCTCCATTCAAACCAGATAGAAGTGGATTTATGAACGTTAATCCTGGTATTGCTTCTTCTTATATATTTAGTCTAAAACCAGGAGATAAAGTTATAATGAGCGGTCCTTATGGCGATTTCCATCCTCATTTTGATACAAAGAACGAAATGATTTGGGTCGGCGGTGGTGCCGGTATGGCTCCTTTGAGAGCACAGATAATGCACATGACCAAGACTCTTCATACTACCGATCGTAAGATGAGTTATTTCTATGGTGCTCGTGCTTTGAATGAGGTATTCTATTTGAATGACTTTTTGGAATTAGAGAAAGAATTTCCAAACTTCAAATTCCATTTGGCATTAGATAGACCTGACCCTGCTGCAGATGCTGCGGGAGTAAAATATACAGCAGGCTTTGTACACACTGTTATGTATGAGACTTACTTAAAAGATCATGACGCACCAGAAGATATAGAATACTATATGTGTGGTCCAGGTCCGATGTCCAAATCTGTAGTATCCTTACTTGATAGTCTTGGCGTACCGATGGAGAATATCTTGTACGATGACTTCGGCGGAGGCGGAGCAAAGAAATAAATCTTTAATTAAAAGGAGTGTTCAATCGGACGCCCCTTTTTTGTTTTTCTCCCAATATTCTATCTTTTTATTGAAATAAAACGCCATTTCATTTTGAGAGAATGTCTTTGCATTAAAATAAAATCAAAGATTATTTTTTATTAGTGTCCGCTAAAATATATCTATTTAGATATAACTAATTTGTTTTCAGTGAAAAATCCAAATAGAACAATATTCCACTTATCGTTTTCTAAAAAAACTTTAAGTGGTCATTACGTTATGATTTTTCTAATTGTTTTCATTCTGTGAAACATTGCTTAAAATTTTACGATAGGGAAAATAGAACATTTTAAAGAAATATAAATTCGAATAATATCGCATTTCGTCAAAATAAAATCAATAACCATTCAAATAACATCAATAACTATTCAAATAACATCAATAACTATTCAAATAAAATCAATAACTATTTGAATAAAATCAATAACTATTTGAATAAAATCAATAACTATTTTGACAATTTTAGCACTTATTCTAATTATTATATAATCAATAAATTACAGAGGTGAAAATTTTTCCATTTTTACTCAAAAAATGACCCTAAAAAATAACTTTATAGGGAAAATAGAACATTTTGGGGGCGTGAAACATTGCAAGATTTTTTATTTAT
>CAVGDP010000154.1:0-2292 GCA_963627985.1 uncultured Eubacteriales bacterium
TATTGAAGTTATTTGAATAGTTATTGAAGTTATTTGAATAGTTATTGAAGTTATTAAAATATCTTTTGAAGTTATCAAAATAATTACTGAAGTTATTTAAATAAGATCGGAAGTTATCAAAATAATATTTGATTTTATTTTCATGAAATGTGATATTATTTTCATAATACATAATGAAAGTAGCAAAAGAAAAATTCTTATCCAAAAATTTTCTTTTTTCTTGGATAAGAATTTTAATAAAAATTTTAGCGTATTACTATTTAGTAATATTTAATTTGTTGGTCGTTATACCATTATTGCTTCTAACACGAACATAATAGATACCATTATCCAAATTAGAGGTATTGATTTGGATTTTATTATCTCCACTTCTAAGATTATTCTCTCCCAAATCAAGAACAACTCTACCCATTAAATCCAAAACGCTAATATTTGCTTTATCTGCCTTACCCAAATTTACACTTAAAGTAACAGCGTCTTTAGCAGGGTTAGGATAAAGTATAGATTGACATATATTCTCGTTAGCATCGTTCAAACCAACATCAGTTGTAGTCTTCTGCAAATCCCATTGCTTACCTGCTCCCCAAAGAACACCTCTAATATTCATAATTGTACTACCGTCTGCACCAACTAATTTGAAAAATCCACCAGTAGCACCATCTTCGCCAGAATCTTTTATTTCTAATACATAACATCCTTCTGCACTCATACCATTTAGTTTAATAGTGTCTTTAACTATTTGCTTTGCGTACGGACCACCTTGATTAACGATATTTCCTTCGCTATCTGTAACACTCCAAGTAATTTGATCACCATTCTTATCAGTCTTTATATAAAGAGTAGGAATACCTGCAATTTGCAATGGAGCATATTTTTCGTGGGATAGTGTAGCAGAGGAAGTTTCTTCAAGCGTTACACCATTAATAGAAGTTGCCTCTACGTTTATTTGACTTGTACTACCAACAGTCACATCAATTGCTTCTGGTAATGTAATAGTTGTCCTCTCAAATGAAGCAACGGAGCCAGTCCAATCGTAAGTTTTTCCTGTAGCGTCTGCATCTGAATAATAATGAATAGTAGCAGAGGTTATAGTATCGCCACCATTATTTCTAATCTCCAAAGACAAATTCACTTGATTATTACATCCGTAAATATCTGTTGCCTCTATGGATTCAACACTAAGATCTCTTTCTGGCAAATTAATATATGTTGGTATGACTTTTATACCTGTGTAGATATTAGGAGCATTCAAACTTGCACAATTAGTATCCTTGCCCTCGGTAGCGAATATCAATAAGTTAATATCACCCCATTCTACATCAACATTAGATATAGTTGTAGGTATTGCATACGTATAATCTTTTTCTACGAAAGTTCCTGCCACAATAAGACCATCCGTATTCTGAGCAACACCATCTCCCCATTGATTATTAGTTACCATATCCCTAAACATGTGCATGTGGCGATATGTAGTGCTATATCCGTCTCCCGAGATAACATAATCCGAATTGAAATAGGTACCATAACTTGATTTACCGTAATTCGATTGAGGTCCTATTATATTATCTTGTAATAAATAGATATTTAACATATTTGAGTCTTGTTCAACGTCTGCTGTATAGTACATTTCAACGTGCAAAGTTAGTATTCTTGTCGATGCATCTATACTTGCAGTTGCTGCAATATTAACAGGAGAATCCTCACTCAATATAGTATTACCATCTGTGTTGTAATTATAGGCATTACTATAATAATTAATAGCCTTACAATTATCAACTTTTCTATTCATTGAGAAAGCAGGATAACCACTAATATTAACTTGACTTGCTAAACCGTTACCCCATTTAGTAGTATACATACTCGCATAACCACCTTGATGAATATTCACAGTAAAAGCTCTATTAGGATGAGCATTAGCAAAAGTGTTCAATTCTTGATGTCCATTAGGACAATAACCACAATTAACACCTGTATACTCTTCAAAAACTACATTACGTTTTTGAACATCTGTACTAACGATAGTTTGCGCAAAACCTTGCAAAGCAAAAGTCAAACCCGCAACTAATAACAATATTTTTTTCATCGATGTAAATTTATTTTAGTTTATTGTATTTTATCTTTATTCTGTATCTTTCTAACCAAACAATTAATTATATCACTTAATTTTGTAATAACAAGTGCAAAAATACAAAAAAAATTTTATTAACGAATACTTTTACAGAAAAAATGATAATATTTCTTGAATTGATATCTAATTCTTTTCACAAGTATTAGTGTGTATTAGGAGATATT
>CAVGDP010000155.1:0-3880 GCA_963627985.1 uncultured Eubacteriales bacterium
AGGATTAGGAAATATAAAAGTATAATTATCAACGATATTCGCAATAGAAGAAGAGTCGGTAATGGTGGTATCAATTATAGTAGTATCTGCAAGTATTGGGAATAAGTACAAAACTTCATTATACATCTGTTCCCATTTTCCACTAGTATGACTATCTATTGAATAATTATTCTTTCCATCACTTATAAACCCCATATTTCTAGCAAAAGTAACATTTGTTGTATTCCAACACAGAGCACTGTAAATAAAGGTTGTATATGCTGTAGGATTGGTAGTATCTAAACCTTCTCCCCAATTATATTCATCAGGGAAAAAAGGATAAGGTTTAGGATTATCTATCATAACATAAAATTCTCCATTTATACTAATAACTGTATCAAAGAACAATTCTATATAATGATCTGTAATATTTTTTGCTATTGCAATTCCGTCTATTGTATCATAATAACTTTTTAATTTTGCTTTCCGTAATACGTTTAACGAATCATCTGTAATACACAAATAAGCATACATTTGACCGTAATCAATAAATTGAAACAGAGCAGCAACACCAGCTATTGTTATTGTTTCATTTGTTTCAAAACGTTGAGCCCAATCATGAAAACAAAAAGAGTAAGGTTTATAATCTAAAGATGCGATAGATATAGCTTTTCTGCCGAAGCGAGAAACATCTTCTAAACTTATATCTAAATGTAGGGGGTCTCCCTCTTCATAATAATAGGAACAACTTTCACAAAAAGGATTAGGTAATAGATACCAATCTTCGTATTCTCTTGTTTGAGGAAATGCAAGACTACTCACAAAAATACATATTAACAACAAAAACTTTTTCATTTCTCTTCCTCCTATTATTTATGGACAAATTACAGAATAGATTGTACTATCTTTATACAATGAAATTTGTTGTAGGTAGGCTTGTTTATTGACAGGGAGGGCGTAGTTAAAGGTGATACCATTTGGTATTCCCACGATACCTATATTCATATTATTGATTTCATCACAAGTGCTAGAACTATTAAAATTAAATATTCTATCAAATAAATAAATATCCAATGTAGCAGGTGTTCTACCAAGAGTTAGAAGTAATAAATTATTTGCATATAAAGTGATATCCTTTAATAGATTATATCCTGTACGATAAATTTTAGGTTTAGACAATAGAGTAGAATAATTTTGCGTAGCATAAGGAAGTATTTGTAATATCATATCTCTAATATCAAGTCCATTACAAAATAGACAATATAAGATATTTCTTTGTTCATCAAATTCCAAATCCATTATTTTAGATCGACCTTCTCTTGTATCTATAGTTGCCTGAGTGTATAAGATTTGCATGGTGGTTAAATCTATCATGTTAAATTCCATCCAGCCACTATTTGTTACGGATTCACCTACAACGATATGATTTAGATCTTTTCGTAATGTTGCTAAATGATATTTAGGATCTACAAAATGAGAGTATAAAGGGTTTGTGGTAAATTTTACTCCAAAATAATTTGATATATTATTTATATCGTGACGAGATAATGAAAATGTAGTATTGCTTCCCATTCCTAAAACAGCGATATAGTTATTGGTGTGTACGATATCTAATAGCCGAACATTTGATCCATATATTGCAAAATTATTATTTAGCAAATTATAAGAAATAAAATAACTATTGGAAGAGTTATTTTTATTTGCCAACAAAAGCAATGTAGGTATTCCTGTTGAAAAACAAAACTCAATCTTCGTTAAAGTATAATCGAATAGGGTATTATTTGCAGGAAAAATGATATTATTCAAATGATAAATTGTAAGAAACGAATTATTAGTAAAATCAAAAAAAGTATTCAAACTTTCGTTTGCCACAAAATTATTGTCTGCGGAATCTTGTCCACACATAAATATTTGGTTGTTTACAATGCAAAAATCAGTCACAGTGTGCCCACTAATTTTAACTATTTTAACTGTATTAGTATTTACTTCTGTGAGATAAAAGACAGATGCGGTACAAGTATCTTTCCGATATGAACCATCCCCTTGCATTATAAATCTACCATTCGTGTATTTATTACTTCCGTAATGTACCAACGAAATAATATGATTATCATTCCAATTCCCTGTCTTAATAGGTATTATACGAGGATTTACTATATTGGTAATTCTTCTTTCATAACTAGAAGAATTAGTAAAAGGCATTTGTGCAGAACCATATTCTGAAAACGACAATATTATCAAGAATGATAATAAAAAGTACTTTAGATTTTTCATAATGTTTTAATTTTAAGTTGTTAATAAATTCCGGCGACAAAGTTATACAAAATATTTTTATCCACCAAATTTTTTATAAACTTTTTTCAAAAAAAGTGCGCTTTTCTTTTTATTGTACAATTATTTTCTTTGCCGCCGTGCCAGATTTAGTTTTGATTTTAAGGATATAGTTACCTTTTGGATAATTTTCTATATTAAGTAAATAATGATAAGCATCTATTTCCCATTCATTTACTTTCGCTCCTTGCTCGTTAAATAATTCCAACGCTTGCATACGGAAAGAACATTGAATATTTATTTCCTTTTTAGCAGGATTAGGAAATATAAAAGTATAATTATCAACAATATTCGCAATAGAAGAAGAGTCGGTAATGGTGGTATCTGTTAGATTTTCACAACCGATACACTCTAAAGAAGAATCTGTTTCCGCAAAGATAGGGAACATATAAAAACCATAAAAGTCTTCAAACTCATCTGTTATTTCTTCCCAACTACAACTATCTTCTATAGAGGTTATATCTGTTTCTCTATTATATTTATACCAATTTTTTCTATGAAACGTTTTATTTGGGGTACAATCATTATTTTTCAGTACTCTATACATGTTGACTAAATTGAAATTTACATTGTAATAACTAAATTCTGCAATATTGTCAGTCATAATTTGTGAAATGTTAAAATCATTGTCATAATCGGCATATTGAGAAGGTTTAGGGGTATCAAATATAACAAAATAATTCCCAAATACATTTATAGGTGCATCAAAAAATATTTCTATGAATGGATGATAAGATACATACGCGTAAAGATTTTCTGTATCTTCTGGAATTATACCTCCTTTCTTAATGTTAAATAATGAATCACCAACGCCAAAGAAATACTTAAAAACAGATGGTAAATAATAATTTGATGGTTTCAAGACTACGGATACTCCACAGATAGTTAGGAGTGTGTCTGTGTGGAATAATTGTGCAACATCATCACACCTACAAGTATATGGTTCTGTATAAGTATAAATATAACGAGAAGGATTTTCTCTACAAAATTGAAAATATCCATGTTTGTGTATATTATGAAAATATGCAACAGAGTCAGAATAACAACAACCATTAACTATAGCATCTGGTAATATGTATTGGTCTTTGTGCTCAGCTTCCCCTAATGGTTCAATGATTGGTGTTTGAGATATTACACTAATGGACAGACATACTGCAGAAGAGAATAAAAGTAACTTTTTCATCTTTTTATATTTTATTGGCAAATTAAAAGATATTGAACTATTATCGGAACACTTACTAAAGTATTTTGAGATAAATTTATACTTGTTTGCGACATAGATATTTTTTCTTGCCTTTTAACGATATCAAAAACTCCTATCTCAAATTCATCATTTTTTATGCAATTAAAATTGGAATAATCTAATGTTTTTTTATCAAATAGATAAATAGAATTAGTCGTATCCTTACCGACAACCAAATAGTACTCATTACTATACGAAGTTAGATGATGAAATAGATGTTTTTGGGTGCTTATTTCAGGAATAGTTACAGGGGTAGTATAGGATTGAGACTCGAAAGGATACATCATAAAGATATTGTCTGTAAAATTAATAGCAGAATTCCAAATT
>CAVGDP010000156.1:0-3010 GCA_963627985.1 uncultured Eubacteriales bacterium
AGTATAAGCGAATTAACTCAATTCTATGGAGCAACAAGTGAGGATGATCTTGAAAAATCCTACTCTATTGAGAATTTTATTACAGGAATTCAGCAAGGTGGTATTGTGAATAAACAACCAAAACCAAATTATATTTTAATAACAAAGAAAAAATAATAAAAATATGGCACTATTTGATATTTACACTTGGTTAACCGGTAAGAAAGTAGAGTTTCTTGGACAATTTGATATAGAAGAACAAAAAGAACTATACTATCAAGCTACTCAATTTTGGAATAGTCTTGAGAGCAATGCTTATATATTTGTGATTCTATTTGCAGTAATAGGGATATTAGTGGCATGGTATTATTATATTCCATTTAATAATGAACCAGGGAGGCATTATCATCCAAAATGGTGGGGAATTTGGCTTGGTATCTGTTTTGTGGTAACATTTTTAGGAACACTTGGATTGGCATATGGTCTTGCAACTCCTAATCTCTCAGGTACATGGCCAATAGAGATAAAATTGTCATTAGTCAATGGATTGTATGCAATAGTTTTATATATTATAACCTCGGTGTGTTTTTGTATTTATTCTAAAACTAATGCTTATAAGATATTTTAGGTTATGAAAAAAGTATTTGTTTTTTGTATTGGTGGCACAGGTCTTCGTGTGATGAAGAGCATAGTAATGCTTATGGCTAGTGGAATAGATACCAATGGCTATAAAGTGGTGCCTATATTGGTAGATCCTCATCAAGATTTGGAAGAAAAGAAAAATCTTCAATCGTTAGTTGATAGATATTCTGATATATTTAATAAAACTGTAAGTGATGGACAACAAGCATTGAATCCTTTAGATGGTTTTTTCTCTTCGGAGTTGTCTTGGGTTAATAAATTAGACAATACAACCAACGATGTTAACGAGAATATAGGAATAGATACGTCTTTTGGATCTTGGTTGGGTCTTAATAAATTACCAAATCAAGATACTAATAACTATCTTGTAGATATTTTATTTTCTACAAAGAATAGGGAAGATAAATTATCAGTAGGTTTTAAGGGTAATCCTAATGTTGGAACTGTTGTTCTTGGTGATGTAATAGAAGGAGCATCTTGGTTTGATTCATTTAAACGACATTGTGAAGAAGATGATCGTGTATTTATCATTAGTTCTATTTTTGGAGGAACAGGTGCTTCTGGATTTCCCCTTATAGAGAAAAAAGTTCGTGAGGCGAATGATAGTCAAACTGTTAAAAATGCAATAATGGGAGCAATTCTCGTTATGCCATATTATGGATTAAAAGATCCTAAGACATCTCACAGTGATATAGATTCTTCCAACTTTTATACTAAAACTAAAGCAGCTCTTTCGTATTATGCGTCAGGAAAACTTAACTCTAATTATATTTATTATATTGGAGAAAAGAATCTTCGTAAAGTATATGAGAATAACGAGAAAGAACAAAAGGATACGGCAAACTTTATAGAACTTATTGCAGCTTCTTCTCTGTTTGATTTTCTTAAAAGAGATAAACCAGAAACAACGCAATATCTTACTAGAGCAATAGAGGATGATCAAGAATCAATGGATAAAAAATCTCTTGGTGACGGATATAATAGTATTATAAAGGCTGTTACAGATTTTAATATATTAATCAAATTGGTTAGTATCGTTAAGAATGAACGTTATTTCCCACTTATTAAGGAAAGAGGATTTAATAAAGACTTTTATAATGATAGTGCATACACATCACTATGTGAGTTTATAGATATATACAATCAATGGTACAACGAATTAGCTACGAATAATCGTGCTTTTGCTCCGTTAAATATTGATAGTAAGGATCTCTCTCGTTTTGTTAAGGGATTAACCCTTAAAAGTAAGGATGACTCCTATTATCTCCTTCAAATGATAATTGCAAGCAATAAAGAAATGGACAAGCATAGCAATAAGTTCCGTTACTTTTTGGAATTTGCATATAGAGCCATTAATTATTATACACAAAAAATATTGGAATAGATTATGCCAAGGATAGATTTAAATATAGTTGATAGAGGAACGAAGGGCACAACATGGATAGCAGAAAACACATGTATAACTGCTGATAATTTAAGTAAAGTAACTGAAATGAAAACCGATAACGTCGGTGCACTCAACTCCCTTCCTACACCATTTGCACGTTTCTATGTAGTAAAAGAAGCATTTCGTAGAGTTACAGAAGAGAAACGTAAACCAGAAAACGAAGCGGGAGAAGCTTATAAAATGATAGTTTCTGATTGTCTTGATGTATTAGAGTTGTTATTTAATTATAAATTTCACAAAAATAGTTGGGGTACTTCCAAAAGTTTAAGTATTAAGGAATGGGATAGAATAGAAAAAATGAATGAACTTAAAAACTCTGTTCCTATTCTTTACAATTCGTTAAATACATACTTTAATAGCGATTTGAATGTTGATAAACTTTATTTCTTAATATATAATGATAATGGAAAGGAGTATTTATTAGCATGTAGTTCACCTATGACACTATTTGTTACCCCATCAGACATGGACAAAAATTCTCGCAGAGAAGGAGGTATTGCTAATATAGAATTTGAAGGAAAATACTATAAGAATCTACATATTATTAGCAAGTCTGGACGAGAATATTTTAGTAAACCATGCTTATTAGAAGATAGAGATGTTGATTTTAAAAACTATCTTTATAATAATATATTTGGAGGTAGTGTTGATGATAGATTCAAAGAGATACATGAATATATCAAGTTATTCAGGAATGATAAGGATATTAAGCAGAATAATAATGTAGATATTGATATAGTAGAAACAGATTCACATGATGAACTAGTTATTAATGGAATAAAGATTGGATCCAATAAAGCAATAGATATTAATTCTTATTTCACAACCAATATTATTAAAGTACCTTATAGATTGTCTGAAGCAGATTTTGAACTTTTAGAAATACGAGGTGATAAGGAAAGGAATTTTGATTTTCTTATGCCATTTAAACCTGAAATATTG
>CAVGDP010000157.1:0-14850 GCA_963627985.1 uncultured Eubacteriales bacterium
AATAGTTATTGAAGTTATTCGAATAGTTATTGAAGTTATTCGAATAGTTATTGATGTTATTTTGACGAAATGCGATACTATTCGAATTTCTATTTCTTTAAAATGTTCTATTTCCCCTATCGTAAAATTTTAATAAATGTTTCACGGAACAGAAAATATTAGTCTAATCATAATAAATATTCAGTCTTAAAAATAATCTATCATACCTATCTTTTTGGGAAGAGATGATAAAATTATAACTAAATATGATAAAAAAATATGACTTTTTTACAACCTATGCTTGCTTTTAGCATACCTCCTATAATATTTTTGCAACGTCATTGGTAACAATAAATATTTATGAATAAAACTAAATTATACATATTAAATAACCAGTATAACAACTTTGGGATAACAAACTTCCTTTACTCTTGTATTATTAAACAAAATTATTCTCTCTCCTATAATGCAACAAATCCCCAAAAGACAATCAATTAGCACTAAAAAAGGAAACAAAAACATACAAAGGGATAATGGGGATTTGTGGAGAGGAATAAGGAGATAAGCAAAAACAAAGAGATTTGTACAACAAAAAATAAAGATATGTCGTTTTATTCTATAATAGTTTGTTGAATTTTATTTATTATTAATACAATTTTATTATGCCTGCAAACAAATTCGGACGATATGTATGGCTTATTGATACATTTAGACGCTACAAACATCTTACTTACAAAGAAGTTAGTGATAAATGGCAAAAAAGCGGATTAAGTTATGGAGACGGAGACGAATTACCATTGCGTACCTTCCATAATCATCGCAAGGCTATCTTGGATATATTCAACATTATCATTGAGATAGACCCCGAAGTGAAAGGGTACAAATATCATATCGTCAATCCAGAAGATGTAGAGGGTGATGGTTTTCGCTGTTGGCTTATTGATTCGTACGCAACGCTTAATCAAATACAAGCGGACAATAAACTTAGAGACAGAATCATATATGAGGATATTCCTTCTGGTCATACTTGGCTTACTGTCTTTATGCAGGCTATGCGTGAAAACAAAGTTCTCTCTATAACGCATCAAAGTTTTGGTAAATACAATGCTGACACTTTCGAGATAGAACCTTATTGTCTCAAAGTTGTAAAAAAACGTTGGTATATAATTGCTAATAACCCTTATTATGAGAAGTTAAACAAACAAAAAGAGCAAGGGAGTTCATTGTATAAGGAGATATTAACTTATGGTTTAGATCGTATTACGCAAGTTACTATTTTGAATAAAACTTTTGAGATAAAGAAGGACTTCAATGTTAAGAAGTATTTTGAGGGATGTGCAGGTATTATTGCAAGTGATGATCCCATAGAACACGTAGTACTAAAAGCATACGACCAAACGCCAGATTATCTTCGCACTTTGCCATTACATGAGTCTCAAAAAGAGATATGTAGCAAAGAGAACTTTACAACTTTCTCTTACGATGTCAAACTAACGTATGATTTTCTGCAACTAATTATGCAACAAGGGTCGCAAGTAGAAGTTTTGGAGCCAAAAAGACTCCGCGATATGATGCGTACCCTCGCAAAAACACTAACAGCGTACTACCAAGAATAAAAAAAAGAAAGAATTTTTTATTTGACAGTAAACTATTATTTAGTAATAATCTATAACAATCTTAATATTCATAGCAATCTATTAAAAATTCTTAATGTCTGTTAAAAATTTATAGATGTAGTAAAACTATTAAAATATCTTGATAAAGACAACAAGAAATAGACGAATTAAGGAGGATAATTATAAGGTAAAAAAGTCCTTTTTAATCAACTCATCCACTGATTTAATCCTAAAATTAGGCATTGCGGTCTTAAACTCTTGATCTATGTAATGACATTGTTCTTTTATAATACCACGACGACGAATAGCCGGTTGCAAACAATATATATCAAACTCTTGTAGATTCACAGCCTCCACAGTCGTCCAATGAGGAAATAGTAACTTCATATATCCAACGGTTATCCTCTTTACTGCTTTACTATCTCTCGTATCGGCATCACGATCTTTTTCAACAAGTTTATCATAAATCACTCCATAGATATTTTGAGTTCGCATAGAATGAAGTATTTCTGAAAAATATTCTACATTTAATGTCCATCCCTTATAAATAAGACTATCATTAATGCGTGGAAGATACCACCCTTCTATAAAACAATGAAAACGATCTAATAATGCAGATTCGTTAAACGACTGAGGAAGCGAATTAAAATATATATGGTTCATCGGACGTTTATTAGCATCCAATGGAATATTGCCCATTAATATAAGACCACATTCCGAAGAAAATTCGTTATTATCAATAGTTGTCTTTCCTGATTCTAAATAAGATTTCAATGCTGCTTGAATCTCAGCTGGTTCTTGAAAAGTAATAGTTTGAATTTCATCAAAAGCAGTAAAGTCATGATTTTTCATAATACCATTTTGTTGCCTCGCCTTGTCGTAGAAAAGTTTAGCACGTGTAACCTTACCTCCGCTTACCAACCATCCATATTTAGACAAATTACCAAACACAAATGATTTACCAGTACCTTTTGGTGCTAATTCTATAACATTTAGACTCGGTTCAACAAAAATCAATAGGCGAGTTAAAAATTCCATCTTTTGAGTAATAGATTCAAAACCATCAGCCTCATACTCCATTGCAGAAAGTAGTACATCTACCCACTCATCAATAGTAAAAGACTTTCTTGCTTCTCTTAAGTAGGATATATCTACTGATTTATATGGTTTAAAAGGTGTATAATCCACCATTTCCACATGATTCTTCTTTCCATCATCATTTGGAATAACAGAAAGTTTAACAATTCCCCATTTTTCTCCATCTACAAGTTCACCTTGATGCTCTGAATAAACATATTCTGGTATTTGACCTTCTTTATCTTTTATTCCTAAATCTGGTATACTAAAACGACGAATACCATTTACTAAATCTATATACACCTGAAAACGACAAAGAATACGAACTTCTTCTTTGTTACTCAATCGTTCCTTTACATCTGTATCTTTTTGAGGAATAACATTATCAAGGAATGCTGTCAATTTCAAACGATCAACAGACCCATCTGTATTAATAAATTTTTTGATGATAAAATCTTTTACAAAAGATGGCAAATTACGACCTGTAAACAAATTATTTGTTGATTTAGGGTCTTTGTATATACTCATCGCAGCAAATTGCTCACGAATCTTATCTGTTATTTTTGTATTCATAATTAATTAAATATTTTAGAAAAGATCAACTTCTTCTACTCCTGTTTCAACTTTTACTTTAAATAATTCAGAATATTGACCTATAACTACTTTTAATTCATTTTCGACACTATCCAAATCTAACCTCTCACTTTCAAAAATATTACCCGACTTATTATATAATTGATAATTCCTATTATTATAAACTAACGTAGGACAATCTATTGAACTTAATCCTTTTATTTCAAATTGTACGTATGGATTATTGCCTTTTATTTCTGTGTTTTTTATTTGTACGGAGAAATTGTTAGTATTTTCCTTATTTGAAACAATTATAATAGGAACAAGCACCTCCTCGGGAGTAACTCCTCCATGAGCACCCTGACCAGATGGTGTTTTGTCTGCAAAAGAATTATTCTTTAACGCACACAATGTCTTACCATTTTCAAGTATTATATAGTTATTATCACTCTGCACATCACCTTTCTGCCATTCAGCACAACGACCCGAATGATTAGCCTTAATTCCTGCCATATTAAGTCCTTTCCCACATTGTGCCATATAACTAATACCATGATCAGAAACGAATGCTACCTTTTTACCATTGTATTGAGAAAGTACCTTAGATATTGATTGTTCAACAATACGAAATTCATTTATTAAATATTCAGGATAACTTTTTGAACTATGAGCAAAACTATCTATATCACCAATTTTTTCCAATTTATCATTAGACAGTTCTTCTAATTTTATTTTATTTACAGAGGTTATTGTTGGTAATTCAGCAGTTGCAACATATATCTCATTAAGATAAACACAATCTACTCTATGTTTTTCTATTATCTTTATAATAAATGGAACCCAATCAACTCCTAATCCATCAATCCAATAGTACAAATCAATATCTTGACGATTATGCAATATAGTCTTTACAGTTTTGAAATTATTACGCCATAACTCAAATGAAGTTTGCGAAGCATTTTTTTCATTAAGAAGTTTAAGTAATTCTTTGGTTGGTTTATTAGCAACTTTTGACAATGTATATTCATAGAAATACTCATTGATCCATTTATTACACTCCTCTGTTTGTATATCTGGTTGAGTTAAATATGTATAGAGTTCTGGGAAAATATTTTGTATATCTTGTTTGTCTATATTACCACTACCAATCCATTTCATCATAAGACATTGCTCCAAAATAGTAAAAGAAGTCATATATTCCATAGCAACTTTGTATCCTCTTTCTGGATCTTTAGCAATTGTTAATAGTTCTTTTTCTATTCTTTTCTCTTCCTCTGTTCTAATCTGAACATTCTCTTCTTTTGCATATTTAAGTAATACACGTCTTTGCTGAAGACTATTATTATCTGTTGGCTCTTCAAATATTTGAGTAGCTAAGAGTGAGAATAATTCCGGAGTACTCTGTGTTTTGCAATTTTCTAACACTCGTTGTAAATATGAGGATTTTTCTTGTTTTCTTAAAAAATACATCTTTAATAACCAACGATCAAAATTGTCTTTATACTCAAACCATATTTTTACAAAATCATCCTTGTCTATTGTAGAAATATTAAAATGCTTATATATGAAAGTATCAAAATCAAAATTTTCTATATCTATAAGTGGTGCAAACTTTTCCCAATTTGGTAGATCTTCTTGTCTTAAAGACAAACCATCCAAATCAAGACCTAAACCATCTTTTAGGAATTCAAAAACATTATTACATATTGTATATTCAAAAGCATTATCGGGTTGTGCATTTTCTGCATTATTAAAAATACATTCAGAAGAACTAATAATTTGAGACTTTATGCCTTCTCTTACACTTTTCCATAAAGCTACCCATTGACGAAAATTTTCACAAAGAGTATAATCTTTCTCAAGACCTTTTACTCCGTATGTAGTTCCAGAAGTTAAAATAAGTCTATAATTTTTACATTCTTTCCCTGATAAATAATTCCAAATAAAAATCACTGAGTCGTTTTTGAATTTACTAATTTTGCTCTGCATACCAATAATTGGTATATAGATACGTTGCCTTGGATTATTCTCTCGTGTATCTTTGGGAGACTGAATAAGTCTAATAGTTTTAAGGAGTGAATCAAATTCATGATATTTCACATTATCATAGAACCTAGCAATTTCAGAAAATGGAGCTATAATAACATCATTAACAGGTAATTTTTCAATATATGATTCAATTTTAGACGCAAGTTGTGAATAGGTTAACATTTTATCATCTTGACTCTCATCAGGTAACCACTTATCCAAACTTTGGACAATAACATAACTTGGACAAGATTGTACAAACTCTACAAAATCATTAAAATTTTCAAATAACACAAACCGTATTGGATATCTGTTATATGATGCACTTTCTACTCCGTCATAATTTTTATCTAACTCTACTTCGTGATAAAGTTCTTCTAATGTATGGAATTCTTTATACATGATTTCAATTATTTATTTTATCCAATATCCATTCATTTCCTTCTTCACAAAGTTGGTTTAATAGAATCCTTGCATCTGTTAATGTTATTCCTGCAATCTTTTCCTTTGCTTTTTGACGCTTTTGAGTTACTACATCTGTATCTGAGTCAATTGGTGGATTTGGTGAAATATAGTCTGGTGGATCTAATGGAAAGGATGAATCAATTGGTGAGGGTAGTATCTTATTCCCCCACTGCAAAACACATTTTTCCACTTCTTCCTCTGTCCAATAACCAACTGTTGATTGTAATTGTTGCGAAATAAAGTTTTTTACTTCATTAATCTTATCCCTGTTTATACGATTATACTCAATCTGCATTAAATAATTTGTAAACCCAAGAGAAAATATTGCATCAGCGTTAAAAATATTTCTCATCTCATAACGATACTCAGAAATCAAATCAATTGTTTCCTTTACCAATGCAGGATTTCGCAACTCTGTTGTTGTACAAATTGTAAAAATATTGTCTATTAACTTCTTTTCTTTATCTGTAATAACCTGCAGAGACAAATTATTAAAATCTGCCTCCGTTGCATATTTTACCGACCAAAGTGGATAACCTTTATTCTTTGAAAAATCACCAATAATTGCATAACGAGCGTCTTTTAAACTAGTTACGTCAGAATACTCATTACTCTTGCTATTCAACTTAAATAACGAAATAAGTTCTTTACAAAGTTTTCCCTCTTCTGGTGTTTGGAATTTGAAATTAAGTTTATTATTAGATTTCTTATCGTCCCACACTTTGAATAAATCAACAATATCATCTACCAATGCATTCTTGTCGCGAGGTTTACCTTGCATATCAAATATTTTGCCAGCCCAAGATCTCAAAGCGTATGCAATCATTGACATAGCTCCAAAACTACTATATAGTCCGTATGGCGGTTTAGTTAATAGTGAGAACTTTACATCAAAATTAAAAATAGAATTTTTATCAGCATGTTTGATAATATCCTGCACCTTATCATATACTGCCTTAAAAGGATGTTCTCTACGTGCAGTATCTTTCCACTCCATATTATCATCTAAGCATTCTTGTATAAGATATTGTATAGGTCTCATTTGGGCACTCATTGATAAGACTTCTTCTTTGGTTCCTGCAAAAAGAAACGTACGAACAATCTCTTTAGAGTTTTGTTGTTTCCAAAATGTTTGAGGAGCTTTCTGTCGAAGTAACTCACAATTATCTGCACTATATGGAAAGATAATAGGAGATATCTCATCGTTTACAGCACTTGACAAATGCATTACCGATATGGTTTGTTGTTCCTTACCATTTATATATACTTCTGCATTATCACGTTGTACCTTGTCCATCCATTCTTTTACCATTGACATTGCATGATCTATATGGACTTTTTGTTGATCGGCAAATCCATGACTACTAGCACAAGCATAGTTAGCTTGATATTCTATAAACTGCTCATATTTAAAATCTGTAAAAACTGCATCAAATACGATAAAGATAATATTTTGCAAATCTTTATCTGCCCGGTCTTCTGCACATTTCTCTGCAAAAGTTTGAAGTGTTGCTCGCTCTGAATCATTACGTGATAACAATAAAGCAAAGAAAAGTTCACTGTCTTTAGCATCCCTTTTAGCCTTTTTGATTTTATCACGTAGAGAAGATTCATTTTGAACATCAGAAAAAAAGACAAATTTATATGGATGTATTACCTTCTGCATCATCCTTCCAAAAGCATTTCTTGCTACGTCTGAAAACTCAAGTATTTGATTTGTGTAACGAAATTGTTCGTTACGCATTCTGTTTTTATGTTCCTCTATCTCTCCAGAAGGAAGTGCCGAAAATTGCACAGAAAACAATCCACCAGGTGCTCGTTGAATAATACCCTCCGTATTAAACCATTGTAATACATTATCTATATCTCGTACATAACGCGTACCTGTAAACAAAGCACGAATATTATCCTCAGATGGAGTTACAAGGCCATTGTTATTCTCCCCTGATATATTATTGAAAGCATTAAGTAATAAGACTCCTTTGAATATAGCAAGATGAGCTTCTCCCTCATTACTAACTTGTCGCTCACGAGAATTGAAACGCTCGGTTATTGCACCATAATTAGTTACATCGTCCTGAAAGACCTTCAATACATAATCCCATAAATAATCAGCTGTAATAGTATCTCTATTTTGGTATCTTTCCTCACTATCTAAAAATTCTCTAATAGAATCATTCTGCCCTAAAAATTCAAAAACACTTCTACTTGACGAACCCACTACAGTGGCATAATGAGTAGCCAAATTAGCTGTACCTGGATGTAGAGGAAACATATTAAACAAGTTCTCTCTTGTCTCATCTGGATTATTACTTATAGATGTATATATGTCCAATAATTTAAGATTATCACTATAAAAGCGTTGACTCTTCTTTCTATAAGTATCTGGGTCTATGATCTTAAACTTACGCGACATAATTTTGAATGCAGACACTGGTTCCATATTGTATTTCATACAGTGATATCGCCCATTTGTCTGTTTAAGTACTTCAGAATCTAAATTATTAAAAGCCGATGGATGACTAATGAGAAATATATATGAATTACTTTCTTCCTTCATAAATTTCTCTGCTACTTCTTGTAGTTTCTTTAATACTGGCACTCCAATTGCATCAGTCATTACATCGGTAAATTCATCCCAAATAATCAACAATCCGTCATATATTCCTTTCTCGCTGATTTTTTCTTGTACTTCAAATAGCCATTGTGCGATATTGCTATTCTCTAATACTATATCTAATTTTGCATCTCGTAGGGTATCTACTACAATATGAAATGTGCCTAAATCACCTTTTTCAAGATTCTTTGCAAGTTCTTCATTATTGGCTATAATTGACGACAGTTTTGTATGAGTTTTTATAAGATGATTCCAGATTTCAGGATTCTTACGTATATGATTAATATAAGTTTCAAAGTCTGTATGTACAGATATTTTTATCTTGTGTTTATTCAATGCCTCTATTACTGCTTTCTGTATCACACGAGCAAAATCTTCTGCATGAGTCATTGCATTCAATCCGTAAACGTTTACATTTAGTAATCGTTTTGTCTCGCGAAGTTTGTATATAGATTGACGTATACTATCGAACTTCCTATTTTTATATTCAATATCTACCCAGTCGCGAATATTTTCCACAGGATCACATAATAAGTGACTAATTACAGCTACAGCATGACTTTTACCTGTGCCGTACGTACCATTTATCCAAAAACTCTTGTGATAGTCTATATCCTTGCCTCGTACTGATTTAATTACAGTAGCTAATACTTCATTAAACTGTCTATTAGAAATAAAAGAACTCCATTCTTTATCTCCCTCGTTTGTAATATTGTAGGCAGCTTTACCACCACGCAACTCTACAATCTCATTATACTTCGTAGCCATATTGTATAATCTTTATTTGTTTTGAATTAAATTCTATTAATAATTTTCTCTATATCTTTCCTTACTTTTTATAAGTATTACTTTCTTATTTTATTGAAAGAATTATATCGTTTCCTTATTATCAACAAATATCTTATCATGCTAATAATCTTTTCAACACAGACAAAGAATCCATATCATCAAGAAGTGTAATATGATCCAATCCCATGTTTAATTCTGCAACCAGAACCCTATTTGTATCAGACGAAAGATATCTTAATTTCTTTTGTAATTCTGTTTTTAATATACAAAACTCCTTATAGGCACCATTTTGTTTATCTTGTTTATAAAAATCTGACACTCGCAACATTTTCATACCTTTGCTTTCTGCAAACTTATAAATAGAATACGCTACTGCTTCTGGACTTAAATCGTTATAAGGTAATCGTTGAAATATTGTCCCCTTTGTATCTTGAATTACACACTGTAAAAGTTCATCTCCTATTGGAGAATATTTAAAAGTCTGAACCAATGCTTGAACTGCATACGTAATAGTAGTCTCCTTTAATGAATAACCCGAGAAATATTCTATTGCCAATCTGTCTAAATCCTTTCGTACAATATCTATATTAGAAGAAATTGCAGATACAAACCATTTCATCAATGGATTATTATAACACAAGTTTATATGTATTAACTCCCAAAGAATAATTGGATTATCTTCATTGAGTTTGATACAAATCTTGCCAAATTCTGTTAGATTTGCTTTTTCGTCGATTATTTCTGCGTCTTTAAGCCATGCTTTAAAACTTGGAACTTGTTTTACACCAAGGATACTTTCTGTCCAAAACAACTCTGTATCTCTAAGATATTGGTCTACCCATTCATTATGGATGCCAAATGTACCATATTTGGATATTTTCATATTTGATTTATTTGTTTCTTCTGTTTTTGCTAATGAATCTACAACAATACATCCTACATTATGATAGTCTAAACATTTGTAACAATGTACACATTTTTGGATATCTACATTTATATTTGGATACACAGAAAGTGCACCAGTAGGACATTCCAATTCACAGGCTTCACAATTGATGCAATACGCAGTCTTATTGATTATTCTACGTAAGTAAAATCTAAGTCGTATATTATTGTTGTCATAAAGAGTAAATGTAAAATCCGACTTTGTTTTGCCATATTTAATTTCAAAACTAAATACTTCTTTCCTAAACATTATTTCACCTACAGCAGAACTATTAGATTCTTTTATACTATATTCCCCCAATATTGGAAGCCACGAAAAAATACTTTTCTCCGCTCCCTTTACAATTGCTTGCCATTTAATTGCAGTAGAAGTAATAGAAACAGAAGTCTTAGACTCTAAAAACCTACTAGTTCTTAATTTCCATTTTCTTTCTGCAATATATTCTGTCTTATTAGGAATCTTTCTTGCGTCAGCAATTGCTTCTATTTTTGATAAAAATGGTTTTAAATTTTCTGGATAACATTTATTTACTATCATATCATCCCAAGGAGATCCAAATGGACACAGAATACAACCAACTCTTGTTTTTCCGAATCTATAAGCTGGATTAATTTGCAAATGATTTCTAAACAAATAAAGAAAGACTTCTGTTGTATTCCATCTTAATATAGGACGAGCATTGACTACAAAATGATGCTTTACTCCTTTTCCAATTCTATTATAGTCACTTCTTTTTACAGATTCTTCTGCTCTAACGCCTTCAAATGCAAGAAATTTTTGTTTTTTATCTGTTTCTTTCATTAATTCCCTATACAGCGGAACAGTTTTCATTATAGAACAGCACCAACGATGAATATCACTTGGTGTACCTATCTTATCCCAATAATAAAGAACAGATTCGTGGTTACAAGACATAAGAAAGTTAAGAGAAGGAAATTTCTCTTTATAAAACTTTTCTACATCTTTGTATAGAGCAAGTGAAGGAGGTAGTTCATAACCTGTATCACTATATATTACTTCAAAATCAGTAGGTGGAATAGCACGAGTACAAAGGTCTAATACTACTTGAGAATCCTTACCTCCAGAAAAACTAACAATAAAACGATCAATTTTAGTTGAGAATAACACTCGCTTACCTTCCTGATTAGCAGTCTTAAGTGGCATTATATCAAAAGAATCACAATCTTGCTTTACTACAACCATTTTTTGTTTGTTCTTCTTCTCCATTCGCTTAACAATATTCTCATAATCAATTTTATTAGCATCTATACTATTATATACCTCATTCACATTAGAATATGTCATATACGTGTCGCGAATAAATTCAATAGCCTCGTTCTCTAAAACAAACATAAAATCAGATGTTTTGCTAATCATTGCTTTTACATCCACGGGGTTTAGAACTATTGGTTTTATTCCATCTACAAACTGTATAGTAGGCGAATGATAGATATCAGCCCCTTTAACATCAAAAAGTTTAACTCCACGGTACCAATATTGTTTATTTATTGCCCACATAATAGGTTCCTCACAATGAGGATAAGTCCACCCTTTGTCATTAAGTCCTAATAAATCCAATTCTTCAAAGAACACAGGACGTGGCGAAATACCTAAAGTATCTTCCGTTATTTTTGATTGAAGTAATACTCCTCCTGTTTTTTTATCCCATGTTACTTTGTACATTTTATTTGGAAATTTTTTAGATTGTTATTTAGGTTATAATTTACTTCTTTATATTGGAAAACAATACAAGAATGTTCTCTTTTACCTAACAATTTAGGCAAAAAAGAATAAAAACAAAATTTTGATTGTTTATTATTAGAATAAGATAACTTATTATAAGTTAGATAAATACCCCCCCCCATTGAGAGGTTTTTCTGGGGAAATCATTGCAAGAATTGTATTTGCGAAGGCATCAATCATTACCATATATAAAATTAGAATTAACTACTCTATGTTATATTTTGCAAAATTATACATTTTCTTGCAAATGACAAAATAAAACACAAAATATATTTAGTCAAATCGCTAAATAGATAAACGAATCATTCTAATGATTCATCGTAATAATTTGATAAATGGTCGTAATATTGGGGAGTTATGAAACGAATAGGAAAAGAATACCCATCCTGTTCTACTGGTAAAGGTAGAATATAGGATGAGTAGTCTATGAAATATTATCTAAATCCTATTTGTTTACTTGGAATTTAGTAACGCCGTTCTTAATAAAGTCAACGATTTGACGAGCAGCTGCTAAACCTGCGTTAATGTTTGCCTCTTTGGTCTGTGCACCCATTTTCTTTGGTGTAGCAAAGTAACGAGGAGCAAATTTCCTCAATTCCTCATCATTAGTTGGTGCTATATCGGTTATATATTTGAAATCCTCTCTTTCGGATAACATTCTAACCATATCAGCCTCGTTGATAACTTCTTTTCTTGCTGTATTGATCAAACAAGCACCCTTTGGCATCTTGGAAAGTAATTCATAATTGATAG
This sequence comes from uncultured Eubacteriales bacterium, assembly GCA_963627985.1. GTDB lineage: Bacteria > Bacteroidota > Bacteroidia > Bacteroidales > P3 > Scybalousia_A. Next base: position 12,587 of record CAVGDP010000157.1, read on the forward strand.
AATTCTTTGTTTGGTCGTTTGCAGGAATATGCAAAGAAACATAATCACAAGAAGAATACAATTCATTAACATCCTTTGCAACCTTAACGCCGTCTTTCTCTATATTTTCTGCAGGAACAAATGGATCCAAAGCCATAACTTCCATTCCTAAAGCTTTAGCTTTCATACCAACTAATCTTCCTACGTGTCCATAGGCTTGAATACCAAGTTTCTTACCTTGTAACTCTGTACCAGCAACAGGAGTAAACATAGTACGAGCCATATATACCATAAAACCAAGTGCTAATTCAGCGACAGCGTTAGAATTTTGTCCAGGAGTATTCATAGCTACGATACCCTTTGCAGTACATGCTGCTAAATCAAGGTTATCAAAGCCAGCACCTGCTCTAACAACTATTTTTAGTTTCTTTGCGTGGTCAATAACTTCTTTGGTTACTTTGTCCGAACGAACAATCAAGGCATCGGCATCTTCTACTGCTTTGTAAAAATCGTCTACCGATGTATATTTCTCTAATAAAGCAACTTCAAACCCTGCTTTCTCTATTATTTCTCTAATACCATCAACAGCAACTTTCGCAAAAGGTTTCTCTGTTGCAATCAAAACTTTTGTCATTTCTTTTTTCTTTTTTTTATTAAGACATATAGTCAAATGAATACCATATAAAGTAAATACTTGACTATATGTCAGAGTTTTATTAATAAAAAACTATGCGTTTTTCTTTTCAAATTCTTTCATGCAATCAACCAATGCTTGAACGTCTTCTAATTCGCAAGCGTTGTATAAAGATGCTCTAAATCCACCAACTGAACGATGTCCTTTGATACCTATCATACCATTAGCTTTGGCAAATTCCAAAAACTCTTTTTCTTTGTCTTCGTATCCCTTTGCCATAACGAAACAAACATTCATCAAAGAACGATCTTCTTTCTCTGTTGTGCCAACGAACATTTTATTTCTGTCTATTTCGTTATAAAGCAATTCTGCTTTTTGTTGATTACGTTTTTGTATCCATTCAACTCCGCCGTTTTCTTTTAACCATTTCAAAGTCTCGTGCATAACAAAGATAGAAATTACAGGAGGAGTGTTGAACATAGAACCTTTCTCTATATGAGTTCTATAATCTACCATTGTAGGTAATACTGGTAAATTCTTTCTATCAGTAATCTTACCCAAGATATCTTCTCTTACGATAACAAAGGTAACACCTGCAGGACCAACATTCTTTTGTGCTCCACCATAGATAAGTGCATATTTAGAAACGTCTACAGGACGAGACATAATATCAGAAGACATATCGGCAACCAAATTAATTGGGCAATCCATATCGTATTTGATTTCTGTACCATAGATAGTATTGTTAGTTGTGATATGGAAATAATCTGCGTCAGTAGGTATTTCGTAATTCTTTGGAATATAAGTGTAATTCTTATCTTCTGAAGATGCTACGATTACTGTTTCACCGAATATTTTAGCTTCTTTTGCTGCTTTCTTAGCCCAAACACCTGTTTGCAAATATGCTGCTTTCTTATTCAAAAGGTTAGCAGGAACAGTAAAGAATTGAGTTGAAGCACCACCACCTAAGAATAAAATCTTGTAATTCTCTGGTATGTTCAACAAATCTCTCCATAATTGAACAGTTTCGTCCATTATTCTCTCCCAACCTGGAGTACGGTGAGAAATTTCTAATACACCTACGCCTGTGTTATCAAAATTCTCGATTGCTTTTCTTGTTGCCTCTGTGGCTTGTTTTGGTAAAACGCAAGGACCTGCGTTAAAGATATGTACTTTTGCCATTTTGCTTTTTATTTTTAATGTTATTTAGTTTATTTTTTCTCTAAGAAGCGTATTTATTAGACTAACTTCTTAAGTTTTATCAGTTGCAAATTTATTACATTTTTTTGATATGCACACAAAAAAAACTAAAAAATCTTTTATTTTGGAAAGAAACTCTATTGAATAACATTTATTTTTCTCAAAAGAGGTTATCTTTTTTCTCTTCTATGCCAATAAGAAAGTACGATTTAATAAAGGTAAATTAGACACGAAAATTCATTTTTTGGGAATAATCGTTAGAAAATTTTCATTTCTAATCCACAAAATAATTCCAACCAAAAAAATTGCGATAGGGAAAATAGAACATTTTAGAGAAATAGAAATTCGAATAGTATCTTATTTTATCAAAATAAAATCAGTAACCATTCAAATAAAATCAATAACTATTCAAATAGTATTAATAACTATTCAAATAGTATTAATAACTATT
>CAVGDP010000158.1:0-10662 GCA_963627985.1 uncultured Eubacteriales bacterium
GGTTATTGATTTTATTTTGACGAAATGCGATACTATTCGAATTTCTATTTCTTTAAAATGATCTATTTTCCCTATCGGGAAATTTCAAGCAATGTTTCACGCTGTGAAAAAGGTTAGAAAAATTATAATTTAACGACTACTTAACGTTTTTTTAGAAAAAGGGGCTTGGAATATTATTCTATTTGAAAATTTTACTGAAAATAAATTAGTTATATCTACATAAATATATTTTAGCGGGCACTAATAAAAAAATCGGCTCCCTTGGAGCCGATCCAAAATAATCCAACTAAAAAAATTCTACTTATTTAGTCCAATCCATCGTTGCCATACGTTTGTATGAAGCGTAACGCCATTGAGCATTCTCTTGTGCTGCTCTAAACAACTCGTCTGCCTCTTGAGGGAAGGCTTTCTTTAAAGAGTTGTAACGAACCTCGCCGTCGATAAATGCTTGGAATTTGCTCCAATCTGGCTCTGGAGAATCCAAAGTGAAAGGATTTTCTCCCTTATCTGCGTTCTCTGGGTTATAACGCCATAAGTGCCAATAACCACATTCAACAGCTTTCTTCTGCTCTGCTTGTGTCTTGCCCATACCTGCTTTGATACCGTGATTGATACAAGGAGCGTAGCAAATAATTAATGATGGACCATTATAACTTTCTGCCTCTTTCAAAGCTTTGATATATTGTGCAGGGTTAGCACCTATAGAAACTTGAGCAACATATACATAACCATACGTAGTTGCTATCATACCAAGGTCTTTCTTTCTAACTCTCTTACCCGCAGCGGCAAATTTGGCAATAGCACCAACAGGAGTAGCCTTAGATGCTTGTCCGCCTGTATTAGAATAAACCTCCGTATCAACAACTAATATATTTACATTCTCGCCTGATGCTATAACGTGATCCAATCCACCGTAACCGATGTCGTATGCCCAACCGTCTCCACCAATTATCCATTGAGATTTCTTAATAATAAATTGTCTATTCTCATATAGTCTTTGGCAAGTCTCACAAGAACATTTCTTCAACATAGGAACAAGTTCGTTATAAACTTCTTGTGTTGCTTTGGCGTCTTCACGATTGTCTATCCATTTTTGGAATAATGCCTTCTCTTCGTTAGAACATTTGTCGCACTGCAAACCTTCTTTCATTAGGTTCTCTACTCTATCTCTCATCTTGCGAGTAGCGGTAGCCATACCAAGACCAAACTCTGCGTTGTCCTCGAATAAAGAATTTGCCCAAGCAGGACCTCTACCCTCTGCATTAACTGTATAAGGCATAGAAGGACAAGAAGCTGAATAGATAGAAGAGCAACCTGTTGCATTAGCGACCATCATTCTGTCGCCAAATAATTGAGAGATAAGTTTAACGTATGGAGTCTCTCCACAGCCTGCACAAGCTCCAGAAAATTCAAATAAAGGTTGAGAGAATTGAGAGTTCTTTATGTTCTTAGTTACATCTACAAGATTCGATTTGTTGGTAACTTTCTCTATCATAATATCCCAAAGTTTTTTATCTTCGGACTCTTCTGTTAATGGAACCATACTCAACGCTTTCTCTTTTGCAGGACAAACGTCTACACAATTACCGCATCCTGTACAATCCAAAGGTGAAACTTGCATACGGAATTGTAAGCCTGCAAACTCCTTACCTACTGCCTTCTTGGTAGCAACACTGCCAACGATTTGCATTTCTTTTTCGTCTAATAGGAATGGACGAATAGCAGCATGAGGGCAAACTAATGCACATTGATTACATTGAATACATTTCTCGCTATCCCAAGTAGGAACATGTGAAGCAATACCACGTTTTTCGTATTTCGCCGTACCTGCAGGGAATGTACCGTCTGCCATATCTTTGAATGCCGAAACAGGTAATGTATCTCCCTCTTGAGCGTTGATAACATCTACAACATTCTTAATAAATGCAGGATGATTATTTGCAATAGTGTCTGTCTCACTTAAAGAAGCCCAAGAAGAATCAACCTCAACTTTGATTACATCTGCACCTCTATCAACGGCAGCATAATTCATATTAACAACATTCTCACCTTTCTTGCCATAAGACTTAACAATAGCTTCTTTCATCTTTTGAACTGCCAAATCGTATGGTATTACGCCAGATATTTTGAAGAAAGCACTTTGTAATATAGTATTTGTACGGTTGCCAAGTCCTATCTCCTCTGCTATCTTTGTAGCGTTGATGATATAGAAATTGATATTCTGTTCTGCTAATATCTTCTTAACTTTGTTAGGTAAGTGTTTAACAGTATCATTAGCATCGTACATAGAATTTAATAGGAATGTACCATTCTTTTTGATACCTTTCAATACTTCATATTGACGTAAATACGAAAATACATGACAAGCTACAAAATCAGGGGTAGTTACCAAGTACGGAGAACGTATAGGATTGTCTCCAAAACGAAGATGTGAGCAAGTAAAACCACCCGACTTTTTGCTATCGTAAGAGAAATATGCTTGACAATATTTATTTGTGTTATTACCGATTATCTTAATAGAGTTTTTATTTGCACCTACCGTACCGTCTGCTCCTAAACCATAAAATTTAGCCTCAAATGTACCTTGTGTTGCCATAGATATTTCCTCGCCAACAGACAAAGACAAATTAGTTAAATCATCTACGATGCCAACAGTAAATTTATTTCTTGGATTATTAGACACCAAATTCTCATAAACTGCTATCATCTGTGCAGGAGTAGTATCCTTAGAAGAAAGACCATAACGACCTGCAATAATCATAGGACGTGCGTCAGTGTTGTTAAACATCTCTACAACATCCAAGAATAATGGATCTCCACTTGCTCCACATTCTTTTGTTCTATCTAATACGCAAATACGCTTAACACTCTTTGGTAACACATCAAAGAAATATTTTGCAGAGAAAGGACGATAAAGATGAACAGTAATTAACCCAAGTTTCTTACCTTGTTTTGCTAAATAATCTATTACTTCTTTGATTGTATCGCAAACAGAACCCATAGCAACGACGATATTCTCTGCCGTAGGGTCTCCATAATACTCAAATGGTTTGTGTATTCTTCCTGTTATAGCACCTACTTTCTGCATATACTCATTAACTATGTCTGGTATAGCATCATAATAGGAATTAGACGCTTCTCTTGCTTGGAAGAATACATCTGGATTCTGCGCTGTACCTCTTGTTACTGGGTGCTCTGGGTTTAATGCTCTTTGTTTGAATTCTTTGATTGCTTGCCAATCAACAAGAGGAGTCATATCCTCATTAGTAAGTGCTTCTATCTTTTGTATTTCGTGAGATGTACGGAAGCCATCAAAGTAATGCATAAAAGGAACTCTTCCCTTAATTGCTGCCAAATGAGCAACACCTGCCAAATCCATTGCCTCTTGAACAGAAGCCGATGAAAGCATTGCAAAACCTGTTTGTCTACAAGCATACACGTCACTATGATCTCCAAATATGCTCAAAGCATGTGCTGCTATTGTACGTGCAGTTACGTGGAAAACACCTGGAAGTAATTCTCCTGCTATCTTGTACATATTTGGTATCATCAAAAGTAATCCTTGTGAAGCGGTATAAGTAGTTGTTAAAGCACCTGCTTGCAAACTACCATGAACAGCACCTGCTGCTCCTGCTTCGGATTGCATTTCTACTAGTTTAACTGTCTCTCCAAATAAATTCTTTCTACCTGTTGCAGCCCATTCATCAACATGTTCTGCCATTGGAGACGAAGGTGTGATAGGATATATTGCTGCACATTCGCTAAACATATACGCTACGTGAGCAGCTGCCTCATTACCATCACAAGTTAAAAATTTCTTTTCTCTTGCCATTTTATTATTATTACAATTGTTATATTTTTGTTATCAAAGTCTCAATTTTCACAAAAATAAATCTAATCAAATCAAGTTGCAAAGTTAGTAATAAAAACATTATTACCGAAATTTTCATCTAAAAAACTATTAAATTTCTATAAAACTAAATCAACTATACCTCTCTATAATTATCAATAATTTGTAATATTCGCAAAGATTTTGCGTTACCAAGAATATAACTTTAATAATTTTGATATTATGATAAGAATAAATTCATTTTTCGAATTAAAGGACGAAAATCTAAAAGAAGAATTACATCTAATAATGGACGAATTAGTAGAAAAATCCTCCAAAGAAAGTGGTTGTGAAGGTTATGATTTATTTATTTGTCGCAAGAATCCATGTAAGTATATGATATATGAATGTTGGCAGGATGACGCCACATTATCTTTACACAAAACACAAGAACATTTTCTCCGTTTGGTTCCTCTTTTCAAAGCCTTAACCAAAAACGGCACCCATGTAGAGAAATATTCTATTGATTAGATATTTCTTTGTGTATTTATCGGAAAATCTTGTGTACAACTGTGTGATAAATTATTCTTTGCATCTTTACAATCTGTTAAACAATACAACCAATAGAATTATTACAGATAGCAATAATCATATTACGAGATATCTTAATACGTATTCTATTGGTGATTAATGTATTCCTGTTTACTAATAAAAATTATTACTGTCCGCTAAAAGTAGTAGTATAAATAAAAGATTTGGGATACATATATGTTTTAGAATACTAATATTTTGGCGGATGGGTCAATATTTTAGAATAAGTAGATAATTTCTTCCTCTATCCTACCATAAAACCGCCAAAATCTTGCAATATTTCACATCCCCAAAATGTTCTATTTTTCCTATATAGTCTTTTTTTAGGGGTGTATTTTGAGCAAAAATGAACAAATTTTTCACCTTTGTAACGATTTGATTATGGAATAGTTGGAATAAGTGCAATAATCGTCAAAATAATTACTGATTTTATTAGAACGATTACTGATTTTATTAGAATAATTACTGATTTTATTTTGATAAAATAAGATACTATTCGAATTTCTATTTCTTTAAAATGTTCTATTTTCCCTATCGCAAAATTTTAACGAATGTTTCACGGAAAGACAATATTAGGAACATGATTATAAGGTAGAAAAGAAAAATTACTTTTTTGAAAAAAGTTTATAAAAATTTGGTGAATAAAAATATTTTGTATAACTTTGTCGCCGAAATTATTAACAATCTAAAATTAAAACATTATGAAAAATCTAAAGTACTTTTTATTATCATTCTTGGTAATAGTGTCGTTTTTTAAGTATGGTTCTGCACAAATTATTCTTTCTAATTCTAGTTTTGAAAGAGAAATTGTTACCAATCCAACCATTGGTGTAATGCCCATCAAAACTGAAAATTGGGATAATAATCATATCATTTCTTTAATCCATTATGGAAGTAATAAATACACAAATGGCGAATTCTTCTTTACACCTAGTAATATCTCTTATTATAACGATGTTTGTGGAGCTTCTGTTTTTTATCTAACAGAATTAGGTACTACTGCAACAAAAAGGGTTATTATCAATAATCATACTATCACTGATTTTTGTATAGTAAATGACACCATATATATGTGTGGACAAAGTAATCTTGGTAATAATTTTGTTGCATACGAAAATATAAATATATTTTTTAATACTGCAAATAATTCACCACTATATATTTATCCAATATCTATTTACAACTCTCCAACCTTTACTCTAACGAATATTGATTTTTGTATATCTGGGGAAGGGCAACATAGATTACTCTTATTGGCAAATGACTATCAAATGAATAGTGCATTTATTTTCTATAACATATTGCCTAATAATGTTGGTCTTAATCCTTATGGAATCTATCATGCTAATGAATGTCGTTTGTTAGATGTTGTACACACCAACAACTATATTGCCGTTTTAGGAATGAAAACAGATTCTACTTTCACATTAATTCGCCACAATATAGATATTGTACAAAATTATATTGGAAAAGAATTTGTTACAAGTGAATTATATAAACTTTTTTCCGATCCTAAACATCATTTGGCAATATTACGAAAAGAACTAAACCACGTTGTTGTAGCAGAATCCACAAATAGTGTTGAAGGAATAGGATTTAATATAATAGATTTAAACAATCTATCAATTCTTCATACTCAAATAATTTCAGACACCCGAGAGGGTAGATCAAAAATAATGGATTTGGAATTCGATAAACTAAGAAATATCTTATATTGTCTATTCTGTAATGGATCTTCTGTTAAGGATATGATAATACAAATACATCCCTATAAGACACACGGTTATTATGCTCCAATATCACACCCTATATCCTATGTCGCAGGTTATAATCTATTAAAAGATTTAACACTATATGGAGATAATTCACAAATTCTATCTCTTGGGAGAACAATGGGATTAAATATTTATTTCTTTGATAGAAAATGTAATTTTAACCTCCCCAATAGTTGTGATAGGATAGGAAGCTTTTATTGTGATACTATACAAAAACCAACAATCATAAACACTTTCAATTACTTCTCCAATACCAATGCTCTAACCTCACCACAACCAATTTTGTTGAATAAAAACATTATCAATTATAATATAAATTGTCAATAAAATATAGGAGATAGAGAAATGAAAAAGTTTTTGTTATTGCTCGTAGGATGTATTTCTGTAAGTAGTATCGCATTTTCTCAAACAAGAGAATACGAAGATTGGTATCTATTACCAGAACCATTCTATATAGGTTGTACCTATTATGGTTCAGACAATGTTCCATTAACTTTAGATATAGACCCAGACAAATTATATGTTGGATTTTCCCCCACATTTAGTGAATATTATTCTTATGATAAAACTAATCAATATTTTGTGGGAGATATGGCACAACGTTTTGAAACAGATACCACAATAAAAGTTATTGGTATCTCTGCTCTATTTTCAAATATTTATTATGGACAAATGCATGGGTATTTATGTCTTACAGATGACTCATTAAATGTTTTGCAAAAAATAAAATTAGAAAGTTGTTATGATACCATAGATGAAACTATAACAATAGCAGATGTTTCGGATCATTATACAGAATTATTCTTTGATACCTCTATAAGTGTAAATGGGAAATTTTATATTATGGTAGATAATCCAAAACCTTCCCAATTTTTCCCTGATGAATATAATTGGGACGAAGGAATAAATTATCATAATAATCAAACTTTATTTTACACTGATCTTTATACTGCACTTTGTTGGAATTCAACAAATGTTGTATTATTTAGAATGATAGTATTTCAACGAGATGAAAATAATAATTATTCTTATGGCAATAATATTATTAAATGGGAACAGTCGACAAATAAAGCATGGTACTTATTCCCAATACTTGCAGATACTACTATAACAGATACCACCATTACCGACTCTTCTTCTATTGCGAATATTGTTGATAATTATACTTTTATCTTTCCTAATCCTGCTAATAAGGAAATAAATATTCAATGTTCTTTCCGTATGCAAGCGTTAGAATTATTTAATGAACAAGGAGCGAAAGTAGATAAATGGGAAATAGATGCTTATCATTATTTACTTAACATAGAAAATTATCCAAAAGGTAACTATATCCTAAAAATCAAAACTAAATCCGGCTCGGCGACAAAGAAAATAATTGTACAATAAAAAGAAAAGCGTACTTTTTTTTGAAAAAAGTTTGTAAAAAATTTGGTGGATAAAAATATTTTGTATAACTTTGTCGCCGAATAGTAAATTACTAACCATAAAGTTAAAATATTATGAAAAAATTAAAATGTCTTTTATTATCATTCCTATATACTAGTATTGTTTGCACAGTATAGTTTTGCACAAATGACTAGTACAATGTTAGTTAGTTCCGTAAGAGAAATAGGGAATACAGCTAATTTCTCACCTGTTAAATCTTTAACTGTTAGACATGGTATAGAAGTCGTTTCCCTAGCTAATGCACAATATAATGGGCTTATTAATCGTCCATACTTTGTAATGCCTAACGATAGTATTCAATTCTCTATTTTTACACCATCTCAAGCTTCTGTTTTTTGTCTTTCAAGAGAAGATACTACTTATATTCAGTGTAAGTATTTGAATAACGTAACAATAACTGATTTCGATTATGATTCAATCGAAGATATGATTTATTTTTGTGGAGAAATGAATAGCCCTCTAACTTTTCAAGGATACTATCAAAATATTGCAGGAAAAGTATCTTTGGCTGTACTATTTTCTCCCACAACAAACATTCCAGTAGATATCTTTACCATTACATTAAATACCCCTGCATATCTCAAAAAAGTTGATTTTTATAGAACTCCTTCTACTCAAAGTAAGAAATTGTCTTTAATTGCCAACGATAAAGACAATCAAACTAATACAGTTGGTACCAATAATTATATGACTGGTTTTGCTCCTTCTTATTATATTTCTTTTGATATAGATTCTATTACGTATTGGACTTTTCCAACTTGCAACATAAGATTTACAGATGTTATTCATACACAAGGTTACGTTGTTGTTTGTGGTATGAAAGATTTACAGACTCTCGTATTATATTCTCATCTACAAGATGACCCTAATTTCTATATCTGTAGAACCTATTATACTCCTATTATGTACCATCACTTCAAAGACCCACAATATGAAATAGCACCATTAATCCCACAATCCAACGACTTCATTGTTGGTGCGTCAATAAAGGGAACTAACGAAGAGAGATTGGAATTTACAAAATTCAAAATTAATGCAAATATTACTACTCCACAATATACGCAGTTCGTTGTAGATAATAACGATTTGGAATGTAGAAGTAGAATAACAGATATAACATTTAACCCAAGAGATATGGCATTATATGTTGTTGCTTGCAATGGTTGTTCTATGTTAGATATAAGAGATATGATATTTAATGTATACCCTTACGATTCTACTGTGTATTATTCTTCTATAATTGTACCTTCTATTACACAAGAAGGTTTTAATCTATTAAAAAGCATTACTTCTTATAATGTCTTTCGTGATTATTTAGTCTTTGGAGCAAAAGCGAATAATCCAATAACTATTAGTCAAGATAGTGTCCTTAATACTGGAAATTTGTGTTTCTTTGATAGAATAATTGATACTAGTAGCAGGGAAACTTGTGGAGAAAAATATAGTTTTGATCTCGTAACAATTGATACCTACTATACAGAAGATGATTTTCAATATATGTATTGTGGTATTACTCACAATACTGCTACTTATCTTACATTACCCGTTTATTACTATGGTATGACGTATAGCATTCCTTGTATTCATTAACATAAAAATATAAAATAACATGAAAAGATTAGTTTTTTGTTTTGTTTTAGTTATTTGTACTTTGTCTGCAAAATCACAAGTAGTTACAGACTCTGTTGTTAATATCAGAGAACATGGCGATTACTATCTAAGTCCAACATTTGACGACGATAGTTGTGCAGTAACTTGGGATATTTTCCAATGGGAAGATTGGGGTTTCATGGGTGCTTGGGGTTATACTCCAACTATAGTAAATAAACAGACGATAGTCGTCCATGATTTTTTTGGCGATCATAATATTATAGATCTGGCACAACCTCATTATTCAGATACGTTGCTAACTGTTATGGGTGTTGCAACCTTCTGTCCTCTACTTTATTACAACCCTGATCATACCGAAAATGGTAGACATGGTTATTTTTGTATAGCCGATAGTAATTTTAATATCAGAAGAGAAGCCAAATCAAGCGATATTCCAATCGACATAGATGAAAACGTTTTGTGGAGTCAGTATTATCTCAATTATGAGGAATTTATGTTTGATTCTACTATCAACGTAAAAGATAAATTCTATGTCATTTTAGATAATCCTAAACCAACTGACGAAAATAGATACGGTTGGTCTCACGTGATAGATACTATTGCATGGGTAGGAGATAAACTTAGTACTCAATGTAGAATTGTTAGTGGTTCTGGCAGAGACACCAATTGCCTCACTGATCCATTGTGTAGATTTTATACTGTAACGACCCATACGTATGACCCTCGTACCAAGATAGATTATAGTAATTCAGACACAACTTGGCATTCTATAAAGTCTCATCCAACTAATGCATGGGGAGGTCTTAATCCTATGAATGGAATTCCTTATCTCTATCTTTTCCCGATATTTACAGACTTGGACACAACAGCAGAACTTTTGTATTCTGAAACGATGGATACAACTATTACAGATACCACCATTACCGACTCTTCTTCTCTTGTGAATATCGTTGATAATTATACTTTTATCTTTCCTAATCCTGCAAACAAAGAAGTAAATGTTCAATGTTCTTTCCGTATGCAAGCGTTGGAATTATTTAATGAACAAGGAGCGAAAATAAATGAATGGAAAATAGATGCTTATCATTATTTATTAAATGTAGAGAACTATCCAAAAGGTAACTATATCCTAAAAATCAAAACTAAATCAGGGACGGTGACAAAGAAGGTGATTGTACAATAAAAGAAAGGTGTACTTCTTTGAAAAAAGTTTATAAAAAATTTGGTAGATAAAAATATTTTGTATAATTTTGCTAATGAATTAGTAACTAATAAAAATGTTATAGATATGAGACGCATAAATTATTTTTTGTTATCTCTTTTAATAACAGTTTTAATAATCCCGAATTATTGTTCTGCACAAATGCAGTCCGTTATTACAACAAGTACAAAGCGGACTATTCCTGTACA
>CAVGDP010000159.1:0-12773 GCA_963627985.1 uncultured Eubacteriales bacterium
AATCCAATATACAGTGATACAACTATAGCATCAATCTGCAACGGAGATAAATATACCTTTGAAGGAACGAACTACACCGAAACAGGAACATACACAAAAACATATCAAACAACAAACGGTTGTGATAGTATAAAAGTACTTGATTTAACAGTAAATCCAACACATATAGAAACCGATACAGTAGTGATTTGTGAGGGTGAAGTATATACTTTCGGCACACAGACAATAACAAAAGCAACAGAATATAAAGAAATATTCAAAACAGAAAATAATTGCGATAGCCTTGTAATACTTACCCTAATAGTAAATCCTATATTGGATAGTTCTATTACAAAAGTAATTTGTGAAGGAGAGACCTATCCATTCGGTACACAAACCTTAACAACTACAGGTATATATACCGAGATATTCCAATCAAAGATTACCGGTTGTGATAGTATAGTAACACTTACCTTAACAGTAAAACCAAAGTTAAGTACTTCAATAGAAAAAACTATCTGTGAAGGAGAAATCTATATATTCGGCGAACAAGAATTAAAAACTGCCGGTACATATACAGAAATATTCCAATCCCAAACTACTAATTGCGATAGCATAGTAACACTCACCTTAAAAGTTAATAAAACCATAGACACAACTATAAATCTAAAATATTGTAGAGTAGAGAATAATAATTATCCGTATGAATATACAGACCAATTAGATAATAAACATATTGCAAACTTCACTATCTATCAAATAGATACAACCATAATCCAAGAATACAAATTAAACGATGGTTCCGACTGTAAAGAAACTGTAACTTATAATATCATAATAGGAGATAAGAAAGTAGATACCATAGAGGCAGTTATATGCGAGGGTGATAGATACCAAGAAAATGGTTTTGATATAAAAGATACTGGCTATTACACTCATTATGATAAAACAATAATCGGTTGCGATAGTCTATTAACAATTCATTTAATCGTAGAACAGAATTATGATACAACTATTTATGCTAATATTTGCGAAGGTGAAGTATATGAATTCTCTGGTAGTGAGTACGATAAAGCCGGTAGATATACAAAAATACTAACAACAGAGAATGGTTGCGATAGTATACTAACATTAAGATTGAATGTCTATCCTTCTTATTATGATACTCTTAATGTAACTTTACAAACAAATCAGGTTTATGATGAGAATGGAATATACGCCTTTGAGAGTGGAGAATACGTAAGGCGTTTAACTACCAGGAAAGGTTGTGATAGTATTCTTGTGCTTAATCTAACAGTAGAACCACCGATAGATATATATTTCCCAAATATTATACAAGTTGGACAAGAAGGTGGAGGAGATAACGATAAATTTAGATGTTTTGTAGAAGATGAAAGATTTGAATTAATTGACCTTAGAGTATATAATCGCGAAGGTATAGAGATTTGGCGAACAAACAATAGTCAAGATTATTGGGACGGTAAATATAAAGGAGAGATATGTCTTCAAGGAGTTTATGTATATATATTAAAATATCGTAACAAGAGTAATAACAAAATAGACAGCATACAAGGAACAATAATGTTGTATCAATAGTACTAGTTGTTAAGATGTTACTTCTTTCGGCGAATAATTATCCTTGCGTATTTTCTCTTGCTATTTATGTAAGGATATCCTATATTAAATTCTGTAAGTTGTGTAGAAACCATTTCTCCAATTATTTCAAATTGTTCAGGATTATATTTATCCATAAAGGTAATAGGTACACCCATATATCCATCATAATCCATAGGTATTTCGGCGGTCTTATCTACATTTATTGCATCGTAATTATCATACGTAGGATATTCCTCTGGTGTATAATGCTTATAAAGTACCATCTTTTCGTACCGTTTTGGAATTTCTAAATTAGTGAACCAACAAATAGTACCTAAACTACGCCATTTTTGATTACTTTCATCTATCCAAAAACGCGTCTCCCTCGCCTCATAATATTCAGGAACCTTAAAACTCATATCGCCAAATTTATAACCAAGCCACATTTTATTATCCTTCAAAAGAGGAAATATTTCACTATAAGTAATGGCATTCTGATTGCCGATAATTAAAAACTTCTTATCATATTTTATAAGTTGAGCAACATATTCTCTAAAAAGAGAAAAAGGAGGATTAGTTACTACTATATCGCTCTGCTGTAATAGTTCTATACATTCCTTGCTACGAAAATCCCCATTATCTTGTAGTTTGGTGATAATATTACCTTGCTTTATTAGTAATTTAACGTCTGCTAAATCCACTGCTCCGTCATCATTCATATCTTCTACTTTATCAACTATCATCTTATAGGCAGGTTTTGTTTTTTGTTGTTGCTCTTCGAACAGAGACAATTCTCTACCTGCCATAGGTGAGCCGTTATAACAAGTACAGATAAGTCGTTTTATTTGCCAAGAATTGAAGTTTAGGACAAAGAATTTGAAGAAATTGCTTTCGTATGGGTCATCACAATTGCAGAAAACAACCTTTCCTTTGAAATGTTCCTTATAATGTCTTAATTCGTTAGAAATATCATCTAATTGTGTATAGAATTCATCTTTCTTTGCCTTATTTGCCAAGTGCAAACTCTTATTTGTTGCCATTTAAGTGAGATTTTGTTGAGTTGTTTATTTGTTCGATTTTCTTCTATTGTCCTCTTTGCAAAGCATTTGACAATTTTCAGCCCTCGTCTTACCTCCTTCACACCAAGGAGTAATATGATCAGCCTCCATTTCTTCAATCTCGAAGTGTTTTTTGCAAATAGGACAAATACCTTCTTGTTTCTCGTAAGCCTCACGTTTCATATTATCGTCGAAGACACGTATATTAAGATGTTTTTCTTGTCCATCCAAGACATATTCATAAATACCTGACTTTTTGGTTACGTCACTGTCCGCCATAAGTTTGGATATTTTATTCTCTAACTCTTTCGCATCCAATTTTTCGCCCCTATACTTATTATATAATTCGCCCCAAGCAACGCTTTTCATCTCTTTGCGATATTTAGGAAAGATAAGTTTGACCCAATTTATCACATTTTGGAAATACAACCATATTTCATTAGCATTAGTATCTCTTTGGTGCTTTGCCATATAGGCTTCTATATAGTTATTGTTTATCCATTTTATTACAGTTTCTAAATAATCTTGTCTTATACAAGTACCGGACATGTATTTATTAGCAATTTGATATGCCACGCAACCATTTTTGGAGAAATATTTCTTTGCATCCGTTACCCAAGTGCCTGCATAGACGGCGTTTCGCAATTCTTGATTAGTTAATTTCTCTCCTGCTATATTTATAGTCTCAAACCATTTTAGTTTTTCTCTATCCGTACCCGAACAAACATAAATCATAAGTTTATAAGATAGGATTTGCTCTTTCTCATCGGTGGTTAGATTATCGAAAAAACGCATATCTACAGGAAAATCTCCATTAATATACTGACAAATACTTATCGTACGTTGTTGTCCGTCAATAATTTCGTATGGGATTTCGTTGTTCTCGTCTCTTTTAGCCCAATACATAACATTGAGAGGGAACCCTTTTTGAATAGTTATGATAACAGCCTCACGTTGTCTCTCATTATAAATAAATTCTCTTTGATAAGGTGGGCGAATATCCAATTTACCGCCAAAACCTCTTATTCCGTCTTCATTATTATCTACATAACTATCAACTAATTCCCTAATAGTTATATCTTGTAATTTTATTTCCATACTTTTGTAATAAATATAAAATTAAACAAAAATTTAATTCTACGAACTTGTTTTTATAACGCAAAATAGTATTTGTTTATTTTATGTAATAATGAAATAGGCACAGAATACATTCTTATCATCTTCATAACCTCTAAAAATAAAAAACCAAAATGTTCTATTTTTCCTATAAGGTCATTTTTTAAGGGTATTTTTTGAGTAAAAATGGAGGAATTCTACATTCTTGTAATTATTTAATTATGTAGTATTTAGAATAAGTACTGAGATTATTAAAATGGTTATTGATTTTATTTGAATAGTTATTGAAGTTATTTGAATAGTTATTGAAGTTATTTGAATAGTTATTGAAGTTATTCGAATAGTTATTGATTTTATTCGAATAGTTATTGATGTTATCAAAATAGTTATTGATATTATTTTGACGAAATGCGATACTATTCAAATTTCTATTTATTGAAAATATTCTATTTTTCCTATCGCTATTTTTTAATTTTACAAAAATGGTCAGAAACAAGAAAAGATTTTTAGATAAAATGGAAAAAGAAATTTGGGAAAAGAAAGTGTTCTATTATTGGGTCAGTAAATAAAAATTTGTGAAAAAGTTATAAAATTTTTTGTAGAATAAAAAATATTATTATATTTGCACCGTGAACAAAAAATTTGTTCATTTAGTAGTTAATAACTTAAAACCATTTACGTTATGAAAAAAGTAATCGCAACATTAAGTTTGGTGTTTGTATTATTCGGATTGAATAATTTAAGTGTGGCACAAACTCAAAGCAGTGAAGAAGAAGTGTTCCAGGTTGTTGAACAAGGGGCAATGTTTCCGCAAGGAATGGAGGCAATGAAGGATTTTATTGCGAAGAATTTGAAATACCCAGAAAAAGCAACAAAAGATAGTATCGCAGGTAGGGTATTTGTAAGTTTTATTGTAGAAAAGGACGGCAGTCTAAGTAATATCAAAGTTATAAGAGATATTGGTGGTGGCTGTGGAGAAGAAGCTGTAAGAGTATTAAAGTCTATGCCAAAATGGACTCCTGCAAAACAGAGAGGCAAATTAGTTAGACAAGAATTCTATATTCCGATAGAGTTTAGATTATAAAAAGGGTAAAACAACAAAATCGTTTTTACAAGTTTGATTTGTTATCTGTTACTTATTAGATGTGCGACAATTACTACAAATGCCATTAATAACAAAGGAAAGGGAGTGTATAGAGAAGCCTTTTGGGAGATTTAGATCTTTTGGTTTCAATTCTTTGAGGCAATAGGACTTATGGCATTTTTCACAATAGAAGTGTAGGTGAGCATCCGTGTTGTCGCACTGACCTTGTGCTTGACATAACTCATACATTTGTATACCGCGACCGTCTTCGAAGGTATCCACTACGTCGTGTTTAGCAAATAATTCCATAACTCTATATATACTCGATTTATCAACGGTTATTAATAAATATTCTATCTCAGATAAACTCATAGGATGATTAGCCTTTATCATTTCTCTTAATACGAGAATTCTATTAGATGTAGGCTTTATCCCTTTGTCTTCTAATCTTTTTACTAAATCCTCTATCATCTCAATAATATCTTGTTAAGGTTTTGCAAAGATACTCTTTTTTCGTAGAATATCAACTTTGCAACTCGGTTGCACAAGAATGATTGTAATTTTGCAAATGAAAATTAAATATTATTGTGTTATGAAAAAGAAAATAATTAGAATCATTGTTTCAACTCTATTGTTGATTACGGCAAGTATAATAGAAAAGAATTGCTCTTTAGCAGTTTGGCAATTATTATGTATCTATCTTGTTCCATATATTATAATTGGGTACGACATAATAATGGAGGCTGTGGAAGAAGCAAGTAAGGGTAATCTATTTAATGAAGATTTCCTAATGTGTATAGCAACTATTGGAGCTTTGTGTATAGGTTTTCTTCCGAATATGGATACAGAGTTTGCAGAAGCGGTATTTGTTATGTTGTTTTTCCAAATAGGAGAGGCATTTGAGGATTATGCGAGCGACAATTCTCGCAAAAGTATTACTTCGCTTATGAATATCAGACCTGAGACTGCAAATTTATGGGAGAATGACGCTATTAAAGTGGTTAGACCAGAAAATATACCGGTAGGATCTATAATTATTATCAAACCTGGCGAAAAAGTTCCTTTGGATGGAGTAATAATAGAAGGGAGTTCTGCTTTGAATACGATAGCATTAACGGGAGAGTCTTTGCCGAGAGATGTCGCCAAGGCGGATGATGTAATATCGGGATGTATTAATTTATCTGGTGTTTTGAAAGTAAGAGTTACCAAAAAATATAGCGACTCTACGGTTGCAAAGATTATAGATTTGGTGGAGAATTCTTCACAAAATAAATCCAAAAGTGAGACTTTTATTCGTAAATTCGCACGTGTCTATACTCCTATTGTTGTTTGCTGTGCGATTGGCTTAACTTTTCTACCTCCTTTGTTTATGGAGAGTTATGTTATGGGATTTCCTATTTGGCTTCAAAGAGCCTTGACTTTCCTTGTCGTATCTTGTCCTTGTGCTTTGGTTATTTCTGTGCCTCTAACCTTCTTTGGTGGTATTGGTGGGGCATCTAAACAAGGTATTCTCATAAAAGGAGGGGAATATATAGACACATTATCCAAGGTTAAGACGATAATATTTGATAAAACAGGTACTTTAACCAAAGGACAATTTGAAGTAACGGCTGTTCATCCCGATAAAATATCAGAAAATGAGTTATTGCATTTGGCAACACACGCAGAAAGGTTTTCAAATCACCCTATTGCTATCTCACTTCGTAACGCCTATCCAAATGAACAAGATACATGTTCGGTAGAGATAATAAAAGAAGTTGCAGGACAAGGTATTGTTTCCAAGATTAATAATAAGACGGTCGCAGTAGGTAATACCAAATTAATGGATGCACTTAATGTACAATGGAGAGATTGTCATAAAGTCGGTACTATTATACATGTTGCAATAGATAATCAATATGTTGGACATATAGTAATATCGGACACAGTGAAAAGTGATGCCAAACAAACAATACAAGATTTGCGACACAAGGGTATTAAACGTTTGGTTATGTTGACAGGAGATAAACAAGAAGTAGCAAAAGATATTAGTGAGCAATTAGGTTTGGACGAATTTCATGCTGCTTTGCTTCCGCAGGATAAAGTACAGAAAGTGTCGCAGATAGTAAACGAAAACAAAACAAAACAAAATACGAAAGATAAAGTTGCTTTTGTGGGAGACGGTATTAATGATGCTCCCGTGTTGGCACTATCGGATGTAGGAATAGCAATGGGCGGTTTGGGATCTGATGCTGCTATTGAGGCTTCTGATATAGTTCTTATGGACGATAAACCATCCAAGATAGTTACTGCTATTAATATTTCACGCAAGACATTACGTATCGCAGGGGAGAATGTAGTCTTTGCTATATTTGTTAAGATTGTGGTATTGTTATTAGCAAGTATCGGTATTGCAACTATGTGGATGGCTGTGTTTGCGGATGTTGGGGTAATGGTACTTTGTGTTTTGAACGCAACAAGGATGTTAAAGATTAAGATTTAGGCAAAGGAATAACCAAATTAGGAAGAATCTCTTTTAAGGGATTGATTACAAAATCTCTTACCTGCCAAAGCGGGTGAGGGATTTGTAACTCTGGGGTGTGTATGCTTTCTTGGTCGTAGAAGATAATATCTATATCTATTATTCTGTCCTCATAACCGGCTAAATATGAACGTTGCCGACCTAATTGTCGCTCTATATTGTTTATTATCTTTAAGCAATAGAAAGGATTATAGAGGGTAGAAAATAAAGCACAAGAGTTAACAAAATAGGTACTTGATTCGAATCCCCAAGGTTTAGTTTCATAAAAAGAAGAACATTTTAGCATATCACCTAAATGCTCCTGCAAAAGATGATATGCTTTTTGGATATTTTCTTTTTTCTCTCCCAAATTGCTACCAAAAGAAAGTACAATATTATGTCTGCTTTCTTGCATAGACTATCTATATTAGTAATAAACGTGAGTGATAAAAATTTCTCACAATAGGAAGAAAGCTAACCTAAATAAGATTTTAAGATTTTACTTCTTGACGTATGGCGTAAGCGTTTTATAGCTTTTTCTTTGATTTGGCGTACACGTTCTCTGGTAAGGTCGAATTTTTCGCCGATCTCATCTAATGTCATAGGACTATAACCCGCCAAGCCATAAAACATTTCTATTATATCTTTTTCTTTTTGAGACAAGGTAGACAAAGCCCTTTCTATTTCGGTTTTTAGACTTTCGTACATTAATTCACTTTCAGGTGTTTGGTTATCATCGCTTTTCATAAAATCATACATTGTATTTTCGCCATCGTTATCAATAGGGGCGTCCATAGATGTATGTTTGCTTGAATTTCTAAGACTTTCTCTAACCTCTGCATCTGTCAAATCCAAAGCCTCTGCTACTTCTTCGTGATTAGGAGTACGTTCAAATTCTTGTTCTAAACGAGCGTATTCTTTGTTTATCTTATTTAATGAGCCAATTTTGTTCAAAGGCAAACGTACTATACGAGATTGTTCTGCTAATGCTTGCAAAATACTTTGACGTATCCACCATACTGCGTAAGAGATGAATTTGAATCCTCTTGTTTCGTCAAAACGTTGTGCTGCTTTGATTAGTCCGACATTTCCTTCATTAATTAAGTCCGGCAAACTCATACCTTGATTTTGATATTGTTTAGCAACAGAAACGACAAATCGCAAGTTAGCTTTAGTTAATTTCTCTAAAGCTTTCTGATCTCCCTGTTTGATCTTTTGTGCTAACTGAACCTCTTCCTCGGGGGTGATCATCTCCAAACGACCAATCTCTTGAAGATATTTATCTAATGAAGTAATTTCTCTATTAGTTAATTGCTTTGAAATTTTTAATTGCCTCATCTTATTTCCTTTTTTATTTTCACAACTTTTTACGTAAAATCCAAGATAATGTTGCGTTTAAACTCAAAAAATTTAATTTTATTGTCTATAAAGGTTGCTTTTTGCAATTTCTTTGTAAACTTTGTCGGTTACAAAATACTGAATACTCTTGCCCTCTCTTATCAAACTCCTTATGTATGAGGCAGAAATATTAATCAGTGGAGCATCTACCACAGTTATATTATAGTTTGGGAAATTTACTTTTGTTTTCTGTTTTAATTCATCTTTCCGTGGGTATACATATATAGAATAATTTTGTAGAATTTGTTGATAGTCCTTCCATTTGTCAATAGTGTTGAGATTATCTTCGCCCATTAGTATAGCAAATTCTTTAGTGGGGTATTTGTTTGATAAAAATCTTAATGTATTTATTGTATATGACGGCAAAGGTAAAGTAAATTCTACATTTGATACCTCAAACAACGGATTATCTTCTACTGCTAATTGAACTAAATGATAACGCGTGTTGTTATCTGCTAAAGAGGATTGTTTCTTTAATGGATTCAGAGGAGAGACAACAAACCAAATCTTCCTTAAATCACTATTCTGTACAATATAACTTGCTAATATCAAATGCCCTATATGAATAGGATTAAAAGAACCAAAGTATAGACCGATTTTTTCTTTTTTCTCAATCATAGAATAAGTATAAGTCTTTTTGTGTACGCAAAAGAAACTAAAATGTTGCAATAAAGAAGTGAAATTTTGTAGATTCGAAATAAGTTTGTAACTTTGCAGTCAGTTATCTAATAGAGAAAAATAATCAAAAACTAATAATAAAATGAATAAAAATGTAATCAAATCATTTATTAGTTGTCTTGCAATGATAATAATACTATCAAGTGTTGTTAATGCTCAAAATTTCAAAAAGACAACTTATCAAAATGACCCAATGAATGTAATCCATTACACTTTGGATAATGGTTTGCAAGTGTATTTATCAGTTAATAAAGACGTACCAAGAATCCAGACTTATATTGCAGTAAGAGTTGGAAGTAAGAATGATCCAAGCGAATCCACTGGACTTTCTCATTATTTAGAACATCTAATGTTCAAAGGTACACAACATTTTGGCACTTTGGATTGGGACAAAGAGAAGGTATATATTAAACAAATAGAAGATCTTTATGAAGTCTATAACAAAACTACCGATGAGAAAAAAAGAAAAGAAATCTATCATCAAATAGATTCTGTTTCTTATATCGCTTCTAAGTATGCTATACCTAACGAATATGATAAGATGATGTCCTTAATAGGAGCACAAGGCACAAATGCTTTTACTTCTAATGATATGACTGTTTATCAAGAAAACATACCTTCTAATGAGTTGGATAGATGGCTAAAAATAGAAAGTGAAAGATTTACAAATCCTGTGTTTAGATTATTCCATACAGAATTAGAGGCTGTCTATGAAGAGAAAAATATGAATATGGCAAACGATGGTCGTACGGCAAACGAGAAAATGAATGCCGCTCTATTCCCTAATCATCCATACGGAACACAAACTACGATTGGCACAATAGAACATTTGAAAAATCCATCTTTAGAAAACATCAAAAAACACTTTGCTACATATTACGTTCCGAATAATTATTGTATAGCAATGAGTGGTGATTTTGATCCAGAGGAAGCAATTAAACTTATCAACAAATATTTTGGTAAAATACAGGCTAAATATATCCCGGATTTTACATACGTAAAAGAATCTCCTATTGAACAAGTTAAGGAGGTAGAAGTTTATGGTTTGGAGGCAGAAAATATTACTGTTGCTTTCCGTATAGATGCTGGCACTGGTTCTCGCGATGTCCTTTTGGCACAAATGGTAGATGCTGTCTTAATGAATGGTTCTTGTGGTATAATAGACGAGAATATCAACCAAAAACAACTTGCTCAATACGTACGTTCTGGTGTTGGTGATTTGAATGATTATGCTTATTTCGTACTTTATGGCATGCCAAAGAAAGGACAAACGTTGGAGCAATTAAGAAGTCTAATGCTTGAACAAATAGATATTCTTAAGAGTGGTTCTTGGGATGAAAGTCTTCTAAAAGGTGCTATCAATAACCTAAAACTTAGAGAAATGCAAGGGTTAGAGAGTAATGAGAATCGTGCTATGAGTATGGCTATGGCTTATCTTGCTCATCGCAATTGGCAAGACGTTATTAACGAGACCGAAGAGATGAGTAAAGTTACCAAAGAGGAAGTTATTAATTTTGCTAAACGAATATTTGGAGATAATAATTACGTAGTTGTCTATAAACGCCAAGGTGAGCAGAAGAATGTACAAAAAGTAGAAAAGCCTGCTATTACTCCTGTGGTTATGAACCGAGATGTAGAGAGTAATTTCTTAAAAGAAATCAAAGATATGAAGGTTAATCCTATTGAACCTGTATTTGTAAATTTCGATAAAGATATGTCAAAAGGCAAAACTAACAATACAGAAGTACTTTATGTAAAGAACGACCAAAACAAACGCTTCCAAATGGTTTATCGTTACAATTACGGCTCTTTATATGACAAAAAAGCAGGTATAGTTAATTCATTCCTAAATCAATTAGAGAGTACAAATAGAACATTAGCCGAAATAAACAGACAATTGTATGATATCGCTTGCGACTATTCTATAAATTTTGGCGATAGATATTCAACGATTAGTATTTCTGGTCTTAGCGAGAATATGGAACAAGCAATGGAGATAGTAGAGGATATACTCAATAATCCAAAGATAAGCAAAGAATCTGTTGATAACTCTATTAATAATATATTAAAATCACGTCAAGATGCTAAATCACGTCAAAATTCTATATTCTCTCGTATGGTTTCTTATTGTTCATACGATCAGGACGATTTGAAAAAATTTAGACTTACCAACGAAGAAGTAAAAAATATAACTCAACAAGATATCATCCTACAACTAAAAAATATGAACTCACAACCTCAACGTATACTTTATTATGGAGATAAATCTTTGAAGGATGTAGAGAATATCATTAAGAATAAACATTCTATTAATACAGCAAAGAAAACTTTGAAGCCACAAAAAGATTATGATCGTATGCAAACCAAAGAAAACAAAGTATACTTTGCTAACTATGATGCTAAACAATCACTTTGTCGTCAATTAACTACTTCGGTTAAGTTTGATATAACAATGAGTCCATTGATTAATATCTATAATGAATATTTTGGAGGTAGTATGAACTCTGTTGTATTTCAGGAGATGAGGGAGAAACGTTCCTTGGCGTACTCTGCTGCTGCTTATTTCGTTTCTGCAAATAGAAAAGACAGATATGACTTCAATATGACACATATTGGTACACAAAACGATAAATTAATAGATGCTTTGGATGCTTTTACTGATTTATTAGACAATATGCCAGTATCTCAACAGAATTTTGATATTGCTAAACAATCATTAGTATCTTCTTATCGTACAAGTCGTACACGCAAAATGAGTATAATCAACGAATATTTGCATTGTGAGGAATTAGGTCTAAAACAACCAACTACCAAGGATGATTATAACGCAATACAAAAAATGACTATCAACGATGTATTGAATTTCAATAAGAAATACATTAAAGACAAGAAACGTGTAGTGGTTATTTTGGGTAATGAAAAGGAAGTTAATTTGAAAGGTTTGGAAAAATACGGCAAAGTAACCAAACTTTCTATTGATGAAATCTTTGGATACTAAGAAAGACTATCCGATTTATAAGTTGAGAGTTTTTTCTTGTGAAAAAAGTTTCTAATCTTGTAACAATATACTGTGATTTACAGATAATATTTTACAAATAATGTTTTAGAGTTTATTAATGACCGATAATCATCAAAAGATTATCGGTCATTTTGTTTTTAATTGGTATTGTAATAAATTATTCGTACGAAGTAAGAAAGCCGATAGGGAAAATAGAACATTTTAAGGAAATAGAAATTCGAATAATATCGCATTTCGTCAAAATAAAATCAATAACTATTCTAATAACATCAATAACTATTCAAATAAAATCAATAACTATTCAAATAACTTCAATAACTATTCAAATAACTTCAATAACTATTC
>CAVGDP010000160.1:0-5587 GCA_963627985.1 uncultured Eubacteriales bacterium
ACGCAGTGAAAAATATTAGAAAAATCATAACAAAACGAGCGATTAAAGTTTTTTTTAGCAAACGTAGAGTTAGAATATTATTCTCTTTGGGGATTTGCTAAAAATAAACTAATTTTATCTAAATAGATAGTTCTAATAAATACTAAGAGTAAGAATTATACTTTACAAAGGTGTTTGATTTTGCTATTCAGAATATTTTGGAAATAAAATTCTATCAAAATATTTTTTATCTACAAAATAATAATATTTATTAGCCTTTTATAAGGATTTCAGTAATGATTTTGACTTTTTTATCTAAATAAAATTGCATTTTTTCACAAAATTATTTGGTGGTATTATTTAATTTTAATAATTTTGCGGTTGTAAAATAGAATTTGAGTTTTGTAATAGTAATATTAACAACAAGAAGAAAAAATTAAATTAAATGTATAATTAATATCTTTTTAACAATGAAAAAAACATTTTTCGTCTTGCTCTTATCCATTATTCTTGGATTGAGTGCTTATTCACAAGACATAGTAACAATTGGCGAAGAAACGCCTTCAGTGGAGTCACAGTATGTACCAATATATACATACTACAACTATTCTCTATCTCAGACCGTGTATTTAGAATCAGAGATAGGGAAAACCGGACTAATTAGTTCTCTGTCGTATTATTTATCCAGCCATTCGAGTGAATCTATGGGTAAAAGTATTCCAATTAAAGTATATATGGCTTTAAGTGAACAAACAACTGTTACATCGTCTAACTATATACCAGTAGAAAATTCTACTTTGGTTTACGAAGGTAATTTAGATTTAGGAACAGATGTAGGTTGGAAGACAATTCTATTAGATTCCCCTTTTGAATTAACTGATGCGAATTTGGTTATAACCGTTGAAGCAGCGATGGGTATTTATTTCATGTCTCCTTATTGGGGAGCGTATTCAACTTCTCTTCAATCTGGATGCAGTTATAATGACAACAATGCACCTACAACGATAAGTAGTGCAGTAACATCTTCTCCTGCTATAAAGTTAGCAATTACAGAACAGACAGGTCAATTTTGCTATTCTGTAAAGAAATTACAAGATTCTGTTCTAAATGAAGAGTCTGCTAAAGTTTGGTGGTCTTCGGTAGATGAGTCTAATGGTTATCAATATCAAATAAAACTTTCTTCTGAGCAATGGGAGGATTCAACGGATAGTGATATTAATAACACAAATGACACCATTATAGAATTTACTGATTTAACTGCAAATACTCTTTACGATGTAAGAGTACGTAATGTCTGCTCGGATACTAATTATTCTGCTTGGAAAAAGATTTCTTTCAAAACGGATTGTGTATTTCTAACCGAAGATGATATTCCTTACGTAATGAATCCTAAAAATGAAGAAAGTGGCCAAGGCAAACTTCCTTCTTGTTGGACAAGATTAAATACTACAAATACTACTTATCCATATCTTCATTCTTCGGGCTATTTGTATATGTATTATAACAACGCTGTTGCTTTGAATGGCTATACGGGAGATATTACTGAATTACAATTATCTTTCCTTGTTGCTCCTGGTGGTACTTCTTCTTCGTATGGTACGGTAGAGATTGGTATTATGACAGATTTAACTGATAATAATACGTATACCACTATTAAATCTTTCGCTGCAACTGAATTAAGTAGTAGTACTTGGACCAAAGTAGAAGTTCCTTTTGATACTTATACTTTGTCGGACGAAGTAGAGACTTATTATGTTGTTATCAAACATATAGAAGCTTCTACTTGGGCTTATAGTTGGTATTTGAGAGATATTACTTTGGAACATATAACTAGTTGTAAGTTTGCAACTAAATTGAAATTAGATGCTCTTTCCTCCGAGAGTGCAACACTTTCTTGGACTGCTGGTGATGAGACAACAAGTTGGTCTATTTATTATTGGAAATATAGTGAGGATAGTAATACGGATACATTATCTATAGAAAACATCTCTGATACTTTGGTAGAATTAACTAATTTGGAAGCACAAACAGGTTATTATTTCTATCTTGTAACTAATTGTGGAGAATATAGTCCTAAGACAATGTCTTATTATTTCAAAACAGCATGTAGTGCAATGGAAGTAACTGACGATAGTGCTTTTGTTGCTGACTTTTCTTCTGATGTTGATCTTGATTGTTGGGATATAGGAGATTGGTATCAAGACTATGATTATCTATATACATACTATTCTGATGACGAATTACTACTTCCTACCCTAAATATAGAGAACGTAACCACTCCATATTTGAAGATTAAACACGAGAATGCAGAGACAGAATTAAAAATTTCTTATCGCACATCTACAAATGATCAATGGGTAGAATTATGTACTTTGGAGACAATAAATGATACTCTTACAGATATTATTGCTCTACCTAATGCCTCCTCTACATATCAAATAAAGATAACTAATATGAGTGATGAGGTTGCTCATATTTATAGTATAGAAGTATATAATGAAGAGAATCCTCCTTCTTGTCTAAAGGCCATAAATCTTCAAGTTAATGCAACATCTTCTTCTGCTACATTTACTTGGTCTCAACCAGACGATGCTTCTTCTTGGGTATTGTATTACAAAACAGAAGCAGATAATTCTTATACTGCAAGTGAGGATCTAATTGATACAACTTATACAATAGAAGTAGAACCACAAACAAAATATTTTGTTTATGTTGCAACTGCTTGTGGAGATGATGAAAATAATTATCCAACTACTGCAGTATTAACTTTCACTACTCCTTGTATTGGTTTAATTGAGAACGATTTACCAAAGACTTGGAATTTTGATTCTAATAATGTTGCAACGAGCACAGATCCTTATGATACATATCCATTACCAGAATGTTGGCAAAAATTAGGTAACGATTATTCTGTTTATGTATTTGGGTCGCAGTATTATACTAATAGTGGAGATTCTTGTTTGATGATAGCGGCTTCTAATAATTATGCTATCTTACCATATATAGATCCTACAAGTATAGCAATAAATACTTTACAAGTTTCTTTATATGCACGAACTATGTATAATGGATATGATGCCCTTCTAACTATTGGCGTAATAACTAATCCTTCGGATAAATCAACTTTCTCTGCTATTGATAGTGTAAATTTAACAGGTTCATATATGCTTTATGAATTTCCGCTATCGTCTTATCAAGGACAAAATGGATACATTGCCATAAGAATAACTGGTAGTTATTATGCTGACGTATTTATAGATGATGTTGTATTAGCAAAGGCTCCTGATTGTCTTAAACCTAAATCATTAACAGCAACTAATCTAACTACCTCTTCTGCTACTATTACTTGGACTCAAGGTGGTACAACATCCTCTTGGAAACTTTATTACAAAGAAGCAGATGATGATAATTACACAGAAGTAACAGACTTAACCGAAACATCTTATAATCTTACCGTATCTGCAGGCAAGACGTATAATGTTTATGTTACTGCCGTTTGTGATAGTACTACACTATCAACAGATGCAATAACTTTCAAAAGTCCTTGTTTTCCTATGACCGCAAGTGATTTGCCTTATACAATAGACTTTGAGGACGAGACCGCAGGTGATATTCCTATGTGTTGGGCAGCTGCTCCTGAATATAAAACTAGTTCTTCTACATATCCACGAATTACTAATTCCTCTTATTATGCATTTGAAGGTAATCAATATTTATATATGTACAACACTTGTGGAGTTGCTTTGAAAGGATATCAAGGAGATATATCTGCTCTACAACTATCTTTACAAGCAAAACCAGGTTATAATAGTTCTTCATACGGAACATTAGAGATAGGTATTCAAACAGATTTATTCGATGCAACTACTTACCAATCTGTTAAAGTATATAACGCTACAGATTATGGAGACAGTGAATACGATAAATTAGTTATCAAATTTGATAGCATAACAGCAGATTCTACTCTTACATATTATGTAATTATTAGACATAACGGAACATATTCTTGGTATGTGGATAATGTAAAATTAGAATTTATTCCTTCTTGTGCAGAGGCTACAAATGTTACAGTTAGTAATATAACCGGCACTACTGCAACTGTCTCTTGGACACAACCTGACGAAGCAGACTCTTGGACTATTTATTATAAGACTGCCGATGAGCAAGAATATCAATCCATTGAAGTATCCGATACTACATATATTCTAACAGAATTAACACCTCAAACTAATTATAGTGTATATGTTAAAACAATGTGTTCAGGTTTTCAACCTACTACTACTAAAGTTAATTTCCGCACCAATTGTGCAGATGATGGTATAACAATAACAGAGGACAATATGTATGTGGAAGATTTCGAAACAGACGAACTTGATTTCCCTGATTGTTGGTTACCGCTCAACACATCAACATCTTATCCTACAACAATCAATACTTATTCTGTCAAATCTGGTACTTATTCGTTGCCAATCAAAGCAAGTGGCGATGCTAATCAACCTATAGTTATCTTACCTAAATTTACTAATGATATAACTACTCTAAAAGTACTATTCTATTCTCTATCTGAAAATAGTCAATTATCTGGAAGTTTGGAGTTTGGTTATATTACCGATATAACGAATGCTTCCACATTTGTTGCTTTAACTTCTTATCCTAATACCGAAACAACTTGGACAAAGCATTCTGTAAGTATAAATAATTACGCAGAACAATTAGCAGAAGTAGAGAATCCTCGTTTAGCATTTCGTCACAACGACTCTTCTTATAATGCTAACTCTTGGTATTATTATGCTGTGGATTCTGTTGTAGTTAAATTAGCACCTAATTGTCAAGAGGCTTACGATTTAGTAGTTACCCCACAAGCAACTTCTGCCACTATTACTTGGTCTTCTGATGCTCCTTCTTTCAACATAAGTGTTAAAGACGAGAATAATACAGAGGTCGCAACAGAAAGTAATTACACTACCACACAATATGATTTATCCGATTTAACACCTAATACAACTTATACAATATCTATTACAAGTGTTTGTTCAGATAATTCCTTAACAGATGTAGCTACTAAAACATTTACTACTCCTTGTCTTTCTATTACCGAGCAAGATTTACCTTACGAAATGAACTTTGATAGTGAAACAGCAGGGTCTTATAGTATTCCTTCTTGTTGGACTAAACTATTAGGAAAATATTCTTATCCGTACATTTATAACGCTGAATATTCTTATTCTCCTTCTAATTGTTTGATTATGTCATATAACAATACTCTTGCTATGCAACCATACGAGGGAGATATTTCTGCTTTGCAATTATCAATGTATCTACAACCTGAAGATAATACTGTATTGTATGGTTCTATAGAAGTTGGTATTCAAACAGACTTAGAGGATAGTACTACTTACACCAAAATAGGAGAGACTTTTGCAACTGAATGGTCTACTTATGATTGGGAACACAGAGAATTTGCTTTTGATTCCTATCAAACATCTTCCACTACAAATACTTATTATGTTGTTATCAAACATATTGAACCTTATAATACTGGTTATGATTGGCTTGTAGATAATATAACTTTGGAGAAAATTCCTGCTTGTAAGAAAGCAACTAACGT
>CAVGDP010000161.1:0-4116 GCA_963627985.1 uncultured Eubacteriales bacterium
CCACCGGTTATCATTATATTCTTTTGCATAATATTGTCGGATTTAATCTTTGTTCTCTTGTAATTAATTCTCTTTGATTAAAGATATTACTTTGTTGATTAATATTTCTGCTGGTTGGAGCATAGGTTTTACATCTGCCTCTTGTAAATCGAAACAATCGCCATAATCTCCTGTCAAACGCATAGTAAATAAAAGGTTGTACTGACGTGCAAGTTCTTTGTCTATCTTACCTGTATTTACGAAACAAAGATTAAACATCCTAATTATTCCTTCATGTGTCTTGGCGTTCATACCATTCGTTATCAACAAAGCAGATACTGCATAATAGACAGCATAATATAATCTATTGGCTCCCGTTGCCCACATCTGCATATCAATTACTTTTTTGGCATCATCAAGAGTCCGTAAGGATTTATCAATACGATAATCTACAACCTGCTTTCTTTCTTCATCGTTTAGGCTCATAAACTTATTGCGTCCTCCATTACGTTCTTATAAAAGGGTGTAAAACTCTTGCTTTGCCACTCTGATTTGGTTTGAATTATTGTATTAACGTCTTGGTTTCGTTCCCAAAATAACTCATTAATAGAATAACCTATACGATTGTAATCTTCCCACGTTACTTTATTATCTCTATCTAATAGAATAAGTATATCCCAATCAGAATCTTCACGATTTTCACCTCTAGCACGAGAACCAAACAAAAGAATCTCACTACCCAAAGGCAACAATCTTTTTGCTGACTGTACAATCTGCTCTAATATTTCGGAATATGCAACACTCATTCTATTAATCTTTGTTGCAAAATTACGAAAATTTCTGTTAATACCAAGAAAAATAAATCAATACCAAAGAAAAAGTTTAATATTTCTACAATCTCGCTTCTTCTATTTAATTAGATTAAGTAAATATTTGCCGTA
Source organism: uncultured Eubacteriales bacterium (assembly GCA_963627985.1). Taxonomy (GTDB): domain Bacteria; phylum Bacteroidota; class Bacteroidia; order Bacteroidales; family P3; genus Scybalousia_A. Next base: position 921 of record CAVGDP010000161.1, read on the forward strand.
GGCGTTCTTTTGCATAGGGAGAGCGGATTGTTGTAGTTGCTCTTTATCTATCCAACCTTGATTATACGCTATCTCCTCCAAACAAGCAATCTTCAAACCTGTACGCTTCTCTAATGTCGCAACGTATGTAGATGCTTCATAAAGAGAATCGTGTGTACCCGTATCTAACCACGCAAAGCCCCTACCAAGTGTTTGAACTTTCAACTCCTTTGCTTGCAAAAACTCTTGATTAACCGTCGTTATCTCCAACTCTCCTCTCGCCGAAGGTTTGATATGTTTAGCCACTTGTACAACTTTATTTGGATAGAAGTACAGTCCTACAACGGCGTAATTACTCTTTGGATGTTGTGGCTTCTCTTCTATAGAAAGGCAGTTACCATTACTATCAAACTCTGCTACACCATATCTCTCTGGATCTTCTACCCAATAACCAAAGACAGTAGCTTTATTGTTTTGCTCTACATCTTGAACTGCGTTGCGAAGCATTTGTGTGAAGTTCTGACCATGAAAAATATTATCACCTAACACCAAACATACATCGTCCTTATCAATAAACTCTTCACCAATAATAAAAGCTTGTGCTAAACCATCGGGAGAAGGTTGCTCGGCGTATGAAAACTTCATCCCCAAAAGAGATCCATCGCCCAACAAACGTTCAAAACCTGGCAAATCTTGTGGAGTAGAAATAATCAATACTTCACGTATGCCTGCCAACATTAAAACAGAGAGAGGATAATATATCATCGGTTTGTCATATATCGGCAACAACTGTTTGCTAACACCTTTAGTAATAGGGTATAGTCTTGTACCGCTACCACCTGCTAAAATAATTGCTTTCATAAAAATAAATTTTCGTGTGTTTATAATTATTCTGCATATAACTATTTACAGTCTATCCCAAACTATAAATAAAATAGAAATCAATGTGTCTTATATGCAAATTTCCAGTTCCCTACACTTTTGATATATATATCAAAGATAGATATTTACAAAAGTTAAGTTAAATTTGTTTTATATTTTTTTTAATTTTGTTTTTGTAAGATTGTTGTTGTCTTTATCATAAAGCAACTTTATCCATAAAAACTTTTGCAAAATTAACACTTTTTTTTAATTTGACAATAAAAAACGCTAAAAAATAACTTATTTTAGTTTAGAGATACGAATGGAACGTATTATTATCATATATCAAAGGTCACTTATTATATATTGATAAATTCTTTTGTTTAGAATTAATGGACGAGATAAAACACATTCTAAATTGTTATTTATTGGTCAAAATTACACATTATTTCAAAATACCAAAATGTTCTATTTTTCCCTATAAGTCATTTTTGAGGGGTATATTTTGAGTAAAAATAAGAATTTTTTTGCCTTTGTAATAATTTGATTATATAATAGTTATAATAGGTACTAAAATCATCAAAATAGTTATTGATTTTATTCAAATAGTTATTGATTTTATTCAAATAGTTATTGATTTTATTTGAATAGTTATTGATGTTATTTGAATAGTTATTGATGTTATTTGAATAGTTATTGATGTTATTTTGATGAAATGCGATACTATGAAAATCTTATTTTCTTTTAAATAATTTATTTTCCCTATTAGGTATTTTTTTCGTTTATGATTTTTCCTAAAATTATAAACTGATTTTTTCTTACCGTTATTCTCAAAAATCTTCACCCTATTTATTAACCACTTTTCATAAATAAAACGCTTGGCAAATGGACTTGCGTACACAATTGCGTATACAAAAATTATAAATTGTCTAATAATGTAATTGTTAATTGAATAAAGATATGAAAAGAGTGCATTTTTATTTAAGAAAAGGCAAAAAAGGGGAATATTCTATCTATTTATGCGTAAGAGAAGGGAAAAATAGGAGTTATCGTAAGAGTTTGTTTCTCTATGTACGACCCCCCGATTGGGATAAAAAGAAAATGAGACTAAAACTCAAAGCAAAGAACAAAGAAGCAACCACGATAAATAAATATTTGGATAGTTTGGAAACAAGTCTAATAAGTTTATTTATTGATAATGCAAGACATAGACAAGAAACATCGCTACAAGAAGTCAAATCTTTTGTATTGAAAAATTTAATACCTCAACCAAAGCAACGAAATGATGTATTAATATTTCTTCATTCTTATATTAAGCAATTGGATACTACACTGAATAGCGTTACTCATAGACCTTTGGCGAAATCTACTAAAGATAAATTTGATATTCTTTATAAGTTGTTGAAAGATTACAAAAATTATTTTCATAGAGATTTGTATTTCAATGATATTGACTTAGATTTCTATAATAGTTTCGTTCTCTTTTTGCAGAAAAACAAAGGATATGCAAATAATACTATAGGTAAGTATATTGGAGCGTTGAAAACAATTCTTAATGAGGCGTTAATAAAAGGATTATCTACTAATATGATACACAAAAGTCGGCGATTTAGGACAATTAATGAGGATTCGCAGGCGATTTATCTTACACCTTTGGAATTGGATAAGATATTTGCGGTAAATATTCCAAAGAAATGGGAGGATAGTCGTAATTTATTCCTAATTGCTTGCTATACAGGGTTGAGATATAGCGATTTGGTACGATTAAATCGCGGTAATATTATAAATGAAAGCATACAAATCTGTCAACAAAAAACAGGCGATTTAGTTGTTATTCCATTATGTAAGAAGATTATAGGATTAATTACTAGAATAGATAAGTTGAAGAAAATATCTAATACCAAAATCAATAAGGATATTAAGCAGATATGCAAAATAGCAGATATAAACGACAGCGTTACGATAGAGAAAACCAAAGCAGGCGTATTGTCTTGTGTAACTTTACATAAATGGCAATTAGTTAGTACACATACGGCAAGGAGAACATTCGTTACTAATATGTATATTAAGGGTATTCCTATTAATTTGATTATGAAACTAACGGGACATAAGTCAGAAAAAGCGTTTATGAAGTATTTGAGGATTTCTATAACGGAGAATGCAAAGATTCTCGCTACTATTTGGCAAGATAATTAGGAAATAGAGATAAAGGGAGATTATGCAAAAATAGTTTTTGATATTGTATAAATATAAGAAGAAAAAATTGCGTACTCAAATGTGTACACAGTACTATGTATCTATTTGATTTCTATTTTATTTATAGTTTGGGATAGACTGTAAATAGTTATATGCAGAA
>CAVGDP010000162.1:0-4998 GCA_963627985.1 uncultured Eubacteriales bacterium
ATTCAAATAACTTCAATAGTTATTCAAATAACTTTAATAGTTATTCAAATAACTTCAATAGTTATTCAAATAACTTCAATAGTTATCAAAATAAAATCAATAGTTATTGAAATAACTTTAATAGTTATTGAAATAAAATCAATAGTTATTGAAATAAAATCAATAGTTATTGAAATAAAATCAATAGTTATTGAAATAAAATCAATAGTTATTGAAATAAAATCAATAGTTATTGAAATAAAATCAATAGTTATTGAAATAAAATCAAATATTATTTTGATAAAAATTGCTCTTTTATTAATGGTTTTTTATCAAATATTTAGAGAAATAGAAAAATGATACTTTGGAAAGTAAATCACACTCCTAAAAAATATACGTGTAAGCAAATCTGTTTGCTATATTATGATAATAATTATTCTTCTTGCAATATTGTATTAATTATGGCAAGCAATCTTAATTTGGAGAGTTATTGATACGATATTTATATAATTTTTTATAATTTTGCAACTGCTTTTTGAATAAATGAATTTTGGAATATGGATATAATAATTGCCGGAGATGGAGAGGTTGGCTTTCATCTTGCAAAGTCTTTATCAAAGGTTAGACATAATATAACGGTAGTAGATCCGCATTCGGAGTTATTGAAACTCTTGCAGACAGATAATGATCTTTTGACAGTTGCAGGGTCTTCTACTTCTATAAATGTACTCAAAGAGGCAGGTATTACGGATTGTGATTTGCTAATAAGTGTATTGCATCAAGAGAATATCAACTTGATAACTTGTATTTTGGGCAAACGTTTGGGTGCTAAACGTACGATTGCAAGGGTTTCTTCAATAGAATATCTTAATGAGGATAATAAGAGTATGTTCAAAGCCTTAGGTATAGATGAGATGGTATCTCCTGAACGTATTGCGGCAAAAGAAATTACTACTCTTTTGACAAGAAATACAGCAACTGAGATATTCGATTTTTCGGGTGGGTTGTTAAGTATTTATATGACCCGTTTGGATAAAGATGCAGTCTTTATAGACAAGACAATAATGCAAGTAGCACAAGAATACCCCCAAATGGACGCACGAATAGTATGTATCATAAGAGGAGGACAGACAATAATACCAAATGGTGAGGATTATTATCGTTCGGGTGATTTGATATACTTATTAGTTCGCCCCGAAAGTTTGGATATAGTTAAGACACTGTTCAAAAAGAAGGAATACCAAATACGAAAAGCAATGATATTGGGAGGAGGTAGGATAGGAAGACGTGCGGCATTGAATATTCAAGATAAAATACAATTAAAAATAATAGAACAAGACAAAAATCGTTGTTTTCGTTTGGTAGATGATTTGAATAAAACGCTAATTATTAATGGTAATGGTTCAGATATTTCGCTATTAATGGATGAAGGTTTGTCGGAAATGGATGCCTTTATAGCGACAACAGATTCTACCGAGACTAATATCTTAAGTTGTTTGCATGCACACAGACAAGGAGTAAAGAAAACTATTGCTTTGGTGGAAAATATTGCGTATATAGATGTTTCTCAAGACATAGGAATAGACACAATTATTAATAAGAAACTAATAACGGCTAGTTATATAGCAAGATTTACTTTGGGTGGAGAGGTAACTTCAAGCAAATGGCTTTCGGGTATAGATGCAGAAGTTTTCGAAGTTATAGTCAAAGAGAAATCACCTGCTACCAAGAATATAATAATGAATCTTAATATTCCACAAGGTGTATCCATAGGAGGAATAATAAGAGAGGGACAAAGTTTTATTGCACGAGGAAATACACAAATAGAATCTGGAGATAAGGTTGTTGTTTTCTCTTTGCCCGAGAGTGCTTCTAAGGTAATGAAATTATTTAATTAGTAATTTTTATCAAAAAAAGAAATAACGAGAGATATAATAATGATTTGATAAATAGACTAAAATGACTTCTCAACACCTAAAAATAGAACATAATATGGTAATTAGCAAACAGCAAGGACAAGTATTTGTTGCTTTGTTGTGGATAATTATTCCTTTTTTGGGAAGTTTTGTTTATTTCTTTGCAGATATTGGATTGAAATTTACAGATTGTTTATTTGAATCATATAGTGGCTTTACGACAACGGGATCTTCTATAATAAATAAACCAGAATTGTTACCAAAGTGGCTACTTATCTATCGTAGTTTTACACAATGGCTTGGAGGATTGGGATTTGCGTTGTTGATTATTGCTATTTTACGTAAGAAATCGTTAAATCTTAATAATTTATTCAATGCAGAATTTTTTTCTTTGACTAATAACAAGATTTTTCCTCATTTACACGATACTGTAAATACTATTTTTATTGTTTATTTCTCTATTACTGTCGCTTGTTTGGGTGCTTTGTATTTTCAAGGTATGTCTTGGGTGGATAGTTTGTGTTATGCTTTTTCTACTATATCAACAGGGGGATTTGTAACTAATAGTGGTAATATTGGTATTTATTCTCCTGCAATACAATGGACTATAATTTGTTTTATGTTTTTAAGTGGGATTAGTTTTTTCTTATTTGTTAGATTTTTCAAGGGTAAATTCAAAACTGTTTTCTCTAATGAGCAACTCAAATATTATACAATAATAATTCTTTTCGTTAGTTTGTGTTTTGTTTTCTATTGGTCATTAGTCGCAGATATGAATTTATTGGACAAAATACGTTCTTCATTGTTTTATTCTGTGTCAATAGTCTCCACAACAGGTTATGATTTAAGGTTATATTCACCAGGTGAGTTTGTACTTTCTTGTCTCTTGTTGTTGATGTTTATTGGTGGCTGTTCGGCATCGTCTTCTACAGGACTGAAAATAATAAGAGTTATTCTATTGTTTAGATTTGCACGGACGGCATTAACAAAAATTTTTCATCCCCACGCAGTTGTGCCAGTTATATATAATAAAAAAGCAGTAGAAGATAAAGAAATAGAAAGAGTTTTTGGTTTCTTTTTCCTATATTTATTAACTTTTTTGATAGGAGTATTTATTCTTTGCTGTTTGAATAATGATTTTTCGTTATCTATTTATTTATCTGCTGCTAATTTGGGTAATATCGGACCTATTGTCGGCAATTATACTACTCAATTCGCTTATTCTGACCTTAATACCTTATCACAAATGTTCTTAATACTCTTAATGTTGATGGGACGTTTGGAGATATATTCGTTTTTGGTTATTTTCTTAAAAGGGTTTCATACAAGATGATAAAGGTAGGCGAAAATATCAAAAAGAATCCTAGTCTAATGGTATGGATGAAGTCATTAAAAATCGTAGGTATATTACTTATGATGGAGAGTATATTTATGGCTTTGTGTTCATTACCATCTTTATTTGTAGAACAACAAGATGCATTTAGATACACAATAATTGCTGCTTTGATTACTCTATTTGGTGGTCTTTGTATATGGTTTCCTTTACGGAAGACGGTATTAGAGATAGACAAACGTACAGGTTTTTTGACGGTTACTCTTATTTGGGTAATTTTCTCTCTATTCGGCTTATTGCCATCATATTTAGGCGGATATATTCCTAATTTTGTAGATGCTTTTTTTGAAACTATGAGCGGTTTTACAACTACGGGTTGCTCTGTAATTAAAGATGTGGAGAGGTTGCCTTATTCTATTGGATTATGGCGAGAAATGACGCAATGGATTGGTGGTATTGGTATAATAGTTATAATGTTATCTATAATGTCTTTCGCAGGAGGAGGTGGTTTGTCTTTATTTTCGGCCGAGGTAGCGGGTATTGATAAGAGTAAGATAGCACCTCATATTCGTCAAACGGCTTTTGCTTTGTTGATTGTCTATACTTGTTTGACTATTATTTACTTTTTGACTTATTATTTCTTAGGAATGTCGCTTTATGATGCTATTTGTTACGCTTTTACAACGGTAGCAACGGCAGGATTATCTCCAAGAAATTCTTCGGCAATGTATTTCTCGGATGCCATTCAATATGCAATGATTCTTTTTATGTTTATTTCGGGACATAATCTATTACTAATATATTCTATTATCAAAGGACGGTTAAAAGAAGTGAAAAGAAGTGAAGAAATGCGTGTTTATTGGTTTGTATTTTTGATAGTTACACTAATTATTTTTGTTATCGTGGCTTTTGGGCAAGGTTTCAAGGGAGGAACATTTTCTTTTGTTGGAGAGACTTTGAAGAATGCTTTATTTATGACTATTTCCATACTAACTTCTACAGGATTAATCAATTGCAACTATACTCTGTGGCCCATAGGTGCAGTATTAATTTTGATAATGTTGATGAATTCTGGAGCTATGTCGGGTTCTACTTCGGGAGGATTGAAACTTGTTAGGATGATGGTTTTATTCAAAAATGCAAAGAATACTCTTTTTAGGGCAATTCATTCTAATGCTTTTATACCTGTTACGATTAATCACAAGATGATAGAGACGCAGACTTTGTATAATGTTTTCAATATGTTTATGTTATATATTCTAACACTTGTTATTGGTGCTATTCTTTTGGTTGCTTTTGGGGTTAATATGGATGAGGCTTTTATTTCTTCTGTTTCAGCACTTTGCAATATGGGACCAGGTTTAGGTGAGAGTGCTTTTGGTAATTTTGCTCATTTCTCTAATATGGCGAAAATCACTATGGCGATTATGATGTGTATTGGTCGTTTGGAGTTGATAACAGTATTTGCTTTGTTTAGTAAATCATTTAGGAGGAGATAAGAAATAGTAGATGAGTGAATAAGAAGTAAGATTATTGATTGAAAATTAGATTTTTAACAAAACACCCCTTTAACTATTTGAATAACATCAATAACTATTCGAATAAACTTGATAACTATTCGAATAAACTTGATAACTATTCGAATAAACTTGATAACTATTCGAATAAACTTGATAACTATTCGAATAAACTTGATAACTATTCGAATAAACTTGATAACTATTCGAATAAACTTAATAACTATTCGAATAAACTTAATAACTATTCGAA
>CAVGDP010000163.1:0-3068 GCA_963627985.1 uncultured Eubacteriales bacterium
AATCAAATCAATAACTATTCAAATAAAATCAATAATCATTTGAATAAGCTCACACATTATTTTAATGATTTCAGTACTTATTTAACTATTATATAATCAACTTATTACAAAAGTGAAAAAAATGCCATTTTTTGCTAAAAAAATAACCTCAAAAAATGAACACATCGAAAAAATAGAACATTTTGAGTTTTAGTAATGAAGTACAATTTGGGGATTTTGATAGTAGATTAGAACAAGAATATTTTCTATTATTTCAAAATATTACTACTCTACAAATATATATATTCTCTTTTTTTTATTTTCCATTCTACTCCTATCCAATACTAATAGATTTTTCTATTTATTACTCCACTTCTATAGAATATTACTATTCCGTTATCTATTTATAAATAAAGAAAGGCGATGATAATATACCATCACCTTACTTGTTGAATAAATATCTAAATTATTAGATATTGTGTGCTTCTCTTTCGAAATAAGCCATAGGATGATCGCAACAAGGGCATTTTTCTGGTGCCTGTTGACCTTTGAAACGGAAACCACAGTTACGACAAACCCAACACTGCTCCTCTTTGCTCCAAAAGACCTCTTCTTTTTCCATTCTCTCCAAAAGTTTTAGATATCTCTCCTCGTGACGTTTCTCTACGGCAGCAATTAATCTAAACTTCTTGGCTATTTCTGGGAAACCTTCTTCGTCAGCAATCTTTGCTCCATTAGGATAACCAATAGTCCATTCCTCGTTTTCACCTTCTGCGGCAGCTTTTAGATTTTCCTTTGTCGTACCGATTACTCCTGCTGGATAGGTTGCAGTTATCTCCACAGCACCTCCTTCTAACATTCTAAAAAGCAGTTTAGCGTGTTGTTCTTCTTGTAATGCTGTCTCCATGAAGATTGCTGCTATCTGCTCATAACCTTCTTTTTTGGCTTGTTTTGCGAAAAAAGTGTAACGGTTTTTTGCTTGACTCTCACCAGCGAAAAATATTAGAATATTCTTCTCTGTTCTTGTACCTTTCAAACTCATTGTCTCTAATTTTTTTAAAAGTTAATACTATTTTTTTGTTTTATTTACATTTGCAAATTTATAAAAAATAATTTTTCTACAACAAATTTTCTATAAAAAACAATCAAAAACGTAATTTTTTTCTAACTTTGCACTTTGAAATATAAATAATATTTAAACAAAGATGAAAAAAATTTTAGTATTAATGGCTGTTGCGTTCCTAACTTTAAGTGTTAACGCACAGAATTGGGGTGTCGGTTTGAAGGCTGGCGCATGGGATTACGGTTTGAATGTTAAAAAATACCAAGGTTCTACTAATTTAGAAGGTGTTTTTGATTTTCATGCTAATGGTTTTAGAGCATTAGGTTTGTATGAATGGACTCACGACCTAGGTTCTGGTTTCCAACTTTATTATGGTGCAGGTGCTGCTGTTGGACTTTGGGAAGATAGCGATGATGAGGCTGGTTTTGGTCTTAGTATCAACGGTATTGTAGGTGTTGAATGGCATTTACCAGACAATATTCCATTGACTTTGGCTTTGGACTATACTCCTGGTTTTGAATTAATACCTTCTTCTGGTTTCTATGCAAGAGGCTTTGCCTTTTCAGTTAAATACGTTTGGTAGTATTCCAAATAATAAATTTATGTAGTATGTAGATTTATCGTTTACATACTACATATTATTTTTTTCACTAAATACTTATTTATCGTGGGCAATAAATTAAAAATTATTAATGATCCTGTGTATGGATTTATTAATCTACCCTTTGAAAGTATCTATTGTTTAATCCAAAGTCCGTACGTTCAACGATTAAGACGCATCAAACAATTAGGTCTTAGCAATTTGGTCTATCCAGGAGCAGAACATACTAGATTCTCTCACTCTTTGGGAGCAATGTTTTTGATGACCAAAGCATTACATAACCTTCGGCAAAAAGGAGTTACTATAACAGATAAAGAATACGAGGCAACTATCAAAGCAATATTACTACACGATACAGGACATTCACCTTTTTCTCATTGTTTAGAGAGTTTCTTTTTCGAGGGACATCACGAGGAAATATCAAAATTAGTAATGCAGAAACTCGGTTGCGAAAAAGAAGTTATTGAAATATTTGATAATACCTACAAGAAAAGATTTCTTCATCAATTAGTCTCTTCCCAGATAGATATAGATAGATTAGATTACCTTACAAGAGATAGTTTTTTTAGTGGTGTTAGTGAAGGAGTAATCGGTACGGATAGAATTATACATATGTTTTCTGTTCATAACGATGAATTGGTAATTGATGAAAAAGGAGTGTATAGTATAGAGAAATTTATTATATCTCGGCGTTTAATGTATTGGCAAGTTTATATGCACAAGACTGTTGTAGGGGCTGATTGTTTATTGAAAAATATTCTAAAAAGAGCAAGATTTTTAGTAGTCAATAATCAATTAAGCAAAAATGAATTTCCTGTAAGTGAGAATTTATTTTATTTTCTCAAAAATGGTCAACAAACTATTGATAACCAAGAAGCTTTCAATCATTTCGTACTTTTGGATGATAGTGATATATGGAGTGCTATAAAGAGTTGGAGTAATTGTAAGGATCGCATACTTTCTTTTCTTACTCAATCACTTATGAATCGTAATTTGGGCAAATTATATATCAAAACAAGTAAATATTCCGATGAGGAAATACAAAAGAATAACGAGACATTAGCAAAAAAACATCAAAATAAATTTTCTTTGGACGAAATTCACGATTATTTCTCTACTACAGGTCAAATGTACAATCGTGCATACTCTTTCAATGACGAACAAATCAATATATTGTACAAGAATGGGGAAATAAAAGGTATTCATAAGGCAAGCGACCAATTAGATGAAAATTTCTTACAAAAAGAAATCTGTAAATTCTACTACTATGAACTCTAATCGCTCTAATTTCTTCTATAACTTTTGCTTTTGAAGTAATATAAATATAATAGACCCCAAACTGAAGTATTAGAAAAAACTTTTTTATAGAAAATTATTATTGTCCGGTTAAAAAAACAGTCTATTCAAAAAACAATAATTAGTTAT
>CAVGDP010000164.1:0-5811 GCA_963627985.1 uncultured Eubacteriales bacterium
CAAAATAAAATCAGTAATTATCAAAATAAAATCAGTAATTATCAAAATAAAATCACATTTCATTTTCATAAAACAATATTTTGAGATGTTATGATTGGGTATAATTTGGGTGTCTTTATAGTAAAAGTAAGGAAAGAAATTGTCTATTTCGGTATTCAAAATTATTCGTATTCTCTAAATATATTGTGGGAGATTTCTTTTATTCTTACATTTTCCTTTTCAATTGAATACTAATAAGTTGATAAATAAAAAAACACCGACTCTATTAAAAACAAGTCAGTGTTGCCATATAGATATAAAGTTGTAGCCCCTAGCGGAATCGGACCGCTATCTAAGGTTTAGGAAACCTCCATTCTATCCGTTGAACTAAGGGGCCATCTCACAATATTTAGATATATCTATCCTAATTACTTACTATTTTAGTGTACGTTTTACCTCTATTTTCTCGTAACCCTCTACTATATCACCAACTTTTATATCGTTGAAATTCTCTAAACTAATACCGCAATCTTGACCGCTAACTACCTCTTTTACTTCATCTTTGAATCGTTTAAGAGATGCTAATGCACCAGTGTAAACAACGATACCATCACGAATTATACGTACATTTGTGTTTTTATTTAACTTACCATCCAAACACATACATCCTGCAATAGTACCAACTTTGGAAATTTTGAAAGTCTCTTTTACCTCCAAATTAGCAACTACTTTCTCCTTAATTTCAGGAGATAACATACCCTCTATTGCATCTTTCAATTCGTTAATTGCGTCATATATAATAGAATATAGACGTATATCTATCTGTTCTTGTTCTGCTAACTTCCTTGCTGCTAATGAAGGACGAACTTGGAAACCTATAACGATAGCATTAGATGCCGTTGCTAACAAGATATCACTCTCGCTAATCTGACCAACTGATTTATGTATGATATTTACTTGAACCTCTGGAGTTGATAGTTTCAATAATGAATCCGATAAAGCCTCTACTGAACCATCTACATCGGCCTTAATGATCAAATCTAATTGTTTGAAATCACCTATTGCAATTCTACGACCAATCTCATCCAAAGTAATATGTTTCTGTGTACGTAATCCTTGTTCTCGTTGCAACTGAAGACGCTTATTTGCTAATTCCTTACCTTCTTTTTCATTAGGAACCACATTGAATGTATCTCCTGCTTGAGGTGCACCATTTAATCCTAATAATAGTACTGGTACGGACGGACCTGCTGTTTTAAGCAATTGATTACGTTCATTATACATAGCTTTTACTCTACCAAATGTAGAACCTGCTAAAACGAAATCTCCTTGATGTATTGTTCCGTCTTGAACTAAAATCTTTGAAATATAGCCTCTACCTTTATCTAATGAAGATTCTATAACTACACCCTTCGCACGTTTATTAGGGTTGCCTTTTAGATCTAACATTTCTGCTTCTAATAAGACTTTTTCCAAAAGTAAATCAACGTTTGTTCCCTTCTTTGCACTTATCTCTTGGGATTGAATCTTTCCGCCCCAATCTTCTACTAATAGATTCATTTTGGCTAACTCGCCTTTGATTTTTTCAGGATCTGCTCCTGGTTTATCTATCTTATTCAAAGCAAATATAATAGGAACGCCTGCAGCTTGTGCGTGGTTAATTGCTTCTATTGTTTGTGGCATTATTCTATCATCACAAGCGATAACGATAATAGCAATATCTGTCATTTTTGCACCACGTGCACGCATAGCAGTAAATGCCTCATGGCCGGGAGTATCAAGGAAAGTTATTTTTTTGTTATCGGACAAAGTAACTTCGTACGCACCAATATGTTGTGTAATTCCACCGGCCTCACCTGCGATAACATTAGTTTTTCTAATATAATCCAACAAAGAAGTTTTACCATGATCCACATGACCCATAACAGTAACTATCGGAGAACGTGGTCGCAAATCTTCTACACGGTCTTCCTCTTCCTCAGTCTCTAAAGCATTGACAACTTCTGCCGAAACAAACTCCACTTTGAATCCAAACTCATCGGCAATCAATTGAATAGCCTCTGCATCTAATCTTTGATTGATAGAAACAAACATACCCAACTGCATACAAGAAGCTATAATCTTTGTAACGGGTACGTTCATCATCGTTGCTAACTCATTCGCCGTAACAAATTCGGTAACCTTCAATACATGTTGTTGTTCTTGTGCCTCCAACAACTCCATTTGATGTTGTTCTGCTACTTCGTGGCGTTTTTCTCTTCTATGTTTAGAAGTCTTACTCTTTCCTAATGGAGACAATCTTGCAAGTGTCTCTTTTATTTGCTTCTCTATCTCGGTATTATCTATCTCTGTATGATGTCTTCTATCCTTTTTGCGATTCTTTTTATCTTTCTTACCATCCGCAGAAGTATTCAATTTAGATTCTTTATTAACAGCCGTACCGACAGCAGTCTTAATACGTTTACGTTTCTTCTTGCCGTCAGTATCTTTATCACGTTTATCTTTATCCTTATTATCTTTTTTCTTATCAGATGAAGTGAATTGAGATAAATCTACCTTTTCTCCGGTAAGTTTTGGTCCTGTTAGTTTTATATATGTAGTTTTTATGAAATTATCTCCTTTTGCTACTTTCTTTTCTGTAGTCTTGTTGGTATTATCTACCGCAATAGGTTTAGTGGGTTCTACTGGTTTATCTTGTTTTTTATCTTTTGATTTTTTATCTTCTTGAGATACATTTTGAGTTTTATTCTCTTTTTTATTATCTACTCTTAATGTCTCATTATCTTTTTTCTTTTCCTTATTATCTTTTTTGTTCTTATTCTTATCTTTATCCTTGTTATCTTTTTTATCTTTACTTTTTTTATCATGCTTAGTTTTTATGTCTAATGATGATAAATCTATTTTACCAAGAATATTGATTTGTTGTTCACCTACTTTAATTGATTTTGCTTCTTGCCTTGAAGAATTATCTTGTTGTGTCTCTTGATTATCTTGTTGTTGTGTCTCGTTTTGTGAATTAGTTTGCTCTTCTTTCTTAGTAATACTCTCTTGTGTATCTTCTATCGTGGTATCTACCTCTTGTTCGGTCTCGTCTATGTGAGTTATTTCCGTAGCATTATTTAGATTTTCTGCACTATTATTCGTTTTAGTCTGTTTAGTATTACTTTTATTTGCACTTTTATTTGCTTTTGAAGTGCTTTTATTAGACTTCGCTTGATTACTTTCGTCTGTAACTAATTCATTAGTTTCATTTTTCTTACTAATAGATATTTGAAGATTATCTGCTATATTTTTCTTTTGTTTCTCATCTTGAAATTCTGCCGATAAAAGTCCATATGATTCCTCGTCTAGTCTTGCATTAGGACTATTCTCTATCTTCTTTCCTTTTTTTGTAAGAAATTCAACTATTCTTGCTATACCCACATTAAATTCTTTTGCGGCTTTCTGTAATCTTATAGACTTTTTTTCTTCTGGCATTACTATTAATTTCCTTTTAATTAATTACTCTTCTATTGTTTAACTATTCACAAACGTATTATTTATCGTTGTTGTCTTCATCTTCAAATTCAGATTTCAATACATCAACAATATGCTCTATTGTTTCCTTCTCCAAATCTGTACGAAGCTCCAAATCCTCCTTACTTATTGCCAAAACATCTTTAGCAGTATCACAACCAATTGATTTCAACGTATCAATAATCCATTGATCTATTTCATCGGAGAAATCTTGCAAATCTACATCGTCTTCGTATTTCATATCCGTATCTCTATATACATCGATATCATAACCAGTCAATTTACTTGCCAATTTGATATTATATCCTCCCTTACCAATAGCTAACGAAACTTGATCCGATGCAATAAAGACATCTGCTCTTTTAGTTTCTTCATTGACATTTACAGACAAAACTTTTGCAGGAGATAACGCTCTTGATATATATAAATCTATATTTGGAGTATATGCAATAACGTCTATATTTTCATTTTTTAATTCCCTAACAATACCATGTATACGACTACCCTTCATACCCACGCAGGCTCCTACTGGATCTATTCTATCATCATAACTCTCTACCGCAATCTTTGCTCTTTCTCCCGGCTGACGAACTGCATTTTTGATAGTTATTAATCCATCGTAAATCTCAGGAACTTCTTGCTCAAATAATCTTTCTAAGAATATCGGAGAGACTCTTGATAATGTAATATTAGGAATACCATTTCGCATCTCTACTTTCAATACAATTGCCTTTACTGTATCACCTTTATGAAAGAAATCAGAAGGAATCTGTTCCGTCTTTGGCATGTTCAACTCTATACCATCTTCGTCTTTTGCCAAAAGTTCTCTTTTCCATACTTGATAAACTTCTGCTATTACAATTTGACCGATTTTCTCTTTGTACTTTGTATAGATGTTTGCTCTTTCATATTCTTGTATTTTACCAATAAGGTTCTGACGAATAGAAAGTATATCTCTACGTCCAAAATCTGTAATTTGTATTTCCTCAGCAAATTCATCGCCAGCCTCAAAGTCAGGTTCTACTTTTATTGCTTCAGATAAAGCAATCTCTGCATTAGGATCCGTTAAGTCCTCATCTTTTACGATCGTCCTTGAACGCCAAATCTCCAAATCTCCTTTATCGGGATTTACAATTATATCAAAATTCTTATCCGTACCATATTTCTTTGCCAATAGACTTCTAAGTACATCCTCCAAAATACGCATAAGCGTCTCTGTATCTATACCTTTAAGTTCCTTAAACTCTGAAAACGAATCTATCAAACTAAGTTTCTCCATTTATCAGTCTCGTTATTTAGTGTTTTATTATTCTTTTCTTAAACTAATTAGTACTCTTGCTTTACTAATCTCTCTTATTTTGTATATTGTCGGTGAAGATTGTTTTTTTGTCTGCAAACCGATATTTTCTCCGTCAAAAGATACTAATTTACCATTCTGTTTAGTACCATCTTTGAAGACAACTTCAAGATTTTGATTGATATTCTTCCCATATTGTCTTTCCAAAATAAAATATTCTTCTAATCCAAAAGAAGTTACATTCAATTCAAAATTCTCTTCGATATTATTCTCCAACGTCTTTTCTACATATTTAGAAACATTCACGCAATCACTAATCTTTACTCCATTATCTCCATCTATTGTGATAGTTATAACGTTATTTTTAGTAATTTTTACGCTTACCAAGAATAAATCCTTACCTACAAAAAACTCTTTTACTATGTCTTCTACAATCTTCTTGTCAATCATACTTTATAATATGAAATAGTGGATTATTATATTCTCTTTGTATATATTCTTTCATTTTTTTATACAAAAGAAGGGAAACTTCCAAAAAAGTATCCCTCTCCCCATTCCGTTTGCAAAATTACAACAATATTTCTTTATAGCAAAGAAAAAACTACTTTTTTTGATAAAATTTCTTCTTTTTCTTCTTTTTTTTACTCCTCCAAATACATATAATAATTAATGAATAAGTCTTATATATTATAGTTTCTTTCACTTTTTGAAATAAAATAAGTAAGTATCTTCCAAAACGTCCATTGTTTTGAATAAAAAAAATAGATAATTTCATTACAATAACCCACTATAAAAAAGACGAAAATTGCACTTTATTCTAAAACTCCAAAATGTTCTATTTTCCCTATAAGGTCTTTTTTGATACCTCTTTTTAACAAAAAATGAGTAAAATTTCCACCTTTGTAATTATTTAATTATATACTAGTTGAAATAAGTACTAAAATTATCAAAATAATTATTGATGTTATTCGAATAGTTATTAAGTTTATTCGAATAGTTATTAAGTTTATTCGAATAGT
>CAVGDP010000165.1:0-5564 GCA_963627985.1 uncultured Eubacteriales bacterium
AAATCTTGGTAAGAAATTATTTTATCTGCAGATTTTTACCGGACACTAATATTTTATTTTATTAGTATCCGCTAAAAGTTATGGAAAGAATATTCCTGGACTAATTTCTTTTGTAGAGATTAGTCCAGGAATATTTATATTTACATTTATTCTACTCAAAAGATGAGTTAGTTACACAGAATATAATAATCTATTGTCTTATTTAGAAATTGCACTCTACGGTAATAAAAGGCATAACATAACCCATGTGTGCTGTTTCAGGTAATTGCAAATCTGTTCCTTCTATTACCTTATTATCTTTGAATGTATAAACACCGACCTTTGTACCTAATCCAATTCTAAGAATTGAATACGGAGAGAAATATGCAGTAAGCGAACAACCTACTTTTGTTCCATTCTTTTTGTAAGTATAGTCTTCGCCAAGGTATGTAAAATCATTAGTATATTTAGCCCAGTCAACTTCTGCACCCCATGCTAATCCGAAATGATTAGACCAATTAACCATAGTATTTACTGCAAATCCGATTGATAGCAAAGATACACTCTCATCATTAGAGATAGGGACAATATTCTTACCTACGATTACTCCATATCCAACACCCATATTATTATATTGTGAGGAATCATTATAAATAGCGTATCTTACAATAGCATCTGCAGAACTACGGCTACAATATACTTTTTGAACTTTATTATCTAATATACTTAGGTCCGATCCTACAAATATCGCAGTACCTATATCACCTTGTAACGCTAAAGAATTACGACCTCTTGGAGCAGGGTCTTGTTTTTGAGCAAGAAGCATTAATGGCATGATTGCCAATAAAATCAAAATTGAACGTTTCATTTCTTTTAATATTTTTTATTATTAAACAAATAGTACAAACTTTCATTTTCTAAATTTTTCTACTTCTTGCGTTTTCATACTAACGAAAGTGTTTCTAATAATATTTTGCAAAATTATATTATTTTTTTTATCCACCAAATTTTTATCAAGAAGACTGCATTTTTTAGGAATAATACACTTATTTTCGGGTTATATCGTCTATTAAAGTAGTTATAAAATTATTATCAATTTCGTTTTCTATCGGCAAAATAGAGAATTGAAGATTAGTTTTCTCTAACCTAACGGCATCCTTTTCGGTAGTTATAATCTTGTAATTTGATTTTGATAACTTTTCTAATTCTTCTATCTCATTTTTAGTAAATCGGTGATGATCGGAATATTTCTTTAATATAACCTTATATGCTAATCCCTCCAAATAATTTACCACCGGGGTAGGATTATCTATTCCTGCTACAAGGACTATATTACTCTTTTGATTATCAATACTACTATTAATATTATTTGAAGATAACTTATGGAGATTATCAACTAATGGTTTATAGATAATAGTAGAGAAAAACACTTTTTGATTAGGCAAAGGACAAAGTTTGCTTATAAACTCTTGTTTTTCTCTATACGATAGATTGTTTGGTGATTTTGTTACAACGATATAAGATGCTCTTTTGCTTTCTTTTCTTCTCTCGCGTAGGCGTCCGTATGGTAGGATATGATCTTGAAAATATGGACGATTATATTCTGTTAGCAAAATAGTGCGATTGGCTTTGGTTTTTCTATATTGATAAGCGTCATCCAAGAGAACAACTTGTATCTGGGGCAAATTCTTTCTTATATAATCAATAGCAATATTGCGATCCTTACTAACAAAAAACGAAATATTAGGAAACTTATTCTTCATTTGTTTTGGTTCATCGCCGACCATAACGGTAGTATCTGTTAGTTGCACTTCTCTTAATTCTTTGCCTTTGCGTTTATAACCCAAAGAGACAACTGCAATAGGAAATTTTGCTTCTAAATTGCGAATCAAATATTCAATCATTGGCGTCTTACCTGTACCACCTACCCTTAAATTGCCAACACAAATAACAAAAATATCCGTATAAGATCTACTTTTTATTATTCCTAAAGAAAAAAGAAAGTTTCTTATTATACTGATAAGTAAATACATAGACTTCTATTTAGAATTAAAATTCGTAACCTATATTAATGAATAGATAAGTCTTTTTTATTCGTGTGCTATAACCCAAAGACAATCCAATAGGACCTATAATCGAATTATAAGAATATGTTGTCCTAACGCCAAATAGGGGATTTATGGAGAAAATATCCCCTATCTCTTCTGCATTTTGTCCCAACGCCAAAGCAAAACTTAAATAATTATTATCCAAGAAACAATACCTTGAATTAATTTCCAAGGCAATGAAATTATTTTCTGCACTCTCTATATTTCCTATACCCGCAAAAGGAATTTGTTGTTCAACATAGTGTCCAAAGAAATGCCCTCCGATTGCGTTTTGCAATATCGTTGGAATTTCGTCTCCATATACTCCTCTTCCGTAAAGAGTTGGTACTATTACTAAGTCCTTTGCGATAGGGAAAATCTTTCTAAATCTAAACGATACTTCACTTAGTGGAGTGGTGTTATTATATTTGTAGAAATTGTCCGTATATAAAGCGTATTGTAATTCAAATTTTTGCCCGCTTTGCGAATAATATTTATCTGTGCAGTTATCATAATGAACTTTAGCGTGATAAGAGAATAAATGAGATGCAGAAACAAAAGGACTTCTTGACCTACTACCAATAAGAATCGTCTTATAATAGTAGTAATCCCACCTAACATAGATATCAAATAAGAAATTTTGGAAACCATAATCCATAATACCCAAATCTAATTGATGTTGGCTATAATCTGAATTAAAGTCTTTCACTCCTTTCCAATAAATATCCATATCATTATGTCTATAAGTATACGCTAAACTAAAAGAAGCAAAAGAAGAAGGATTAAAAGTCGCCTCTAATTTACCCATACTTCTTGTACCTAAACGTATAGTCGTCTGAATAATAGAAGGAACAAAAAGTTGAATTGGTTTAGTTGCATTAAATTGTAAAGATACCTTCTCTTCGTTATCGAACCTTACACCCATATAAACTTCTGCTGCTTTCTTTCCTTCACTTTCTATTCTTATAGCATATCCGTCCGTTTTGTATTCTATTTTGTAGGAAGCATCTTTATAGAAAAGATTTGTACGAAGTTTTATCATTACCTTCTCTAAATCATTTATTGTAGTAGTTCCTCCTTTCTCCAAATGGAATTTATCAATTAAATATTTACTATCAGTAGATTCTATATTAGAGAACGTTACTTCACTAATTTTCATCCTTATATGTTGGCTTGCCATGTGATAAGGACGCACTCTTGGTGCAACATAATCGGAGTCTATGCCGATTTTTTGTTTCAATTGCATTAATTCGTCCCATTTACTCATAGTAGCATCCTCACCTCTTTTGATAAGACTATCAATTGCAGGTAAAGAAAAACTTGCAGCAGAATATCCTTTCACATCAACTTTAATAAAGACATCCGTCATTGAGATATTCTCCTCCGTTTTATTCAAATTACCAATATCTGTTAGTTGATTGATAATAGAGAATGTGGAAGAGAAGTCCGTAGGTTGTTTTTTGATATCATTTTGTACCGAAACCCCGATTACAATATCAGCACCCATTGCCTTGGCAACATCAACCGGGAAATTATTTAATAATCCTCCATCTACCAATACCATACTATCCATATAGACAGGCGAGAATACGGCCGGAATACTCATAGACGCCCTCATAGCAGTTGCTAAATTGCCAGAATGAAAAACAATCTCTCTAAAATTAGTTATATCCGTTGCCACACAAGCAAATGCTATCGGCAATTTATTAAAATCTATGCTATCGTGATAACCTAATGTTAGACGAGCAAATAAATTAGCAAGATTTTTACCTTTGATAAATCCCGAACTTGCAAAAGATAATCTACCTATATCATTTAATGCAAAAGAGAACATATAAGTATCATTCTTATCTCTTTGCAATATATCTTGCTCATTAGGATCTATTTTGTCCGAAAGCAAAAAGGACCAATCTTGTATTCTCACCAAAGAGTCTAACATAGAAGAAGTATAACCAATGGAATACAATCCGCCCATTAACGACCCCATAGACGTACCAACTATTATATCTATGGGAATATTTGCTTTTTCCAAAACTTTCAATGCCCCTATATGAGCCGAGCCTTTCGCTCCTCCGCCGGACAAGACAACAGCCACTTTCTTTCTATTAGTTTGTGTGTTTTCTATGTTTTGAGAAAAACCACTATAAACCAATATAATACTAATTACGAATAATATTATTCCTTTCTGTTTCATACCTTTGGGGTCAATTACTAATTATCCGGGGCGATTGATTAATATTCTTCTATTATTTATTCTTTTTCACGTTTTGATATTCTTCATTTAGCCCCTTAATTATCTCATTTGTTATATCCAAACCTTCATTGATATAAAGAGTTGGACCATTATAACGCGAGTAACTAAGTATAATATCATATTTATCGTGTTTAGCGTTGTAATCTTTAACAAACGCCAAGACAGCATTTAATAATTTCTCATTTTGTTCAGCAACTTCTTGTTGGAATTTAGCAGGTTGTTGTTGCATTGCTTGAGAAAGTTGCTCTTCTCTTCTTTTGAATTCTTTTTCTTTTGCTTGTTGCTGAGTAAGAGTAAGATTGTGTCCTGTTTTTAGATATTCTTGTTCTTCTTTTTGTAATTGCGTATATTGATTCTTTAACGATGTTTCCAACGTTGATTGTTTTGTCTTCAATTCTTGTTGCATCTCTACTGCCATTGTATATTTCGCCATAATGGTATCAGTATTAATGTACGCAATTTTCATATTTCCTGACTGAATAACTTTGCCGGCTTTTACGTTCGTTGAAGTTACATTCTCTCCTTTATTAAACATTCCTATCAAAGCGACAATTAGAGCCACACAAGCAATAATCAAAGTAATAATAATTAATATTTTATTACTATTGTTTGATCTCTTTTTCTCTTCTACCGAACAAGTTCCTTTATCTTTTGTAGAAGTAGTATTCGTTTCATTATTTGGCAAATTATTTGGTGTATTTTCTTGATTATTCATTTCATTTGCCATTTGGTTTGCATTATTATTTTCTTCCATTATGATTGATATTTTTTTAAGTTTTCTAATTGTTTGCAAAAATACTAAAATTTGTTCATTCAATACTCACTCCCACAAAATAAATATCAAAATCTGTGCTATTCTTGTTTATAATCTCCTTTTTTATGGTGTTAATAAGTAAAATTGACGCCCAAATACTCGTAATTATCTAATAGATGTTATAGCAAAGTTATAGAATAAAGATACGACAAACTTTCTTATTCTAATTTAGTATGAAAACTCAAAAATTGTATCCTTCCTTAAAGACTCAAAATGTTCTATTTTCCCCATAAAGTCATTTTTTAGGGGTATATTTTAAGCAAAAATAGAGAAAATTTTACCTTTGTAACTATTTGATTATATAACAGTTAAAATAAGTGCAAAAATCGTCAAAATAATATCTGATTTTATTCAAACAGTTATCGATGTTATTTGAATAGTTATTAATGTTATTCGAATAGTTATTGATGTTATTCGAATAGTTATTGAT
>CAVGDP010000166.1:0-5395 GCA_963627985.1 uncultured Eubacteriales bacterium
TTTTTACTCAAAAAAGACCCCTAAAAAATAACCTTATAATAAAAATAGAACATTTTAGAGACGTGAAACATTGCAATATTTTTGTAGTTTTCATTATAGGTTAGAATAAAAAATCATTAATTGCTTACAGAATATTAATTTCCTATAACTATATTTATTCTAATCTTTTATAGATTACCTTATTTTTGATGGACACTAATAATAAAAAGAAAAAGATGAGAGTAGTGTATTTTGCTCTCATCTTTTGTTATTAGAATTGAAAATATTCTATTCTTCGTCTTTGTTAGCCTCTTCGTATGCTTTCAATAAAGCATTCTGAACATCCGTTGGAACTGCTTGATATTCGCTATATTTCATAGAAAACATACCACGACCAGAGGTAAGAGAAGATAATGCGGTAGAATAACGGTTCATCTCTGCCAAAGGTGCTTTAGTCTTAATGATTTGATGATTACCCTTAGAGTCCATACCCATAACGATTGCTCTACGTCCTTGCAAATCTGTCATTACTCCTCCCATCATATCAGAAGGAACATTAACCTCTAAATCGTATATAGGCTCCAAAATCTTTGGTCCCGCGTTTTTGAAAGCCTCTTTAAAAGCATTTCTACCAGCAAGTTTGAAAGCCATTTCGTTAGAATCTACTGGGTGCATCTTACCGTCAAATACATTAACAACAATATCTCTTGCATACGAACCTGTTAATGGTCCCTCTTCCATTTTCTCCATTATACCTTTTAGGATTGCAGGCATAAAACGAGCATCTATTGCTCCTCCTACAATACAATTGTTGAAGATTAATTTACCGCCCCATTGCAATTCTATTGTCTCACTACCACGAATTGGATATTTCGTTTGGTTAGGCATACCTTCATAATAAGGTTGGATATATAAATGAACCTCTCCAAATTGACCTGCTCCACCAGATTGTTTCTTATGTCTATACATTGCTTCTGCGTCCTTAGTTATGGTTTCTCTATAAGGAATCTTTGGAGCATAGAATTCTGTTTTTACTTTGTAAACATTATCCAAATACCATTTTAATGTATTGACATGAAATTCACCCATAGCAGCAACAATTGTTTGTTTAGCCTCACGAGCAATATAATTGTGCATAGCAGGGTCGTGTGCAGTGTAATCATTCAAAGAAGCACCAAGTTTTTCGTCCTCTGTGGAATCCAAAGCACGAATAGCTGTTGTGTATATAGGCTCTGGGTATTGTGTAGGTTTAACTACAAGACCTGTATTCTTAGCAGAGGTCAATGTAGTACCTATCTTAACATCCTTTAATTTAATAGTAGAAACAATATCTCCTGCTACTGCCTTATCTACGGTAGTTCTGTTCTTACCAGCATTAACGTTGATTTGAGAGATTCTTTCTTTTGAACCATTAGCAGAAGAGATAACATCCAAACCATTAACTAGCTCTCCTTCTAATATTTTCATGTAAGTAACCTCTCCAACATGTTGTTCATTAGCTGCCTTAAATACGTAAGCAACTATATCCTTAGAAGCATCGTATGTAGCCTTATTACCGTCCTTATACTCCAATACATTAATAGCCTCATTCGGAGCAGGAACGTTATTACATACAAATTCTATCATACGGTCAGCACCTATGTTTTCTTTACCTGAAACACATATAACAGGGAATATTGAACGAGAGGCAATACCTTCTTTCAAACCTTTACGCATATCATCTATGGAAAGATCGCCATCCTCAAAATATTTCTCCATCAAAGCGTCATCTCCTGTAGCTGCATTTTCTACCAAAGCAGAACGCAATTCTTCTACGCGATCTTTTTGATCTGCAGGTATATCACTTATCTCTGCCTTACCGCCACCTTTTGGATATTTGTACATTTTCTGTGTAAGCAAATCAATAAAAGCATCAAAACCAACTCCTGCGTTAATAGGATATTGTATCAAAGTAATCTTCTCTCCGTACGACTCTTTTAGTGCTGCAATAGTTTGATTGAAGTCTGCTTTTTCTGCGTCTAATTGATTAATAGCAAACATAATAGGAGTATTCATTTTCTCTCCATGCATCATTGCTATTTCTGTACCTACCTCAACGCCACTCTGTGCATTAACTACAACAACGGCAGTCTCTACTGCAGAAAAGGCAGTTACTACCTCGCCTTGAAAATCAGTAAAACCTGGAACGTCTATAATATTTACTTTCTTATCGTTTGCCTCTGCATACAAAACAGTACTTACTACGGATGACTTTCTTTCTATTTCTATGTCTCTATAATCCGATAATGTATTGCCAGCCTCTATGCTTCCCATACGATTAACTAAACCTCCATTTACTGCAATAGCCTCTGCTAATGTAGTCTTACCACTTTTGTTACCACCAACTAAAGCGATATTTCTAATCTGTGATGTATTGTATATTTTCATTGTATTATAAATTTTTTTATCAAAAGAAGAAAAATTTTAAGTTGCAAATTTACATATTTTATAGCGACTAACAAATTTTTTTTGTTTTATTTTTGTTTTTTTCTCTCTTTTAATTCAAATGAACCCCTATCAAATGCATAAATTCTTCTCTTGTTCTTTGATCTTTTTTGAATGCACCAGTAAAATCAGAAGTAGTTGTTAATGAGTTTTGTTTCTGTACTCCACGCATAGACATACAAAGGTGTCGTGCTTCTATTACAACAGCTACTCCAAGTGGCTGAAGAGTATCTTGAATACACGTTAGAATCTCTCTTGTCATTCTCTCTTGTACTTGCAAACGCCGAGCAAAACAATCTACTACACGTGGTATTTTGCTCAAACCAACTATTCTACCATTAGGAATATAAGCCACATGTGCTTTGCCAAAAAAAGGAACTAAATGATGTTCGCACAGTGAATAAATCTCTATATCTTTGACAATTACCATTTGTTTATAGTCTTCTTTGAACATTGCACTGCGAAGTATTTGTGCAGGATTCATCTCATATCCTTGAGTAAAAAAGAGCATTGCCTTTGCTATTCGCTCTGGTGTTTTCAATAATCCGTCTCTATTAGGGTCTTCTCCCAAAAGACTTAATATTGCCTTGTAATGTTGAGCCAATTGATTAATGGTCTGCGGATTATATCTGTCTTCTCGTTGATATCCTGTCTGCAAATTCTCTTGTATTTCTTTTTTATCTTCTATCATTTCCTACCAAGATTATAATCATTCAAAATAGATATAAATTATCAAAAAATAATTTTGCAAAAGTACAAAAAAAGATAATAGTACCTTGTAATTATTCTTTTATTTTTCAAAATCAAATATAAGAGAGTGTTTTCTCTATAATTTTTACCGCACATATAATATAATGTACTACTAATAAAAATAGAGAGATTATCTCCAAAAATGCGATCTTATTAAGAGTTATTCAAAAATAAGGAATAAATAATTGATTTATCTATGTCTATGTATAATTATAACGCCAGAAACTAATATCAAAATCACAATTACACCAGAGAAAAATACATACAAAGCATTTAATTGTCCTAAAAAGAAGGAATATATACGACCTGTATGCACCTCTAATGCTAAATTCCACAACGAAATAGGAATTCGTTGCAATATTTTTGGCATATTAGGAAGAGGTGTTAAGCTACCCTTATCATAAGTAAAGATAATATCGTCTTTTTCTTCTATTTCAGTACTATAACCACTTGCCATAACGCTACCGATAGGACGTTTGTTGCTATAGAAAACATAATCTTTATTAGTAAAATAATCTTTTATTTCATTAGTTTTTGTATTCCATCTAACAATACCTGCAAAAGAACCCACAATCCAATTACCCCTCTTGTCTTTTGCAAAAATATTTACTCCCATAGGTGAGATATACGGCGAAAGTGTAATTTTCTCCAATTTACTATCTAACGTCCTTGCCCTATACCACCCTTCCGACGTGGAGATAAGCCAAGAATTTGTATTATCGTCCCATCTAATTGCTCGGAGTTTATCTGCGAAAGGATTCTTATTCTTAGTTATAACACTTTTTATATCAGTGATTTTATTCAATACTAATGGTACCATAAGCGGAGGACGCAAAGACATTCCAGTTAGTGTAATCAACAAAGTAAAAACAATACTCCATAACCCAACCTTACGATGTAATTTGAGATTATAACGCATAAATTTCTTTTCTCTATTAGATGCTATATTTTTCTTTGCTTTTCGACGAATATTATATGGCAAAATGAAATGTATAATACCACCTATGCAGAGAAATGTAATAATTATTGCAATAAAATCAACAAATATCTTACCCACCTTGCCAAATAATTCCCCAGAATGTAATAACCACACTATTTTGAATAATGTTGTCTTGTTTTCGTAATTAGTTGGAGGTTTAAGATATAGAGATTTTATAGTATTGTCCTTATGGGAGAAAATAAATACTTTACTGCGTGAAAGAATTATAATAGAATCTTCCTTTAAGGTTATATCCGATAGTCGTTCTTTGTTATTTTGTAAGGATATTTTATGCCAAGAATTATTTACTAACTTGTAAAAAGCATATTGTGTTATCGCATAGTACGATGAATCTGTGGTCATAATGGCACCATTTACCTTCTTATTGTCAATTCCTTTATCAAAACCGCTATTAAAGGAGTGAAAATTCTCAAATCTTTTATCCGCAACAAAACAACCACCGACTCCATAGCAAAGAATATAGTCTTTTTTGTAGGGTAATGTTGCTTTGATTATTCCATTATTATAGTTTTTGATAGTATAAGCAGAAGGTAATAATTTTCTATTTACATCTATAGAAGAGACTACTGTTCTGTGATTGAGGATTACTCCACTTACACAAAACATAATTAGAAAAAAACTAAATATCAGTCCTATATAGCGATGATACTTTCGCCAAAATTTTTTCTTTATCTTTCTTCCTTTTTCTTTTATCATAATTACATAAATAATTTTGCAAAAATATAAGTATTAATACCTTTATCAAATACCTTAATGTAGGTATTATGTTTAGGATAATTTATATAAACTAATTTTGAGTGAGTACTACTATGACTTTGTTACAAAACGAGAATCTAATAAGAAAGAACAATAATCTATTTTATTAATATCCTCTAAAAATAAAGTGTTATATAAAAGATTAGAATAAATATAGTTATAGGAAATTAATATTCTATAAGCAATTAATGATTTCTTATTTTAACCTATCATAAAACTACAAAAATATTGCAATGTTTCACGCCTCTAAAATATTCTATTTTCACTATAAAGTCATTTTTTAAGGATCTTTTTTGAGTAAAAATGTGCAATTTTTCGCTCTTGTAATGATTTGATTATATAATAGTTAGAATAAGTACTAAAATCATCAAAATGGTTATTGAAGTTATTCGAATAGTTATTGAAGTTATTCGAATAGTTATTGAA